>CAYVBE010000135.1:0-11907 GCA_964448935.1 uncultured candidatus Brocadiaceae bacterium
AGCGCCGGGGAGGGTTCTCATCACGGGCACGAGCCGGTCTTCGTTCCTCACAGTGTAGTGTGCAGCCCAAACCTGTCAAGCGGCCGCCGGACGTGAAACCAACCCCCGGATCCGTTACAAGTACCAACCACACATCGGATACCCTCGGCAAGGAGCGACCATGAAAGGCATCGTGTTCTCGAAGCATTTCAAGGACAGGACACCGGCGGAACTCGTTGAACTGGCGCAAGACCTGGGTGTCGCGGGCTATGACCTGGCCGTCCGGCCCGGGCATCCGGTGAATCCGGACAACGCCGAGCAGGAGTTGCCCCGCATGGCCGAACTCATGCGGCAGAACGACCTGGATATCCCGATGGTGACGGCCAACTTCGACCTGCTGGAGCCCTCCCATCCCACCGCGCTGCCGATCCTGCGCGGCATGGCGGAGGCCGGCGTCGGCCTCTTGAAGCTCGGCTACTTCCGCTACCGGCCGGACGAGCATGTTTACACCGAGGAAGTCGAGCGCGTGCGCGGTATCCTGGCGCAGTGGCAGGAGCCGGCCCGCGAATACGGGGTCAAAGTCTGCTACCACTGCCACAGCGGCTGGTACATGGGGATGAACGTCGCGTCGTTGATGCACCTGCTGAGCGGCTTCGATGCCGAGTGCCTCGGCGCATACCTGGACCCCTGCCATATGGCAATCAACGGTGAGGCATTTCCCGCCGGGCTGGCCATGGCGCGCAACTACCTGAGCATCCTGGCCGCCAAAGACGTCCTGCTGACCCGCAACGAGAAGAACGGGCACGGCAGCACGGAGGTGCGCCTGGTGCAGGCCGGCGAGGGCATGGTGGACTGGACGGAGGTCTTCGAGAGTCTCGCCGACGTCGGCTACGACGGTCCGGTAAGCATCCACTGCGAATTCGAGGCGCCCGAAGGGAAGTTCATGGAGATGGTTCGCCGCGAGATTGCATTCTTCAAGCGCTTCATCGAAGCATAGCACTCAGCGATCGGGAGGTGTTCACCATGTCCACCCCGTCCACAAAGCCCACACCCAGGAAGCGCCGCGTGGCCGCCGTCTGCGGCGATGGCCACATACGTCTGGTCGAGCAGGACGTGCCGCCGCTGAAACCCGGCGCCGTGCTGGTGGAGGTCCACGCCTCGCTGGTCAGCCCCGGGACGGAGCTGGGCGGGTGGCGCCGCCTGTGCGCCATGCGCGAGGACCCCGACCCGGACGCCGAACCGCGCCCGTTCGGCTACGCCAACGCCGGAGTGGTCCTGGAGGTCGGCCCGGGCGTGGAGGAATTCGCGGCGGGCGACCGCGTGACCTGCATGGGCGCCGGTTACGCGGTGCATGGCGACTACGCCGTCGTACCGCACCACCTCTGCGTGCCGCTGCCGGACGAGGTTTCCTTCGTCCAGGGCTCCTACGGCCACCTGGCGGCCACGGCGCTGAACGCGCTCCGCCGCGGCGAGCCGGAGTTCGGCGAGTGGGTCGGCGTGGCCGGTCTCGGACTCGTCGGCCAACTGACCGCGCAGCTATACCGGCTGGCCGGCAACTTCGTCATCGGGTGGGAGCCCATCGCTTTTCGGCGCGAGGTGGCCCAGGGCTGGGGTATAGACGCAGCCGTGGATGTCGGCGATGAGGTCGCGGCGACAGAGGAGTTCACCTGCGGCGACGGCCTGGACGCGGCGGTCATCGCCTACGGAGGCGACGCCTACGAGACGCTGGCGCGCCTGACGGAGTCCATGAAGTGCTCCCCCGACGGCCACCCGATGGGCCGCATCATCGTCGTGGGCGGCGCGCGGTTCGAGTGCCCCGCCACGCCCACCAACCTCGACATCCGCCGCGCCGGCCGCACCGGTCCCGGTTACCACGATGAAGAATGGGAATACGGCACTGACTATCCCCCGGTCTTCATGCGCTGGACCACGCGCACCAACCTGGCCCTGTGCATGAAGCTGATCGCCGAGGGCCGGCTGGACGTGGATGCGCTAACCACCCACACCATCCCACTGGAGAACGTGGACGAGGGGATCACCGCAGCCCTCGAACAGCCGGACGAAGTGCTGGGCGTGGCCTTCGTCCGATCGGACGCCTGATCCAGAGGGAACTCGGTCATGCCGTGCCGCTTCCCAAACCAGCGAGGTGAACCGCTGGCGTGCTTGTTCGAGCGCTGAGAAAACGAGACGAGTTACTGCGGCTGGCGCAGTTGAAACTCGTTGAATACGTCGCCGGCTTCGTATTGCTCAAAGTCGTCGTAGAAGCAGGTGCGGACCCGCAGAGTCTTTTCGGTAACCGTCACAAGGCCCACCAGGGGCATGCGCGGAGCATTCTCGCGAAAGCGGACAAACCACTCGTCGCGGGCCGGGCCGCTGGAGTTGACGCCGCCCCCATCGTAATAGACCACCCCGTGCTCGCGGTCTATAGTGGGGGCGGCCTCGAAGCGTTCCTCCACCAACGGTTTCCGCTCGGCTGCGCCCCCCTCGGGCACAAGCAGCACGTCGGTCATACGTTCGCCCAGCCGAAACTCGTCCAGCACCTCCAGCCTGTTGGGGGGCGACCCTCCGTGAACCAGCGTGTCGAACTTCAGTGCCCAGTCGCCGTCCGCTTCCACGACGAGGTCCCAGTCCTCCGGCTCCTCGTGAGGCAGGGGCTCCGGCGCGCGGTAGGCCTTTAGACGGGCGACGGCGTGGTCGGGCTCGAAGGCGAATTTCACCAACACAAAGAAAGGAGTTTCCGGGATTTTTCCCTCCTCGATGATGGGCCGGCGGGAAACGGCGGACTCTCCGGCCAGGTTGACCTGGAAGTGACCGTACCGACCATCTTCCATGACCCTGGTGGTTCCGACGCGGATGAATCGGTCCCCCCGGCTGCTGTCAACCAGCTCCCACCCACCGCCGCCGTAGTATTTGCCCAGTTTCTTGTAGGCGTAGCCCATCCAAAGTTCCCGTGTCCGGGTGGTATCTATCGGCTTCAGGGAACGGCGGGCGTCTATCACGTGGCTTCCGTGCGTGTGGCTTTGGTGCGTCCCCAGAGCCATCGTTCTCACCGCACGGCCGGCCGTCTGGTAGCCCTCGTAGCGCACCGCATCGTTCTCCTCCAGCAGGAACAGGCTGTCCATTCCCGACTCACTGTCAACGTCTTCCCGCGCCTGCCACGGCCCGGCAAAGCCGCGCCCGCCGTCCCAGCCGTCCAGGTCCTCCGCCCTCAGTGGCCAGCTCACCGCGTGGCTGTGATTGTGCCCGTTGAACACCACGTCCATGTAGCGGCGGTAGAAGTGAGGCCGCCATACGTTGCGGGCGCTGGAGGAGGGCACGTGGTTCCGGAAGCGGAAAACCGGCACGTGGTGCGCGGCCAGCACCCACGGGCGGTCCTCCAGATTCAGGGAGGAAAGCCACTGCGTCTGCTGGACGTGTGTGGAACCATCGGGCCCGTGGCCCGAGGTGTCGAGGATGACCAGGCGTGCGTTGCCGTAGGTGAACGTGTAGTTCCGGCCGTTCAGCGTTTCGTTCTCATTGGACGGCAGGCGGAACTGGTCGAGGTATTTCTGCACGCCCGCCTGCAGGTCGCCGGCCTCTTCCTGCTCGGCCGTGATGTGGTGGTCGTGGTTGCCCAGCAAGGGCATGATGACGGTGGAATGGAACAGGCTGCGGTCGCTGTCGGGGTGGGCAGAGTTGAAGAAAACGTTCCACTGCGCCTGGTTCCCTCCCGTCTGAACCAGGTCGCCCAGAAGAAGCATGAAGGCCACGTCGCGTTCGGCTATCCACCGGCCCAGGGTCTGCCAGGTGGCCGAAGGGCGCTCGTCCCCCTGCACGTCGCCCACGACCGCAAAGGTGAAGTCCTCTCTGCCCTCAGGCGCAGTGCGGAACGTGCAGAGGGGTCCCGACGCACCGTCGGGGCCGGATACCCGGTAGGTATAGCGCCGGTCGGGCTGCAGGTCGCTGAGCCGGACGTGATGGTTAAAGCCGCCCGCAGATTCGACGGTCTCCGCCTTGCGGATCGTGGCCCAATCGGCTTCGGACGAGTCTGCCGGGCGGTAGCGCACGACGGGCGCTTCGAGCGGCGCCTCGGTGCGCCAGCTCACCGTCACTTCCCGGCTCGGGTCGCCGGAGAACGTCGCGTGGATGTTCAGTATTCCCTGCTCCACTTGCGCACCGACAATTCCGGCACCCACAGACCACAACAGAAGCCCCAATACGGCAATCATACGACACCGCTTAGAACTGCGGTTGAATCGCCGAAAAGACATCATCATTACTCCTCTCTGCTGCTGCCTGCCCATAGCCGCTCTCCGAGGAGCGCATGCCGGGCAAGCCGAGATCTTTCACCTGACGCGGCCGCGTCCGACGCTATCCCGCGGTTTCCTCGAACCGCTTGCGGATCACCACCAGGTCGTCTGCGACGCCGGAAAGTCCGGCCTCACGCGTCAGCTTTTCAAGACGTTCGCACTCCGACAGAATATTCGAGATGGGGACGTTCCGGGGCCTTTCACCCGCCCAGCGGCGGAAATTGCCCCCGTAGATGGCAGCCAGTGCCTCGCGCGGCAGGGAGATGCCGTGCAGATCGAGGCCCCACCACTCGAACTCATCGTCCGTCTCCAGAAACCGCCGCATGCCGGCCACCCGCGTCGTCTCTCTCTGCGCCAGGTCGGGGTCGGGCTCCCAGCCGCCCATGATGTCCGTGCCGAAGAATATGCGGTCGGCATGGTCGCAGAAGAACTCCCGCGCCCGGTCCGTCTGAACGGAGAAGTTCGCGTACATCTCGCTGCCGGGTGTTATGTCAACACCGACGTTCGGGTGGTCGGCCAGGAACCGTTCCAGCCGGTCCAGATCGGCCGAGAGGAAGTAGAAATGGGCGAAGACCACCCGGAGGTCCGGGTGTTTCGCCAGAACGCCCTCGGCCTCGGCATACAGTTCCTCCTTGCCGGTGAAGGAACCGTCACCGTAGAACCACCCCCGTTCATGCGCCGTCGGAGGCGCCAGCTCGGGATCCCAGAAGGTCTCCGGGTCCGCCACATGGAACAGCACGGGCACGGACTCCTCCTCCAGGTAGCTGTACAGCCCGTCGTACTCCGGGGTGTCGAGCGGACGCCCGAGCATCTTCCGCGTGGTGGGTTTGCCCTCGATCATCTTGATGCCGTCGCAGCCCAGCGCCACCAGGTGGCGGGCCTGTGCCGCATATGGCCGCGCGTCCGGAACGGTTCCCGATTCCGGGTGCCGCAGCCCGCCGAAGGCGTAGACCCTGCCCGGATGCAGCGCTTTGAACAGCAGCCCGAGCAGGCCGGTCTTCAGGCCCCGGTCATCGCGTAGGGCGATGCACATCAGCGACATGCCGTCGTAGCCGCACGCCTCCATGAGGCCGTGCAGGTTCTCGACGCTCACCATGTCGCCCCGCATGTGCATGTGACAGTCAACAAGCGGCAGGTCATCATAACGGCCCATTCCTCAACTCCTTCGATCGGGGAGACGTTCGGGTCCGAGGCGCGGCCGACCCTCTTACGGGAAATGATAACGAATCCCCAGCCGCTGCGCCAGCCGCCGCGCTGTGGCATCCAAAACTGCCTCAGTAGCTGGTGGAATGCATCGAGATTCGGTTACGGAGGCGACTGGCCCACCTCGCCCAAGGGGCCGAGGTGACCGGTGTGATTCCAGATGGCCAGGCGGCACTCCCGCCCGTCAGCACTCAGGCGCAGGCGGGCGATGCCGGTGTTGTGCATGTGGTGCAGCGTGACGGGACTGTGAGAGGAGGGGTCCGCCTTCCCCAGGAAAGCAGCCACCAGACCGATGGACACGCCTCCGTGGGTGATGACCAGCACGTTGTCGAATGACTGCTGTCGCACTTCGTCGGCGAAGGACTGTATCCGCTCCTCGAAGGGCATCCGCCATGCGTCGTGCGCATCGGCTTCGCCGTATTCGGGTAGCGTCTGGTAGGGCAGCACGGAATCGTAGAGCCCTTCCGGCCGCCACTCCACGATGCGTGAGTCGAAGATAACGTTTTCCATACACAGCCCGGACAACTCCATCGTCTCGCGCGCACGCTTCAGGGGGCTCACATACACCCGGCCGAAGGTCAGGTGCCCCAAATTCCGCGCCAGTTGCCCCGCCTGCCGGCGGCCGTGCGCCGAAAGCGGAGGGTCAATATCCGTTTCGTGGCCCGTATTCCCCCGGCTCTCGGCGTGGCGGACGAGCCAGACGCTTCTCAGTCCGTCTTCCCGGTCAGTCATGACTGCACCATATTGAGTTCGACTCGTCCCTCGGTTGCTGGCAGCTCACGGCAGAAGGCGCTGAACGGGGCCCGTCACCAGCATTATCTCGGCCGTTTCCTTCTCCCCGGCGCCCGCCCGGAACACTTCCACCTTCAACGGGCCGGGCTGCCCCCGGCTGAACAGGGCCGGCGGTCCTCCGGGGGTCAGGTTCCACGCCCCCAGCGTCCGGTCCCGAATGCGCCCCACCACCCGGACGGGCGCCCCGCCATAGTCCACCGGGGCGAGGTTCAGCTCCGCGGCCAGCAGGGGCGGCCCCTCCGTCCCCTGCCGGACCAGCCACACGGTGCCCTCGGCCAGCACAGTTATCAGGTCCTGGGCCCCATCACCGTTCCAATCGTGCAGCAGGCCGGCCCGCTGGCTCTGCGTTGGTTCAGGAAACATCTCCTCACCCGCGAGGTCCAGCGTCCTGCCGTAGCCGAAGGTGGCAAAGCCGCGGCTGAAGTAAGCCTGCGCACCGCCCCGGCGATAAAAGATCATGAAATCCTGTCGTCCGTCGTTGTTCAGGTCTCCCACCGCGCCTCCGGTGCTGTCGGGCCGGACGAAGCGGTTGGGCTCGCCCACCTGCAGAAAGGACTCGAAGCGCCCCTCCCCCGCGTTGTGCCAGACAGCCAGCCCGGCCTTGCCCATGAGCACGAGGTCCAGCATGGCGTCGGCGTCCAGATCGCACACATAGGGGTGCACCTCCCCGAAACCGCCGAACAGACCCTCCTGCCTTTCGGGCGCCGCAAAACCGCCGCCCTTCTCACCCCGGTAGAACAGCGCACCGGCGCGAAAGGGCTGCAGGATGTCCACCAACGTATCCCCGTCGAAGTCGGCGACCACGCAGGAATAGACCTGCTTCAGGCCGGCCCCGGGGAACTCCGCGCCTTCTCCCTTCAGGACAGCGGAATCCCAGGTTGTCTCGTTCTCGAACACTACCCGAACGGGCCAGGTGGTGGTGCTGACCAGGCAGGCACCCTGTCCGTCCGACGGCGCAGGCAGGGCATCGAGGCCCAGGCACTCCTCCACGGGTGTGCCCCCACCCCAATCGCTGAACATGCCCTCCTCAGTCTGGGCATACACTGCCAGACGCTCGCCATCCCAGGAAAGCAGATCGGTCCGCTCGTCCGCGTTGAAATCACCGAGTGCGCCCGCGTGCGAGGAAATGGAGAGGCCCAGATCCGCGGTGATGTCGGCAAAATCGCCCGTCTCCGCGTCGGTCCCGAACACGCGGTCGCCGGCGGGCGAGAGCACGAAGGCTACGTGGCCCTGCACACCGGCGATGCGGCCGATCAGCAGCTCGGATACCTGCGCCGTCGCTTCCTCGCCGGCGGGCACGGGGATCCGCCCGACCTGCCGGGCCGAAGCCCAGGCCGTGCCGGACGTCACCGGCACCTCGGGGTCCTGCGCCCTGTGGATGTAGCGCACCGCCCCGGCCAGCATATCGGTCCGACCTTCCCAGACGGCCATCAGGTCCAGGCCCTCGCCGCCCTCGGTCATCCACCACATATCGTCGTCCTTCGAGACCGTGTACCAGCCGCCCGCCATGCTGAAGTAGGCGGATTCTTCCAGCTCGCCTTCCTTGCCCTCCATGCGGCTGACGAACATCAGCCCGAGCACCGGCTCCTCGCCATGAAACACATTCTCCTCCAGCCCCCGAATCAGACGCGGTTCCAGGGGCATGATGGCAAGCGTCTCGTTTTTGAACTCCCCCTTGATGACTTCGGCGCGCTCGGCGGTGAGGATACCGTCCTGCGGGTTGAATCTCGTCTTCACAGTCAGGACCGCGTCGGCCTCCTGGGTGAGTTGCACGGGCGTGAAGTCGGGGTTGATCAGGCCCAGGGCGGGGCGGACACAAAAGGCCAGGAGCGCAACGAGCAGCGCCGCCAACATCGAGCGGACGATGGAACTGCGGTCACGTATCTGTGTCATGGGTATTATCCGCTTGCAGTGTCACAATGCTCCTAAAGCGCAAAAGAATACACAATCATCTGGCGACCAAGCCCTGGACCCGGGCGGCGAGTTGAAACAAAGTGGCCGTCATGGCACGCCAGTCCTCAGCGACGCCCCAGTGGGTGTTGGGCTGGCCGTATCCCAGGCCACCGTAGAATTCCCATCGACCCGAGCGGCTGATAACCTTGATGCGCCGGCCCAGGAAGTCAACGCACTCACGCCTCAGCGGCTCCCCAAGCGCGTCGGGATGGCCCAGCAGCGCCCTTTCGATCGTGATGCGGGCCTCGCACTCCTGAAGGCCCTCCCGCAACATCTCGTATCGGATGGTAGGCACGGGGCCCTGCGGGCCGCTGTAGATGAGCCAGGGCGAGTTGGCCCGCACGATGCCGGGAAAAGCCAGGTCCGTCTCGTAGAGGTCGTTTCCTCGGTGCAAGACCATGTCGTACTCCGCGAAAAGCCAGAAATCAAACGGGACGCGGGCGAATCCGCCGGCGCTGGGCGACTCTTGGCCGCCCGCGTAAGCCGTACGGCGGAAGATGTCCGTTTGCCGGTTCTTGCCCTCCGGGTCGCGGCGACCCGTAACGCACGAGCCGTCGGGCAGCATGCGCCACTGCGAGAAGGGAACGTAGTACCCCAGGTAGTTGCGCATGGAAGAGTAGTCGGTCAGAGGGCGGTTCCATCCACCGATGATCCCCTCCTGGCGTGGCCAGGTGAGTTCCGGCGCCCAGACTTTAACCATGTGCCCGACCCGCAGCCCCGTAGCGGGAACCTGCCAGTAACCGAGGTCGGGATGGGCCTCCAGGCTGGTGGCGTGCCAGTGGCCGAAAATGGCCCAATGGATGTCCGGCGCGATCTCTCGGAACGCCTCGACCGTCTCGACACGCGGCCGCTGGTCGCTCGGGGTGCCAAGCAGCAGGCAATCGGCGGGCCAGCCGCGGGCGGCGATGCGTTCCTGCATCCCCTCCAGAAGCCTTCCCCAGGGCGCCCCCGGCCCCGCCCTGTGCGGGGGCGGCACGGTTTCCACGGCCAGGCTGCCGTCCTGCTTGATTACCGAGAGGGGAACCTGGACCTCGCTCAGCGGCCTGGCGGGGTGTTTGGCGTGCTTGCCAGTCAGGCCGTACACCGCCATGTTCCACAGGTGGAGGATCAGGGGCCGGGGTTGCCCCACGTGCTCTTGGTAGAGGTCGAGATAGCGGTCCACGATGGTAAAATCCGGCACGTAGGCCCCGCCCTCTTTGCGGAAGCGCACCTTGGCGTGTTCCTCGCTCAGGTAGTTGTCCGGCAGCACGGTAACCACCAGGGGCTTGTTGCCCAGTGCGCCCAGCAGGGCCAGTTCGCGCTCCACCAGCCGCCAGTGCTCCGCCGACCACGGCTCCACACCGTAGCGCCGCGCCACGTTCATCTCCGACCACGCAAAACCACTATAGACGGTGTAGTCCTCCGGATCGGGCGCCAAATATGGGGATACCTTCAGATCTACCGGCACGGCCTTGCCCCCAATCCGCAGGCTGTAGCCGTATGTAGCCGGTGCAGTATCGCGCGGCAAACTGACTTGCACGACCACCGGCAGCAGGTCCCCGGCCGGCAGCAGAAAATGCTCGGACTTTTCCTCCAGCGGCGTCTCCAGCAACGGATCGAAGAATGGCTTGCGCAAGCGCCGGAACTGCCGTTCGGCCTCGTCGGGGTCTTCGCCCTCCTTCTCGGCCTCGCGCCGCTCTCTGGCCACCTTCCAGCCGTGCGGCTCCCGCAGGTTCCGTTTGTGGGCGTAGAATATCCGCCATGCTTCCGCAGGTGGTCCGGCATGCTCGCCACGTGGCTCGATGCCGACGTCCAGATCGTGCAGGCCGCGACCCCGCACCACGACCATGCCGGAAGCCGTGCCATTGCGCGGCACCACGATCTCCAGTGTTTCGCCCACGGGCTTGACGTCCTTCTCGTCTCGTATCGCCTGCAGAATGTCCACCGGGTGCACGGACTCGACTTCGGCCGCCAGGTTGTCCGCCGGACCCAACGTCAGGGCAGTCAGGACGCACAGTTGGAGGGCTATTCTCATACAGTGTGGCATCGGGTGCTCCAGTGTAAGGAAAATCTCGTGGCGCCGCCGCGTCTTAGAGTTCGTCGCCCGCCAGCACGGCGCGGGCGTGGCGGGCGTGGTGGCCGCGCAGGTCCTTTGCGTACTCGCGGAGGATGGCCTCCCCCCTGCCCTCGTGGTCGCCGCAGCGGTAGAGGGCGCGGGCCAGGATGAGTTCCCGCAGCGAGTGGCGGCGGGGGACTACATCGTTAGAGCCGCCGCTTCTCGCAGACTCGGCGGCCTCGCCGATCTCCGTCCAGGCGTGGCCGGACATGCCCTGCTTGCCCAGCAACTCGGCCAGCGGTTCGGCCGCTGCCGGGTCGGCCAGAGACTCCAGCGCCTCGGCAACGGCGCGGTGGTGGGAGAAGTCTTTGTCGGCGTCGAGCTGCTTCACCTTGTCCAGGATGGGCTCCATAGCCACGGAGGAGCCGGTCCGGCCGAGGGCGATGATCAGAGAGTCCACGCGGCTGAGGCTGGCGCCGAACTGCCCCATGCCACGGTAGTTCCAACCGTCGTCCCATGCGCGGTCGCGGACCTCCGACGCCAGGATTTCTGCGCCCGAGTCGTCGCGCAGCATTCCCAGTATCTGCGAATACACCAGTTCCTCGCGCGAATCTTCCGCCGTCTGGAGCGCCTCCCGCAGCATGGGCAGCGAGTCCTCCGGCTGGGCCAGGATCAGGTCTATGCCCTCATAGTCGTCGGTGACCTGCGCAACCGCCCGCTTCACCTGCTCCGGCGGACGCGGCCAGTCGCCCGATTCCTCCAGCGTCCAATCCGGCAAAACGTCCTTTTCGGCCAGTTGCGCCTGCAGCGTCTCGATGTCCACCTCCCGGGGCGGCACGCCCGCCTGAACCGCCATGGCTGCCGCGAGCCCCGCCGCGTAGCCCTCGTTCTGGATGTCCGGCTGCATGCGCAGGATGGGCATGGCGTCGCGGTGGGCGCTTATGGCCAGGCCGGTCACCAACATACCTTCCAGTCCGCGCGGCACGAGCGCACGGAGCGGTATGCAGGCGGTCATGCCGGCCATGTCGGGGGGCTTGATGGTGAACCGGGAATGGATGGTGTAGCCGTGGGTGTCGAAGTTGGACTTCCCGATCGCCACCGTGTCCGGGAACCGCCGCTCCAGCAGGATGTCGAGCGGCGATATGATGACCTCGCCCACGATGCGCCGGCGCTCGCGGGAATCCACGATCTGGGCCAGGTCGTAGGCGCCGGCGAACTTCTCGCGCGCCTGGATGAACGCCCGCCAGATATCCAGCATGTCGGTGTCGTCGGTGATGGTCCAGTCGGTGTTGACATAGCCGTCACCCGGCGGCCGCGGAGGCAGACCGGTGCCCTGGACCGCCACGTGCGAGCCGTCGGTGTAGAGGCACTCGGCGCCTGCGGCGGCCGCGATGTCGGCCTTTCCGGTCGAATCAATCACCACGTCCGCCAGCACCACTCCGCGCCCCTGCGGAGTGGCAACCACGACGCCCCGCGCCCGGCCGTCCTCGACGAAAGCGCCGCAGCCGATGCAGCCCATCCAGATGTCCGCGCCCGCCTCGCGCAGCGCGCGGCGCCACCACTCGGACTTGCGCTCCGGGAAGGAGGTCCCCTCCAGACCCTTAACGCCGGCGTCCACCTCGGCAGTGAACCCCTTGCGGTAGCCGTGGTAGTACC
>CAYVBE010000136.1:0-11853 GCA_964448935.1 uncultured candidatus Brocadiaceae bacterium
CGCGAGCTGGACGCGCTGGAGCACGACGTGCCGCTGATGCTGGAGCACCTGCCGGGCGAGGAGGAGTACACGAAGGCGGCCGATTACGTGCGCGCTGTCGCCGAGGAGCTGGGGGTGGAACTGAAATGAGCGCCGACGAAACCCAGGGGATCGTGTTTACAGGCGAGCGGCGGGCGGACCTCAGGGCCGTTGACTTTGACGGCGGCCCCCTCGGCCCGACCGAACTGCGCGGCAGCACACTGGTGTCGCTGGTCAGCCCCGGCACGGAGCTGAACGCCGGATTCCTGGGCGATCGTTTCCCCTTCCGGCCCGGATACGCGGCAGTTTTCCGTGTGGAAGACACGGGGGATGAAGTGGAGGACATCTCGCCGGGCGACCTGGCCTTCACCATGGGCAACCACCAGTCCCGCCAGCGGTGCGAGCGGACCGACGCCGTCAGAGTTCCCGACGGGCTGCCCGCGGCCACGGCGGTCTTCGCCCGGCTGATGGGCGTCAGCATGACGACGCTGATGACCACCCGCGCCCGCCCCGGGGAGATCGTGCTGGTGACGGGGCTGGGCCTTGTGGGCAACCTGACCGCGCAGATGTTCGCCTCGTGCGGCTACCGCGTGGTGGGGTGCGAACCGGTGGCCGAGAGGCGCGCGCTCGCCGAATCGGTGGGGCTGGGGGACGTTCGAGAGGCCGTGCCGCTGGACGATGACAGCATCGCGGGCCGGGTGGCGCTGGTGGGGGAGTGTTCAGGACACGAGCAGGCCGCCCTGGACGGTTGCCGGGCGGTGCGTCGCAAAGGGGAGGTGGTGCTGATCGGCGTTCCCTGGCAGGCCAGAACCGATCTGGGGGCGCACGAGTTGCTCGATGCCGTTTTCCACCAGTATGCTACGCTGCGCGGCGGCTGGGAATGGGAGATACCTCGCCACGCCGACCAGTTCTCGCCCCACGGCATATTCGACAATTTCCGCACCGCCCTCCGCTGGCTGCGCGAGGGCCGGGTGAAGGTGGACGGGCTTTACGAGACGGCGTGCCCCGACTCCGCGCAGCGGGTCTACGAGGAACTGCTGGAGAAGCGCACGACAGGCCTGACCGGCATGTTTGACTGGACCGGCGGATGACCTGCCGCCATTGTCCCGTCCGGATCGGCGAACGGCGCCTGGTGTGATACGGGCGGAGGGGCATGAGTGTCCGACGGATTATATATCGTAAGGGGTTTCTGTGTAGAGCGTTACGAATATGCATATGCGGCCGTGAGGATTTTAAGTGTTGACTAATTGGGCCGGTTATGCTACAATCCTGTTTGTTGGGTGGCACGAGTGGGGGCTTTATCTCCCTGTGAACGACCTCTGCGTTGCGATGATCGGCAGGACTTCCACAACCAAAACCACGTTTCGGGGCCCCTGTGTGATTCTCCTGGCAGATACCGTGCGGTGGCCGGAGGCGCTGGAGACAGCGGTCAGCCCCGAGAAGATGAAGGCGCTCGGTAAGGTGGCGGAGACGCGGCTGCGCGATGAGCCGGTCTTTACGGCGACCGCCCGGCTGGGAACGGCCGAGGTGTCCCTGCACACCAATGACGTGCATACCTGCCGGCGGTGGCAGGAGAACTGGTATGCGGCGCCGGCCGAGGCGGACGCGCACGCGCCCCGCGGTACGGTTACCGTGGCCATGGGCATGGAGGGGCGCCCTCCGGCGGCCTACTACTGCCCCCGCAGCTCGCAGGTCACGCTCCTCGACTGCAACCCCTACCTGCTGTGCCGCACGTTGGCGCTGGCGCTTGCGTCGGACCTGCTGGTGCGGGAATCCTGGATCGGGTTGCCGGCCGCAACGGTTGCGCTGGACGGAGAGGGCGTGCTGATCCTGGCCGACGACCTGCCCGCTCAGGTGGGCTTCGCCTGGCGGATGGCCGCCGACCTGGGTGCCGAGGTCCAGAACCTGACCTGGTGCTGGCTGAACGTCGCGCAGCAGCCCGCGCGGGCGATGGGCGCCGAGAAGTGCCTGATGGTGCCCGTGGAGGCGGCCGAAGTGCCGGAGGCGGCATCCGAGGACGGCGCGGGGATGGTACAGCGCGAGGCGCTGCCGGCCGCCGCGCCGGCGGATGTCCTGCTGCCCGTCAGGCATGTCGTGTTCCTGCGGACCTGTCCGCCCGACGGCGAAGCCACCCGCACGCAGGTCGGCCCCCGACAGGCGGCGGAGCACCTGAAACGGACGCTGGCGGCGAGGCCGGACCGATGGTCCACGCCCCGGCAGGAGACGCCCGAGGGCGACATCTACCGCAGGGCCTTCAGGCAGTGCGTCGGCGCGGCGCAGACGGTGGTGCTGGAGCTGCCGCAGGGCGGGACGCCGGACGCCTTCGCCCGCTGGCTGGACGGGGCGAGTTGAACTTCGCGGCGCTCTGCGGAACTGAGAAAGTAGGAGAACCAGGATCAAGGTTAGGGCATCAAGCGGTCGGCTCACACACAGTGTATCCGCCCGCCGGGAAGACAGTTACTTGAGAAGCCAAGAGACATGAGCCGGACGCAAGAAACCAAATCAACCTACTACGACGTGCTCGCCATCGGCCGCGACGCCACGCAGCCCGAGATCAAGAAGGCTTTCCGTCGCCTGGCCAAGGAATACCATCCCGACCAGAACCGCGACGGCGCCGAACAGGCATCCCGGAAGCTCAAAGAGGTGATCGCCGCCTACCGCGTTCTCAGCAACGAGCGCGAGCGGGCGCGTTACGACGTGATGATGCACTCCGTGCCCGGCGTGCGCGAAGAGGCGCGGCGCAACGAGAGCCGCACGTTCAAGGAACGGGCCGACCAACTGCTGGAATACCTGCTCAGCGGCCAGGGACGCCGCGCGCTGAGGCTCTACGACGAACTGATGGAGCAGGAGGAGTTCGACCTGCCGGAGTTCCTCAGCGTCAAGGACTACCTGGACTGCATCTTCCTGCTGGCCGAGCAACTGGAGCACGAAGACCGCTACCGGGAGGCGGCGGACTACTACGAGGAGCTCTACGAGAGGGAAAAAGAGCCGCCCCGGCAGCGATACTTCTTCGAGACCGTCGAGGCTCGGATCAAGAAGCTCTACAGCCGCAAACTGCCCCGCGATGCCACCGCGCCCGAAGAGGAGATCGGCTGCTACCAGCGTATCCTGGCCTTCGACCTGGACAAGAGCGAGAAGGCGTTCATTCTGAAGAAGATCGCCGAAGTCTACTGCCGCATCGGGGAAGATGAGAAGGCGCGGGACATCTTCAGCGAGGCGCTGGAGCTGAAGCCCGGCCTGAAAGGCACGGCGACCATCCGCGAAGACCTGGGGATGGAAGATGCCTGACCACCGCAGCCCCTGCGGCACCCCTGCCCGGCCGAGAGGACATGACCGTCCGGGGACGCCGACCGCCGCAACCACCCGCACGTCTCCCCAGCATGGCGCTTTACCTGTAACCTCCACGGAGGCCGACATCACGTGAACGCTACGGCCCGGACCGTTGCCTGTACCTGTGCGCTGCTGGCGGATGAGAAGAAGGCGGAGGAAATCCTCGTTCTTCACGTGGGGCCCCTCACCTCCTTCACCGACTACTTCGTCATCGCCACGGGGCAGAACGACCGGCAGATACAGGCCATCGCCGAGTCCATCCGGCAGCGGGCGAAGAAGATCGAGCAGCCCATCCTGGGCATCGAGGGGGAGGCCGAGGCGGGCTGGGTGCTGATTGACCTGGGGAGCGTGGTGGTCCACCTGTTCAATCCCGAAGCCCGTAAGCTCTACGACCTGGAGCTGCTCTGGGGGGAAGCCGACGAGACGGGCTGGCAGGAAGCCGAGGCCCTCGGGGCGGAAGCCGGCGAACGCAGTTGACGCCTCGCCGGCGGTCCCCCGGCCATCTGTCCGAAACTGCAATACTTCGATGAGAGGACGTGAGCATGGACTACATTCAGCTTGGGGATTTAAAACTGGAAGTCTCCCGCATGTGTCTGGGCACCTGGAACATGGCGGGACAGGAGGGATGGGGGCCCCAGGAAGACGAGAAGAGTATTGACCTGATCCGCCGCGTGCAGGACAGCGGCTGCACTTTCTTCGACAGCGCCCACGGGTATGGCCGCGGCCACGCCGAGGAAGTTCTGGGAAAGGCCCTGGCCGATGGGGACCGGCGCGAGCGCGCCGTCGTGGCCACCAAAATCATGCAGTGCCGGCCCAAATACGTCGAGCACCAGCTCGACGCCGCCCTGCGCCGGCTCCAGACCGACCACCTGGACCTCTACATCGTCCACTGGCCCAACGAGAACCTGGACCTGAGGGCCTTCATGGACAAGATGTGCGAAATGAGGGAGAAGGGCAAGACGCGCGAACTGGGCGTCAGCAATTTCAACCGGGAGCAGTTGCAGGTCGCCGCCGAACACGGCATCCGCAGCCTGCAGCCGCCCTACAACGTGCTGTGGCGCATCATCGAGCCCGAGGTGCTGCCCTTCTGCCGCGAGAACGGCATCGCCGTCACGCCCTACTCCCCCCTCGCCCAGGGTCTGCTGACGGGCCGCTTCATCGGGGACGAGGAGGAGCCCGCCGGAATCCGCAAGAAGAACCAGCTCTTCCACGAGCCCGCGTTCAGCAAAGCCAGGGACGCCGCCCGCGTGGTGGCCGACGTTGCCGAGGCGCACGACGCCACCTGCTCGCAGATAGCCCTCGCCTGGCTGCTGCACACCGAGGGCGTGACCGCGCCGATCGTGGGCATCAGCAAGTGGGAGCACTGGCAGGACAACATGGGTGCCCTGGAGGTGGAGTTGTCCGACGAGGAATATGAGCGCATCAGCCGGGCCGGCCGGCGCTGTTGGGACGTCTTCCCCGAAGACGCCACCATGTGGGGCTGGAAGCCGGACGATTGAGGGATGCGGCGTGCCGAGTCCCATTTTCCGGGGCCGGGAAGCACCTCGGGCCGGCGAGATGGAATTGGCGGTCGTTGTGCCGTTACTCCCCCCCCCGGGCTTTCGCGTACGGAATGAGTCCGCCGGCGTCTATAATCTGCTGCAGGCGCGGCGGGACGGGGGGGAATGTATATGTTTTGCCTTTGGTGTGGTTTACGACCTTGCCTTCGCCCAGGAGCAACTCTATCTCGTCTCCCGTTTCGGCCTCATCCGCGGCGTCGGGGCACTCGGCGATGGGCAGGCCGATGTTGATGGCGTTGCGGAAGAAGATGCGCGCGAAGGAGCGGGCCACCACGCACGCCACGCCGCCGGCCTTGATGGCCAGGGGGGCGTGCTCGCGGGATGAGCCGCAGCCGAAGTTCTTGCCCGCCACGATGATGTCGCCCTCGCTCACCTTGTCCGGGAAGTCCGGATCAACGCCCTCCATGCAGTGCGCGGCCAGCTCGTCCTCCGCGATGACGTTCAGGTAGCGGGCGGGGATGATCTCGTCGGTGTTCACGTCGTCGCCGAACTTCCAGCATTTGCCTTTCATCGGGTTGCCTCTTCAACTGCGGCCCGTTCTTCGGCCCCGCGGCCGTTCATGTGCTGACGGGCCTGGTGGACGAATGCTTCCAGCAGGGTCCGTTCCGTCGTCTGCTCCACGCCGTCGAACGCCAGTTTCAGCACCGGCATGCCGTCGTGCTCCTCCCGAAACCGCTCCAGCAGTCCGTTGACCAGCGCGCCGGGCATGCACCCGAAGGGCGCAACGTTCACCACGCCGTTCAGCCCGTGGTGGACGTATTCGACGGCGCGGCCCATGCTCAGGATGGCCTCCCCCTTCACCGTGGGGTGCAGGTAGTGTGAGCCCTCCTCGACGACCTCCCCGGCCGGCGCCTCGCGGGGCATATGCTCGATGGCGCCGTCGAAGATGCGCGCGATGCGAGCCTCGTCCCAGCGGGCCACGAACTCGGTCGCCCACTCCTTGAGGAACGACCACCACCGGGACTCCTGGCGGCAGAGCTCGCGACGGTCGTAAGAGACGTAGTTAATCCATTCCTGCAGCGTCGGCAGGAGCACCTGCGCGCCAAGGTCTTCGAGTCTGCGCACCAGGAAGTTGTTGGCGAACTCGTTGCTGCGCACGTATATCTCCCCCACCACGCCGATCAGCGGGCGGCTGTCCGTGTTATCCGTCTCAACGGCCAGCAGCCGGTCTCTCGCCTCCGTGGCGGCCGCCATGTAATCGCCCTTCTCCTCGGCCACCTGCGTCAGCAGCTTCAGACATTCGCGATACACGCGGTCCGTCTCGCCCTCGTTCACTTCGCGGGGCCGGGTCTCCCGCACCATCTTCTGCAAAAAGTCCACGGTGACCAGCAGTTGCCAGCAGTTGCGGTAGAAGTCCGGCCCGAACGCCTTCACGTGGTCGCTGAACTGCTGCGTCTGGTCCAGCACCACCATGGGCACGTCCTCGTAGCCCAGCTCGTCCAGCACCATGCGGTGGAACTTGTGATACTGGCCGAACCGGCACGGTCCGGTGGCCTGCGCCATGAAGAAGGCCGCCCGCTCCGGGTCGAAGTCCGGTCGGCGCGTCCTCTTGATGATGTCGCCGGTGGTCAGGATGCAGGGATAGCATTCCTTGCCCGTGGTGACCTGCCGGCCCAGCTCCAGGCTCTCGTGGTCCGACATGGGCAGCGCCTCGGCGTCCACGCCGCTGGACCGCAGCACGGCCGCCATCATCACACCGTGATCGTCCATGTGCGGGATGTAGATGGTCAGCGGCCGCGAACTCTCGCGGATGTCGAAGAACAGGTCCTCCCCGCGCGCCTCGCCGCGGGGGGCGGGGTGGATGCTCTCGAAGCTGTCGATGAACGCTTCGCACCGCGTGATGGCGCCCACGTCGGCGCTGTGCTGGTCCACCTCGATGGTCAGGTAGGGTTCGCCGAGCACGCGGTCGAAGAACTTGCTGATAAACGAGTCCGGCCCGCAACGGAAGTTGGTGATGTATAGCGCGTGCAGGTTGGGCCGGTCGGAGATGAAGTCCGCCCCCGCCAGTATGCGCTGGCCGTATTTCCAGTACATGTGCGGGAAGTCCTCGCCCAGGCCCTCCATGTCCAGCGGCAGCATGTCCAGCGGGATGGCCAGCACGCCCAGGTCGCGCAGCTTGTCGGGGATGGCCAGGTTCATGCCGGCGTCGCAGCCGTTGTAGGGGCGGCTGATGACCACCACGGCGTGCTCGTCCTCGGGCAGCTCCGCCAGTATCTGCGTGCCCCGCTCCTGCAGGGCATTCCGGAACTGTTCCCACGCATTCCAGGCGGCCTCGGTGGCTTGCTTCACCCGTCCCCGCGGCGCGCCGATCCGAGCCGCCACGTCGCGCAGCCGATCGTCAACGTCTTTGCGCCCGCGCTCGAAGTGCAGGATGGGCGACAGAAGCTGCGGCCCGTCCTCCGGCAGGTCCAGCGCAGCCTTCAGCAGGTAGGGCAGGCCGTGCGCCAGCGGGCAGGTATAGGAGCGCGCCACGTCCGGCGACTCCTCCGGCAGGTCCACCACGCTGGGCGCCAGGATGTAGTCGGTCTCCCCCGAAAGCATGCGTTGCACGTGCCCGTGCGCCACGGTGATGGGGAAGCAGGTCTCCGTGGTCATCACGTCGTTGCCGGCCTGTATGACCTGCCGGTTGGTCGGCTCGGATAGCACCACCTCGCAGCCCAGCTCGGTGAAGAACGCCTTCCAGAACGGGTAGAGGTCAAAGAATGTCATCATACGCGGCACACCCACGCGCACGCCGATCGGGTCCTCGGGCTCGTCCCTGTCGTAGGTGTGCAGCAGCGCCTCCTCGCGCTCCTCGAAGAGTCGCGGCAGATGGGCGCCTTTCTTCTTCTCCTTGCGGTCGAACCGCCCGCACCGGCTGCCGTAGAACAGCGGCTCCTGCCCCTCGATGGAGACCTTGTGGATCTCGCAGCGGTTGGAGCAGTTCGTGCACTCGAAGGTCTTCAGCTCGTAGTCAACGTCCCGCAGGTCGAACCCCCGGAAACCGCTCTCGCCCGGGCCCTCCTCCTGGGCGATGATAGCGGCGCCTATGGCACCCATGATGTCATGATGCGGAGGGACGATGACCTTCTTGCCCGTGACCGCCTCGAAGGCCGCCTTCACGCCGCGGTTGAACGCCACGCCGCCCTGGAAGAAGATGACGTCGCCGACCTTGCGGTCCTCGACCACGCGGTTCAGGTAGTTATACACGATGCTGTAGCAGAGCCCACCCACCAGGTCGCGCCGGTCCACGCCGCGCTGCTGGTAGAAGTTGACGTCGTTCTCCATGAAGACGGTGCAGCGGTCGCCGAGCTGGCAGGGCTCCGGGCTTCCGAGGGCCTGGCGGGCGAACTCCTCCTCGATCTTCAGGTCCAGCCGCTCCGCCTGCTCTTCCAGGAACGAACCGGTGCCCGCGGCGCAGACCTTGTTCATGGCAAAGTCCACCACCGCCCCGTTCTCCAGCGACATGTACTTGGCGTCCTGCCCGCCGATCTCGAAGATTGTGTCCACCCGCCGGTCCATCTCCACCGCCCCTCGGGCATGCGTGGTGATCTCGTTTTTGATGATGTCGGCGCCCACGAAAGCCCCGGTCAGGTAGCGCCCACTGCCGGTGGTCACGCAACCCCGCACGTTCACCCGGTCGCCTATCTCGCTGCCCACCTCGTAGAGGGCCTTCTTGACCGCCTCCAGCGGCCGGCCCTCGGTCATCAGGTAGCAGCGGCCGATGACGTTGCGGTCCTCGTCAATCACCACCACGTTGGTGCTGATGGAGCCCACGTCCACGCCCACGTAGGCGTCCACCTTCTCCTCACCGTCCGGCAGCGGTTTGGTGGAGATGTCTATCGGGTAGTCGTCGTTTTCGAGGGGGGGCAGCCGGTCGGCGTCGGCGTGCTTCTCGCTCACGTATTCGCGCAGGGACTCCAGACCCTCGAAGGCGCAGTCGCGTCCGTCCGCCACCGCTTGCAGGACTGCCCCGATGGCGCCCATGCAACCGAAGTGCTCCGGGATGATCAATCCGTCCTCGTCCAACCCCAGCACGTCCCGGAAGGCCCGCACCATGCCCACGTTGGCCGCCACGCCGCCCTGGAAGGCCACCGGCGGGCGGAATTCCTTGCCCATCCCCACGCTGGTGCGGAAGTTGCGCGCCATGGCGTAGCAGAGCCCCGCGATGATGTCGTAGTCCGGCGTGCCCTGCTGCTGCAGGTGGATCATGTCGCTCTTGGCGAACACCGAGCACCGGCCGGCCACGCGGGGGGGATTCTCGCTCTTTAGGGCCAGGCGGCTGAACTCCTCGATGCTGACCTTCAGCCGGGATGCCTGCTGGTCCAGGAAGGAGCCCGTGCCGGCGGCGCAGAGCGCGTTCATCGAGAAATCGCTCACGCGCGGGCCGTGGCTCGTCTGCTCCAGCTCGATCAGTTTCGATTCCGTGCCTCCCACCTCGATGATGGTGCGCACGTCGGGATGGAAACGGCCGGTGGCGCGGCTGTGCGCCACGATCTCGTTGATGAAGGGGACGCCCAGCAGTTCGCCGATCACCTCGGCCGCGCTGCCCGTTACGGAGAGCCCCCGGACGTCGTCATACTCCTCCAGAACCTTCTCCAATTCCTCCAGCGCCACCTCGTGTGGCCGGCCGAAGATGCGGACGTAGCGGGTGTCGAGGACCGTCCCGTCCTCGTCCATCACCGCCAGGTCCGCGCTTATGGAGCCCACATCCAGTCCCACGTAGAGCGCCACGGCCTTCACTCCCCCTGCTTTCAGTATCCTGTCAGGATTTCGCTATTCGTCCATCACCTCGTCCGGATGGGTGATGCGGCCGGTCACCGCGCCCGCAGCGGCCACAGCCGGGTTGCACAGATACACCTTGCTGTCGGCGTGCCCCATGCGCGTCTTGAAGTTGCGGTTGGTAGTCGCCAGGGCCCGCTCACCGGCCGCAAGCACGCCCATGTGCCCGCCCAGGCACGGCCCGCAGGTGGGCGTGGAAACCGCCGCTTCGGCCTCGATGAACACGTCCAGCAGGCCTTCCTCCATCGCCTGGTGGTATATCTCCCGGGTCGCGGGGAACACGATCAGTCGCACCGAGGGCGCCACCTTTTTGCCCCGCAGCACCTCGGCCGCCGTGCGCAGGTCGCTGATGCGACCGTTGGTGCACGATCCGATGACCACCTGGTCTATCTCGACGTCGCTCAGTTCCTCCACCGGATGTGCGTTGGAGGGCAGGAACGGCGCGGCTACCTGCGGGCTCAGTTCGCTCACGTCCCAGTCGTAGCTCTCGGCGTAAACGGTGTCCCCGTCGCTGGCGTAGCGGTGGGACTCTCGCACCAGCCGCCCCTCGCAGTAGGCATCGGTGATATCATCCGGCGCGATTATGCCATTCTTGCCGCCGGCCTCGATGGCCATGTTGCACATCGTCAGGCGGTCGTCCATCGGCAGGGCTTCGATCACCGGGCCGCAGAGTTCCATCGCCCGGTAGAGCGCCCCGTCCACACCGATCTGACCGATGGTGTAAAGGATCAGGTCCTTGCCGCCCACCCAGCGGGGCAGTTCGCCGCGGTAGTTGAACCTCATGGACTCCGGCACCCGCAGCCATACCTGCCCGGTGGCGAAACACGCCGCCAGGTCCGTGCTGCCCACGCCGGTGGAAAAGGCGCCCAGCGCCCCGTAGGTGCAGGTGTGCGAGTCCGCGCCGATGATCAGGTCACCCGGCCCGACCAGCCCCTGCTCGGGCAGCAGGGCGTGCTCAATGCCCACGCGGCCGACTTCCCAGTAGTGCTCGATCTGGTGCTTCCGGGCGAACTCCCGGAGCTGCTTGCTCAGCGTGGCCGCCTTGATGTCCTTGTTCGGCGTGAAGTGGTCGGGCACCAGGGCTATCCGGCCCCGGTCCCACACCGAGTCGAATCCCGCCTTCTCGAACTCCTCGATGGCGATCGGCGCCGTGATGTCGTTGCCCAGGCAGAAATCCACGTTCGCCATGATGTAGTCGCCGGGCTTGACGGCGTCCTGGTCGCAGTGGTCCGCCAGTATCTTCTCGGTGATTGTCGCGCCCATGAGGGTCTCCGATGCGGCGCCCTAACGGCGGGACGCCATGGACAGAAGCAGTATGAAACGCAGCAGCATCATGATGGCCATGAAGGCCGATGCAAGGTATGTCAGCGCGGCGGCGTCGAGCACTTTCTTCACGTGCGGGCGCTCGGCGGCCGTGATGTAGCCGGATTCCTTCAGCATTCCCAACGCCCGGTGGCTGGCATTCAGCTCCACCGGGATGGTCATCACGGTGAACACCGTTGCCCCGGCGAACAGGAAGATGCCCACCTTGGCGATCAGCATGGCCCAGCCCACGCCCATAAACGCGGTCAGCAGAAAGCCCACGATGAACAGTATCGGCCCCAGATTGCTTCCGAAGGCGGCCACCGGCCAGATGCCCTGCCGCAGCTTCAGCGGCAGGTATCCGCGGGCGTCCTGCAGGGCGTGCCCCGTCTCATGGGCCGCCACGCCCAGCGCCGCCAGGGAAGCGGAATCATGAACCGATTCGCTCAGCTTCAGCTCTTTGGAACGCGGGTCGTAATGGTCGCTCAGGCGTCCGGACGTGCGGGTGACCGCAACGTCTCCCAGCCCGCTGTTGCGCAGTATATCGCGGGCCACGTCCGCCCCCGTGGCGCCGGAGGAGGACCGGCTGCTGCTGTACTGCTGGAAGGTAGACTTCACCTTCCAGTTGGCATACAGCGCCAGCAGCATCGGCGGTATCAGCAGAAAAAACGTCCAGTCCATCAGGAAAAACGGCATCGGTATGGTCCTCTGTGTTTCGGTGTGTAAAGCTCACGACGAAAGCGGCTTACAAGGGGCAGCACGCCCCCGCCGGCAAACCGCAAACATCCATTATATCAGAGCACCCCTCCAGTTCAACGCGTTCAGCCCTTCACCAGGGTCATTCAAAAGTCCCACGCACCGTATAGCCATTGATGTGTTCCGC
>CAYVBE010000137.1:0-11825 GCA_964448935.1 uncultured candidatus Brocadiaceae bacterium
GCGCAGCGGTGATCCGGAAAGGACAACAGAAAACCGATAATTGAATGACCCTGCGCGGGTGCAGGGCCTGTGCCTACGGCTGCACGCCGGCAGCGGGGGGCACGCCTTCCTGGCCAGGGTCCCTGCCCGCCGCCTGCAGACGCCACCGGCGCCAGGCCAGGGCGGCCTCCACCACCAGCCACACGGCCAGCACGAAGATGATCGCGCTTACGGCGGCCAGCAGCCAGTCCCGGTCCAGAAGGAAGCCGCGAATCTTCAGCACGATGGCGAGCGTCGTCATGGCCATCATGAAGACCATGGGCACCAGTGTGTAGATGGTGGGCCGATTCTGCCGCAGCAGCCACACGGTGACCACCAGCAGGGCAAGGGCCGCCAGCAGCTGGTTGGTGGTGCCGAAGACCGGCCAGAGCACCAGGCCGCCCGCGCCGCCGCCCTTGATGAGGGCCAGCAGGATGGCCGACCCCGCGGCGACGGCGCCGCCCACGTAACGGTTCTTCAGGGGCTTCAGGACGTTTGCAGAACTTCCCAACTCGGCCAGTATGTAGCGCTGCAGCCGCGTGGCGGTGTCTATGGTGGTCATGGCGAAGCTGACGATTACCACGCCCAGGAACGCCGCCGCCACTTTGGCGGGGATGCCCAGGTGTGTCAGAAACAGCCGGCCGCCCTGGATGAACGCGCCCAGCTTGGCCCCCAGTCCGCCGGCCTGGCTCCACGTGGCGTAGTGTTCCATCCACGCGCTGCGAGAGGAAAAGCCTGCCACGCAGGCCAGCACGGCGACGATCGCCAGAATCCCCTCCGCCACCATGCCGCCGTAGCCCACCAGTCGGGCGTCGCTCTCCGTGTTGAGCTGCTTGGCCGAGGTCCCGGACGAGACCAGGCTGTGGAAGCCGGATATCGCGCCGCAGGCGATGGTTATGAACAGGAAGGGGAACAGCCACGGGGCGCCCTCCGGCGCCAGCCGCACCGCCGGGGCCACCACCACCGGATGGGCCAGCAGCAGGCCGCCGTACAGGACCACCAGGGCCACGACGAGCTGCTCCGCGTTGATGAAGTCGCGAGGCTGCAGCAGCGTCCAGACGGGCAGCACGGAGGCGACGAATGCGTATATGCCGATGATCCATATCCAGGCGACCAGCTCGCTGCTCTCCGGCACTCCGATCGCCGTCAGGCGGACCGGTACCTGCGCTCCGATCCATATGGTGAAGTACATCAACACCAGCGCAGCGAGGCCCGGAAGCACGATCTTCCACTTCCAGCGGTAGATCGCCAGGCCCACGAAGACGGCCAGCACCATCTGCGTCCAGACGGGGATCACAGTGGCGGGGTAGTCCCGGAACAATATGGCGATGATCAGGGCAAAGACGGCGATGACGATCCACAGCAGGAACAGGATGATGAACAGGAACAGCAGCCGGGAACGCTTGCCGATCAGGCCGCCCGTCAGCTCTCCCACCGACCGTCCCTTGTGGCGCACCGACAGCATGAGTGCACCGAAATCATGCACCGCGCCCATCAGAATGGTGCCGAGCACGACCCACAGCACCGCCGGGACCCAGCCCCAGATCACACCGATGGCCGGCCCCACGATTGGTGCCGCGCCGGCGATGGAGGTGAAGTGGTGGCCCCACAGGACTCTCTTGTCCGTGGGCACGTAGTCAATGCCGTCCTCCATCTCGTGCGCGGGAGTCCGACGGTCCGGGTCCAGGGAGAAGACTTTTTGTGCCAGGAACCGACTGTAGAAGAGGTAGGCGGCCAGGAAGGCGCCCAACGCTACAACGGCGATCAGGACGGAATTCATAGTATTTCGCTCCGCCGGCGGGGGATGCCTGCAACGCAGATATTATAGACGGCACGCGGCGGACCCCGCAAGCACGCGCTGATCTTGTCGGGCGTCACCGTTTTCTGCTATCATTCAGTCTCAGAGCAGAGCGACGGACACTGGCTTGCCGACAGGTGTAAGGAGCCGTAGCAGTATGCATCCATCCAATTTCCCCGGCGGCGTTGGTATCGAAGAGGGCCTTAGCCCGCTGCAGACGTGGCTTACTTTCACGTTGATGGCTCTCTTCATGGTGGGCCTGGTGGCTTACCTGCTCTGGAAGCTGCCGCGCGGCCGGGACGGCAAGTAGCGGCTCCGGACGCGCGAGTGACGAAAAGGAACGGGCGCACGGGAGAATACCTTCCGCGCGCCCGTTTGCTCTTCTGTTCTTCCCGTATTTCAGTCCAGGGGAATCTCCACGTAACCGGCGTGCCCCGTCTCGACGTCCAGCATGCGGAGGATGATCTTACTGGCATCCTCAAGCTGGCCCATGGCCTGGCGATATCTGTCCACGTCAGGCACCGGCCTCAGGTTGACGCTGAAGATGATGTCGCCTTTGGACAGGGCTTGAGCCGCGGGGCTGTCCGGGGAGACCTCGGCAACGATCACGCCCTGGGTGCTGCGCAGGCCGATGTCCTCGGCTCGCTCCGGGGTGATGTTCTGGACGGCGACGCCGAACCAGTCGGCGGCGGCGACGCCCTGGGTGCCCAGTTCGCCGACCTTGACGGTCAAGGTCTTCTCCTTCCCCTCGCGCCACAGCGTCAACTTCACCTTCTCGCCCGGCTTAGTGGCGGCGGCCATTTGCTGGAACTGGTTGCTGTTTTCGACCTTGCGGCCGTCGTATTCGGTGACAATGTCGCCGTGCTGCAATCCGGCCTCTTCCGCCGGCGTGCCTCCCTCCACTTCATGAATCAAGACGCCCTGCGTGCCCTCGAACTCAAAGGTCTCGGCCATGCCGGGCGTGAGGTCGCTGATGCGGATGCCCAGATAGCCGCGGCGGATCCTGGCGCCGGTCTTCAGTTCGGGCAGTATCTGGGTGGCCATGCGGACCGGGATGGCGAACCCGATGCCCACGTTACCCATGTATCCCCGGCTGGGGCTGAGGATGGCGGTGTTGATGCCCACCACCCGGCCCTGGAGGTTGACCAGAGGGCCGCCGCTGTTGCCCGGATTAATGGCGGCGTCCGTCTGGATCAGGCTCTCGTATTTGGCCACGCCGATGCCGCTGCGGCCCTTGGCGCTGATGATGCCGGCGCTGACGGTGCGCTGCAGCCCGAACGGGCTGCCCACTGCCAGCACCCACTGGCCGATCTCCAGGTCGGAGGAATCGCCCAGCTCGACGGCAGGCAGGTCCTCGAAGTCTCCCTGCAGCTTGATGACCGCCAGGTCCGTCTTGTCGTCGGTGCCGGTCACCTCCGCCTGGAAGGTGCGTCCATCGGCCAGGGTGACCTCCAGCTCGTCGGCCTCTGCCACCACGTGATTGTTGGTCAGGATGTGGCCTTCCTGGTCCAGGACCATGCCGGAGCCCAGCCCCTGCCGTTTCTGTTCCTGATCCGGCATGCGGAAGAACCGGTCAAAATCCGGGAAACGTCTGCGGAAAAACTCATCGAAAAACGGATCGCGGAACCCGCGGGGAGACTGCTCCCGGCGGATTACCTGGGTGGTCTGGATGGACACGACGGCGGGGCTGACTTTGTCCGCTGCGTGCTGGAACAGACGCTCCAGTGTGTTGGCGAACTGGCCCAACTCCTCCAGGTCCTCCGGCGACATGGGCGTCTCGGTAGCCGCGCTGGCAGGTGCCGATACCGGGCCCCTGAGCACACCGGTCAGCAGGGCCCCCACAGCCAGCAGACATGCTATCGTTACCGGCAACGTCATCTTGCGCTTCACGGCAAAACCCTCCTTCGAATCTGCGACATGCCCGGGGGACCGCGTACGGCCCCCCTCGAACAATAAGTTGCATTCCGCACGGGATTTGTTCCCGCGCTTCCCCCATAACGGCATTGTACCGTGCCCGGACCGGCAAGTAAAACCCCCGTCACTGCACGCCGGCGGCGGTTTTATCCCCCCTCTACGGGTGCTATACTGGGACGTTCCGTGGCACTCTCTAATCCACTGCCGGGAGCATCGTAGATGGAAGACAACACGCTGGAACTGTTGCAGGACCTGACCGAGCTGGACGGCGTGCCGGGCTTCGAGGACCAGGTGCGGGAGTTCATCCGGGAGCGCCTCGAGGGCGTGGCCGAGTTCGAGATGGACAATCTGGGCAGCATCATCTGCAAGAAGGCAGGCGAGGCGGATTCCCCCCGGCTGATGATCCCGGCCCACATGGACGAGATCGGCTTCATGGTCAAGGACATCACTGACGAGGGGTTTCTGCGCTTTGCCCCGCTCGGCGGCTGGCTGGACCAGACGTTGCTGGGCCACGTGGTGACCGTCCACACGCGCCAGGGGGCCGTGCGTGGGGTCATCGGTTCCAAACCGCCGCACCTGATGCCCGCCGAGGAGCGCAAGAAGATCATCAAGCGCAAGACGATGTTCATTGACGTCGGCGCGCGGGACAAGGAGCACGCGCAGGAGGAGATGGGCGTCAGGATCGGGGATCCCGTCGTGCCCCGGCAGTCGTTCGAGCGCATCGGCGACGGCGAGTTCCTGCTGGCCAAGGCGTGGGACGACCGCGTCGGCTGCGCCATTATGATTGACGTCCTCCGCCGTCTGGCGGAAACCTCTCACCCCAACACCGTTTTCGGCGTCGGCACCACCCAGGAGGAAGTGGGCACGCGCGGCGCGGAGACCGCCGTGGACGTGGTCAACCCGGATTTCTGCATCGTGCTGGACGTCGGCCTGGCCACCGACATGCCCGGCATCGAGGGGGAGGCCAAGACCTCCATGGGCGAGGGCCCCATCATCTACATGATGGACGCGGGCGCCATCAGCGACCGTCGGTTTAACGAGATGGTCATCAGTCTGGCCGAGGAGCGTGACATACCGTACCAGCTCAGCCTGATGGAGGGCGGCGCCACGGACGCCCGGGTCATCCACGTGCACTCCCGAGGCGTGCCCAGCGTCTCCGTCGGCATCCCGGCGCGCTACATCCACAGTCACGCCGGGCTGATCCACGCGGACGATTACGACGCCACCGTGCAGCTCGTGCTGGAGACGGCGAAGTCCCTCTCGACCGAGCGCGCCGAAGAGATGATGGGGCGATGACGCGGCATGGAGCACCCCGAACCGCAAGCACTCGGTGAACTGCTGGAGCGAGCCTCGGCGGGCGTGGAGCCATCCGCAGAGGCGGCGCAGCAGTTGATCCGGAGCGATCCCGCCACCCCGGTTCTGGAGTCCCTGGGTCTTCGGGCGGATGCCCGCGAGCGACTGCGGATGTTCCGCGCCGTGAGCGACCTGTCTCCCGAGACACACCTGGACGCGGCCGGGTTCGAGGTGGCCGCGCGGGTCAGCCCGGCGGAGTTGTGGCGGTTCTACCTGCCGCTGTGCCGGTTCATCCGGACGCTTTGCGGGCAGACGGAAGGGCGCACGGTGGTGGGCATTGCGGGCTGCGGCGCCTCGGGCAAATCGGTCTTCGCGGGCCTGCTCCGGGCGATACTCAACCGCACCGGGCCCGCCGTTGCGCGCGCGGCGCTGTTTCCGCTGGACGGATACCACTACCCAAATGCCTATCTGGAGGAACGCTTCACCACGGACGAGGACGGGCGGCGGGTGTCCCTGCGCTCCATCAAGGGGGCGCCGGAGACCTTCAACGCGCGCGCCTACGTGGAGGACCTGCGCAGGGTCCACACGGAGAGCCGCGTGCGTCTGCCGCGCTACGACCGGAACCTGCACGATCCGGTGCCGGACGCGATGGCCATCGAGCCGGCCGACCGGATCGTGCTCACGGAAGGAAACTACCTGCTGCTGGACCGGGGACCGTGGGCGGATGTCCGCCGGCTGCTGCGCCTGGCCGTGTTCGTTTTCCTGCCGCGGCGGGTCATCCGGCGGCTGATGATCGAGAGGCATATGCGCGGCGGCAAGTCGCGGCCGGTGGCGGTGCGCAAGTACGAGGACTCGGACCGCAGCAACGCGCGGCTCATCGCCTCCACAATGCCCCGCGCCGACCTCGCCGTGCGCCGATCGGCGGATCAGAAGGTGGAAGCGCTGGAGCGCATCGAGAGCACCGGTTGATTCGGCGAAGCGCCTGTGATATAACCGCGCTCAGCACGCAACATCGAGGGGAGGACTGAAGTGGCGATCGAAATCGGTTTTGTCGGCACCGGAGGGATCACGAACCGGCACTTTTCCGCGCTGGAAGACATCCCGGAGGCCCGGGTGGTGGCCTGCATGGACGTTGACCCGGACCGCGCGGCCCGGGCCGCGGCGCGCTTTGCGGGCGCCGGCGCTTACACCGATCACCGCGAGATGCTGGACGCGCACGACCTGGACGCTGCTTACGTCTGCGTGCCTCCGCACGTCCACGGGCAGATCGAGCTGGACCTGATCGAGCGCGGCATACCGTTTTTTTTGGAGAAGCCGCTGGCCAATGATCTGGAGACGGCGACGGGCGTTCTGGAGGCGCTGGAGGGCACCGGTCTGGTGACCTCCGTGGGCTACCAGATGCGCTACGCGCAGAACGTGAGCCGGCTGCACGACCTGCTGAGCCAGGCGCCGCCCGTCGTGGCCCGCGCCCTCTATGCCTGCGGCATACCGGGAGCGCCCTGGTGGCGGCGCAAGGAGCAGAGCGGCGGCCAGGTGGTCGAGCAGTCAACCCACCTCTACGATCTGGCGCGCTGCCTGTTCGGCGAGGTGGAGCAGGTCTATTGCACGTGCCGGCGGGATATCATCACGGATGAGGAGGACTACGACGTGGAGGACGCCAGCATCTGCTCCCTGCGTTTCGCGAGCGGACTGCTGTGCGAGGTCACCAGCACCTGCGCGGTCAGTCAGGGCGGGCTGTGGCTGGAATTCCTCACCCGCGCCGCGCGGGTGGAACTCGAAGGCCCTGCGCGCGAGCTGACGGTGACCACCGGCGAGGCCACGCACACCTATCGGCCCTCGGAAGACCTGGGCATGGCGGAAAACCGCGCCTTCATCACCGCCGTGGCAGAGGGCGACAGCTCGGGCATCGAGAGCACCTATCAGGACGCTTACCGCACGCACGCCGTCACCTGCGCCGCCAACCGGTCCATGGATTCCGGAGAACCCGTTACCCTCTGACACGCGCAAAACTCTATGGGCAAACATTCCACAGAAGAGCGCTCCACCCGGGAGTGGGTCAAGGAGTATATCATCGGGTTGGGGCTCGGTGTCGGCGCCGCTCTCTACGGGGTTTACTCCCTGCTGGCGGGCAGCACCTACATGCCCGGCCTGCGGGGCGGCACCACCAGCGTGCACGGCTCGCACGGGGTGGGAGCGGCCATCATGTACGTGGCCGGCGGGCTGTTCCTGGTGTTTCGGTTTTTCCTGCAGCGACGCTGCCGGCTGGAGTCCACCCGCAGCCAGGTCTACCTGCTGGAGAACGCGCTGCTGGTGGTCTTCATCGGCTCGGCGTTCTACGTGCTGCTCAACGTCGGCACGGCGGGATAGGGATTGGTCGCTATTCCTGTATGAGCCGCTTCAGGATGTCGTCCAGGGATTTTCCGGGCGCCGCTGCTTCCACCAATTCCCACCGCTGCCGGCCGCGTTCAGCGCTCTGGAGGGTGAATCGGAACCCCCGGCGGTAGAAGCGAATGCGCCCCTGACCGTCCACGATGAACAGCGCCGGCAGTGCCTCCGGCAGGTCGGCCCCCGCCGCGCGTCCGAGCCGGCGGATGGCGGAGCCGTTTTCGTCGAAATACATGGGCAGGTTCACGCCCAGTTGCTGCGCCGCCCCGACCGCCTGTCCGGAACCGGCGGGGCTGAAGGCTATGCTGAGCGCCCCCACGCCGTAGTTCTCATATCTGTTCTGCAGGTCGGCCACGTGGCGCAGCGCCATCCGACCGTTGACGCTCTGCGGATGCCAGCCGACGATCACCGTGATGCGGAACCTCTGTGCGGGGCGCAGCTTCTGTTTACGGCCGGATGATGCCTTGACGTCCACCGCGGGGCAGACCTTTGCCTCGGCCGCACCGAAGTAACGCGCGCCCCCCGCCGCGTCGCGCGGCTGAAGCTGCTCCATCAGTTCCTCGGGACTTCCGGCCGGCTCCGGATCGGGCTGCTGCGGGGCGCGTTCCTCAACGGACGGACAGCCCGTCACAACCCCCAGCAATGCAACCAGAAACAGCAGTCTCCCGCGCACCATAGCTTCTCCTTCCCCTACTTCGGTTTCCGTTCTTTCAGAATCGGCTCCACGTGCTTCCATACCGCCCCGGCTATGCGCTGCGGCGGCAGCATCTTTCGGTCCTCGGTGCAGCATACCTCGGCCCACGGTCCCGGCGTCAGCTCGGCCGCCTCTCGGTAGGCGCGGGCCGTTGCCTCCAGGTAGGCGGCGTCGCTCTCGTGGATGTCGTGCGCGCTGGGCAGGCGGGCGTCCGAACCGCGCCCCCGCATCAGTCCCGCCGCCACCGACGGCGGCACCCGCAGCAGCACCTGCAGGTCGGGCCGGGGCAGGCCGAACACCTCGTATTCCATGCGGTCAATCCACGAGTAGAACTCCGCCCGCCCGGCCGCGTCCTCCACCTTGGCGCCCTGGTGGGCCATGTTGGCCGCCACGTAGCGGTTGCAGATCACCAGCTTTCCTTCGGCCAGCCAGCGGCGCAGCAGGTGGGCCGCCTCCCACCGGTCGCAGGCGTAGGGCAGGGCGGCCAGCCGCGGGTCCACCTCGCCCGCGCTTTCGGCGAACTCGCCCCGCAGGTAGCGCCGGATGACGTCGCCGAAGAAGCCCTCCTCGTAGCGTGGGAAGGAGATGGTCTCCACCGCGTGGCCCGCCTCACGGGCGCGTGCGGCCAGCAGTTCGGTCTGGGTCGTCTTGCCGCTGCCGTCTATGCCGCACAGCGCCACCAGCTTCCCGTGTGTGTCATCTCCGCTCAAGCGCCTTCCCCCAGCTTGAAGATGCGCCGCGCGTTGTCCCTCAGCAGCATCCGTGCCAGCTCCACCGCGTCGTCCTCGGTGCCGTGCCCGGCCTGCACGAAATCACGCGCCAGCACGCGCGCCAGCGAGCGGCGATACATGTTGAACTTCGCCAGCCCGAACTCCAGCTTATACATGTCGCTGTAGTATCCGAGGAGCTTGTTCTTGGGCACGCTCTGGATGCGGGCGGCCAGGTCGCGCTCGATCCAGGCCGGCACGTTCAGATACCACCAGTGCCCGCTCAGCACCACGTTCTGCACGATCCAGCCGTAGGCCGCCAGCTCCTGCGCCTGGCTGTCGCTGAGCACCGACAGGCAGAAGGTCACCTCCGGGAATGCGTTCAAAAGGGGCAGCAGGCCGCGCAGCGTGTCGCCCGCCGCCGGCAGGTCCGTCCCCTGCGGCACGCCGTGGCGGTAGGCGTCCCGCACCACGCCGTACATGATCTGCATCGGGATGGCGTCCTCCCGGCAGCAGCGGCACAGCTCGAACAGCACGCCGCTCTGCAGTATCTCCCGGTCCTCGCCCGGCGAGCCCTTCAGGGCGTTCTGCACCGCCCGGTCGAAGTCGGCGTCGGAGACCTTATACGTGCGGAAGCCGGGCGGCAGGCTGATGGCCGCGCTCAGTGCGCCGTGCGCCCAGAAGTGCTCCACCACCGCGCGGATGGCGTCCCGCAGGCTCTCCGCGCCGGACAGTGTCACCCCGCTCGCCCGCTCCAGCGCCCCCTGCACCTCGCTCTTGTGCAGGTCGAACACCAGGCTGTCCGCCCGCAGCGAGGGCACGAAAAGGTCGCGGTTGACTTCCTCCAGCCCGTCGTTGAAGCTGTTGGTCAGGAAGACTTTCTCGATGCGCGACTTTTCCATCACCTGAGCCGCGCGGTCCGGCTCCCCGGCCGCTTCGCGGACGGCGTCGTCCAGCGCCTCCCAATTGTCCGGCGTGATGGCGTCGCCGTCGAAGTCGAACAGCTCCCGCGCCAGCTCCATCAGCCAGCCATGCTGCACGGTGTTGTCAATCGCGCCCATCGCTTCCAGCAGCTCCGGTATCATCTCCTCGTCGGGCCGGGCGGGCGCGATGACCGTTTCGTTCATGCCGGCGCTGTGGGCCAGTTCGGTGTAATAGTGGTAGCCCAGCAGATCCCTCAAGGACCCCGCCACGGGCTCCGGGTGCGGCACGTGGCTGTGCACGTCCACGGCCACGATGTCCATGATCTCGTCGAGCAGTCGGTCCTGTAGTTCCTTCGAATCTGTCACTTTCGCGTCCCTTCTTTGCGGATGCGGTTCAGTTATTGAGCGATTGCAGCGGGGCGGGTATTCTGCCGCCGCGGCTCACGAATTCCGTCGCGCCGTCGGCCCCGCGGATGGGCAGCACCACGCTGCTGCCGAACAGGCCGCCGAACTCCACCGTCTCGCCCGCTTCCTTGCCCGGCACCGGGATTATCCGCACCGACGTGGTCTTGCGGTTCACCACGCCGATGCTCATCTCGTCGGCGATCAGCGCCGCTATGGTGTCCGCCGAGGTCGAGCCGGGCACGGCGATCATGTCCAGCCCCACCGAGCAGACGCTGGTCATGGCCTCCAGCTTCTCCAGGCTCAGGTCACCGTCCGCCGCCGCGGCGCTCAGGGCGGCGTCCTCGCTGACGGGTATGAAGGCCCCGCTGAGCCCGCCCACGGAGGACGATGCGAAAAGGCCGCCTTTCTTGACCGCGTCGTTCAGCAGGGCCACCGCCGCCGTCGAGCCGGGGCTTCCAATCCGCGCGATGCCCATGGCCTGCAGTATCTCGCCCACGCTGTCGCCCACGCGCGGCGTGGGGGCCAGCGACAGGTCAACGATGCCGAACTCCACGCCCAGCCGCGCGGCCACCTCGCGGCCGATCAGCTCTCCCACGCGCGTCACGCGGAAGGCGGTCTTCTTGATCTCCTCGGCCACCTCGCCCAGGTCAACCCCGTCGTTCTGGCGCACCAGGCGCTCCACCGCGCGCTTCACCACGCCCGGCCCGCTGACGCCGATGTTCACCACGCAGTCGGCCTCGCCGTAGCCCAGGTAGGCGCCGGCCATGAAGGGGTTGTCTTCCGGTATGTTGGCGAACACCGTCAGTTTGGCCGCGCCGAAGCCCGCCTGGTCGGCCGTTGCCTCGGCGGTCTGGAGGACCTTGCCCGCCATCAGGTTCACGGCGTCCATGTTGATGCCGGCCGCCGTGCTGGCCACGTTCACCGAGGCGCACAGGCGCTCCGTCTCGCTCAGCACGCGCGGTATGGCCTCGATCAGTGCGCGGTCGCCCGGCGTGGTGCCCTTCTGTGCCAGGGCGGTAAAACCCCCCGCCAGGTCCACGCCCACCTCGGCGGCCGAGTCGTTCAGGGCGTGGCCGATCTGCACGAACGCCTCCGGCCCGCCGCCCGCACCCAGCGCGCTCACCGGGCTGAACGCCAGCCGCTTGTTGACCACCGGAATGCCGTAGCGGTGCTCGACCTCCCGGCAGACGCGCACCATGTCCGCCGCGCGGCTGCGTATCTTCTGGCCCGCCTTGCGGCAGACCCGGTCCGTGTCCGGGTCCGCGCAGTCCAGCAGGTTAATGCCCAGCGTCACGGTGCGGACGTCCAGGTTCTCCTCCTGGAACATCCGCAGGGTGGCCATTATGTCTTCCGTGCGCAGCATGTTCGGGTCCTCATATCTGTGGCCTGCGGAACCTGCTTGTGCGACCTGAGCCCACCGTATAGCGGGGAATTCAAGCGCCGGGATCGCTCGTGCATCCCACGTTTGAATCGCCCCCGTTGGGGGCTCTATCTTTTTTCCTTGTCCCTTCCCCAGGGCTCCGGCGCCTTCGGCGCCTTCACCCTGGGCTAATCTTGAGACGGCCCTTCGGGCCTGACAGCCTAACGGCCTAACGGCCTAACGGCCTGACGGCCTAACGGCCTGACGAGTGGGCTACCGTTCTCAACGCTTTAGTGTCTCCAGTCCGTTAGCCCGCCGCAGGCGGGCG
>CAYVBE010000138.1:0-6281 GCA_964448935.1 uncultured candidatus Brocadiaceae bacterium
AGCACGGGGCGGTCAACGTGGTGGCGCAGGAGGTCTGGCCCATCCCGCTGGAGTAGCTCTCAAATCTTCCGTTCCCCTGGCTTTCTGCCGACGATGACAACCTGGCGGTTCAGCAGGATGTCCCGGCTGGTGCTCTCGGCCAGGTCAGGCTTGCCTTTTAGCTTCGCCTTCAGCCGACCGACCAGCCAGAGCAACCCCCAGAAGGGAAATCCAAACACCGCGGTCCGACCGTGGAAGTGGTAGAAGTGGCATCCCATCACCTCCAGCAGGACGCATCTGAACTGCTGCCGGAACCAGCTCGGCGGGAGGCAGGAGATGTGGCCGCGGTCGGCCTTTTCCTCATGGTCGCGGATCTCCTCCGGCAGCCGCTTCGTCAGGCGGCCGCGAAACAGAAACCGCATCCTCCGCTGCAGACTGCTGAAGTTGGGCACCTGGACGATCACCCAGCCCTCCGGTTTCACCACCCTGCGGATTTCCCGCAGCGTGTGCCTCGGGTTCTCGGTGTGCTCCAGGCCCGCCACGCAGCAGACGGCGTCGAATGATTCGTCGTCGAAAGGCAACCGCTCATCCAGGTCCGCCCGTCGGCAATCCATATCTGGCACTTCAAGAACGGAGGGATCAATGTCGGCCGCAACCACTTTGTACCCCTTCTCGCGCAGGTGTGCGCAGAGCTGTCCTGGTCCACAGGGAAGGTCCAGCACCACACCCTCGGGACAATACTGCTGCAGAAGGTCGGCCACTCTGGCTTCGTTCTCGGTCATCTCCATCTTCAGGTCACCACATCACAAGCCTGCCATCGGACACTTCCGTAACTGCTCCGCTGCACCGTCCCGCAACGTCCCGGAGAGATGCCTGGCGCGGCTCAGTTTACACCGGTCCGGCCCTCCGTGCAAAGCCGAGGGGCGAACTACCGCACGAACTTGCGTCCCCATTCAAGACATTTCCCGCGCGCGTTTGTCAGCCCGCGAGTGCCACTGCTATACTGTGGGTGCCATGACGAAACAGTGGGTACTTCCCCCCGACAATTCTGACCGCGTCCGCCGCCTGTGCAGCGCCCTGCGCGTCTCCGACCTGGTCGCTCGAGTCCTGGTCAATCGAGACCTCCGCGACGAAGGTTCGGCGCAGCGGTTTCTGCAGCCCAGCCTTCACGATCTGCGCGATCCGGCCGACGACCCGAAGCTCACCGAGGCCGCCGCCTTCCTGCTGGACGCCATGCGCTCCGGGCGGAAGATCACCATCTTCGGCGATTACGACGCCGATGGCCTCTGCGCCGCCGCCGTCATGCTGAGGGCCGCCCGGTTTCTGGACGCCGACGCCCGGCTCTACATCCCCCACCGCATCGAAGAGGGATACGGCCTGAGCACCGAGGCCGTGCAAGAGCTGGCGGAGGGCGGCACGGAGCTGATCGTCACGGTGGACTGCGGCATATCGGCGGCGCGCGAAGTGCAATTCGCCCGGGAACTGGGAATGGACGTCCTGGTGACCGACCACCACGAGCCGCGCGACGGCCTGCCGCAGGGCGTTCATCTGCTGAACCCCAAGCTCGACGACTGCCGGTTCGGGTACGAATACCTGGCCGGAGTCGGCGTGGCCTTCAAGCTGGTGTGGGCGCTGGGGCAGCAGCTCAGCGACAGCGAGCGCGTCTCGGACGAGTTCCGGGACCTGCTGGTGGAGGCGCTGGCGCTGGTGGCCATCGGCACCGTGGCGGACGTGGTGCCGCTGCTGGACGAGAACCGGGTGATGGTCAGCTACGGGCTGAAGACCATCGCCATCACCGAGCAGGCCGGGCTCCGCGCGCTGCTGCAGGTGGCCCGCGTGCGGCACGACCCTCCTACTTCCAGAGACATCGGCTGGCGGGTGGCGCCACTGCTGAACGCCGCAGGACGGATGGGCCATCCCGACGCCGCAGCGGAACTGCTGACCACCTACGACGCCGCGCGCGCCGAGGAGCTGGCCGATCACCTGAAGGAGCAGAACCGACTGCGCCGCAGCGTGCAGCGCTCCACCTGCGATGAGGCGGAGCAGATCGTGGCCGGCAACGCCTTCCTGCGGGGGCAGAACTGCATCGTCCTGACCAATCCGGACTGGCACCAGGGCGTGCTGGGCCTGGTGGCCAGCCGGCTGGCCGAGAGATTCTGGCGACCGGCCTTCGTGTTCACTACCGAGGGTAATCGCGCACGTGGCAGTGCCCGGAGCGTGGAGGGCTTCCCGCTCTACACCGCCGTGGCCGAGTGCGCGGACCTGCTGCTGGAATACGGCGGGCACCAGGGCGCCGCCGGGCTGACGCTGCCGATGGACAACCTGGAGGCCTTCCGCGAGGCCATAAACGCCGTGGCGGAGAAGCTGCGGGGCCGCGAACCCGCGCTGCCGGAGCTGCGGCTGGACGGCGAGGCGGCGCTCTCGGCGCTGAACTTCGACCTGGTGAAGGAGATCGAGCGCCTGCAGCCCTTCGGCGAGGGCAACCCGAGGCCGCTTTTCTACGCCTCCGGCCTTCAGGTCGCCGGCAAGCCGCGCACCGTGGGTCGCGACGGCAGCCACCTGACGTTCATGGTCCGTCAGGAGAACACCACGCTGCGGGTTATCGCCATGGGCAAGGCCGACTGGCTGGAGGAATTGCGCAGCCGCCGGGGGGAGCCCTTCCGCCTGGCCTTCCGTCCCGGCATCAACACCTACCGCGGCAGGACCAGCGTAGAGTTGCGCGGAGAAGACCTGCAGTGGGACGGGGAGATAGTGCGCAAAGACCCGCCCGTGTGACACGGGTGCGCCTCAACGCATGGCCTCCACTTCCGGCCATATTTCGGCCAGTGCCTCCGCCAGGATGGGCGCCGCGTCCGTGCCGCCATGGCCGCCGGGAACCCTCTCGTTGACCACCGCGAAGGCGATCTTCGGGGCGTCATAGGGCGCGTAACCCGCGAACCATGCGTGGTTCAGGTCCGTGTTGCCCAGCTCGGCGGTGCCGGTCTTGCCGGCCGCCCGGTAGGGGTCCAGCGCGGCATATCGTGCGGTGCCGCTCCGCACCACCAGCCTCATGCCTTCCCGGACGGCGCTCAAGGACTCCTCGCTCAGCGGCACCTCCGTGTACTGCGGCTCGTAAGTCCGCGCGATGCCGCCCGTCGCGTCCCGCGTGTGGTGCAGGAAATGCGGGGTGTGGAGGCGGCCCCCGTTGGCCACCACCGCCATGGCGCGCGCCACCTGCAGCGGGGTGCACTCCAGCGTTCCCTGCCCGATGGACAGGTTGATGGTCTGGTAGGTGGCCCGCGCGTCCGGCACGGCGCCGCCGCGCTCGAAGGGCCAGTCCACGCCGGTCTTCTGCCCCAGGCCGAACCGCCCGCCCCACTCCGTCAGCGCCTGTCCCCCCGCCGCCAGACCGGTGTGGTAGAAGTAGATGTTGCAGGAGTGCTCAATGGCCGGGATCAGCGAAAGCGTGCCGTGGCTGCCCGTGCAACTGAAGTATTCCTGCCCGAACCGCTCCCTGCCACGGCACGTGAAGGTCGTACCCGGCGTGATGCTGCCGCTTTCCAGCGCCGCAAGCGCGGTGATGATCTTGTAAACCGATCCCGTCGGAAGCGTGCCCTGGAGGGGCCGGTAGAACAGAGGTGCGTGGGGACTCTGCACCAGATCGGGCAGGTCGTCCCGGTAGCTGGACAGTTCGTAAGTCGGGTAGGTGGCGGCGGCCAGGATGGCCCCGCTGTTCGCGTCCAGCAGCACCAGGGCGCCCCGCTCGAACCGGATGGGCGCGCTGGAAGCCAGGGCACTCACCCGGCCCTCGGCCGCCCGCTGCAGGGCGCGGTTGCAGGCCCGCTGGAAGTCCTCGCGCAGGGTCAGGTACAGGTCGGTGCCCGGCCGCGGAGGGACGCTTGTGGCCTTCTTCTCAACGCGCAGCATCTCGAACACCAGCCGGTGTTTCACATAGCCGCGCCGCCCGCGCAGCAAAGCCTCGTAGAACTTCTCGACGCCGCTCTCTCCCAGGCGATCGTCCATGCGGTAGCGGCTGCCGATCTTCTCCACCCCCATGTCCATCGTCCAGTGGCGGTCGGCGGCGCAGAACTCCTCCCAGTCCGTCGGCGAGAGGTCGCGGATCGTGCCCACGACGTGGGGGGCCAGGGTGCCGTTGAGGTAGCGGCGCCGGGTGGCCTCCAGCACGTGGATGTGGGGGAACCTGTCCGGCGCGCTTCGCACAGCCGCCGCGACCTCGGCGGGCACATCGCTCACAACGCGGTGCGCCTGGTAGCGCTCGGCGATGCGTATATCGGCGCGCCCCTCGCGGCGCATCTGGCGCTCCCGAACGCTGGCCTCCATGCGCTCGACGGACTCGATGGCCTCCTCCGCCCTCTCGGCCAGCTCCTCCGGCGGCGTGCCGCAAAGCGCCGAGACCTGCCGGCGCCAGTCCTCCTCCCCCAGTTTTTGGAAATCCACCGCCAGGTCGAAGGAAGGCACCTGCTGAGCCAGCGGCGTGCCCCAGCGGGTGTAGATGCCGCCGCGCACGGTAGGAATCGTCCGGTTGCCCCCTGCCCGGGCGTCGAAGGGATCGTGCAGCAGAAGCTGAAGCTGGGCCAGCCGGGCCACGAGGATGAGACCGACCAGCAGGAACGCTCCGGTCAGAATGTGGAGACGTCGTCTAAACACCGGTCAGACCTTCGATAAACGGACATGCCGTGCGCACGGGTCACCGCTCGGACCGTCCCAGACGATGTGGCTCCTGGAAGGTGTGCAGGCTGTGAACGCCGCCCTCGATGCGACTGGAGACGGACCTCTTCTCGAAGCACACCTTGCCCTCGGCCACGTCCCGCTGCAACTGGTAGACGGAGCCACAGCCGACGTCCTGGAGGGCGTGCTTCACTCCCTGCATCAGGTAGGGCACGTAGTTGATGATCGAACCCTTGTCCACCACGGTGCCGCTTACGCCCTGCGCCACGCGGATGGGCTCCTCGCCCTCCATGTAGCGGCGGATTCCGCGGGCCTCCATCGCCTCCTTGCTGCCCATGCCACGGTAGTGTTTCACGCGGACGCCGCCCTCGTAGAAATACTCCCCGGGCGCCTCGTCGGTGCCCGCCAGCAGCGAGCCGACCATGACCGTCGAGGCGCCGCAGGCCAGGGCTTTGGCGATGTGGCCGATATTCGTGATGCCGCCGTCGGCGATGACGGGCACGCCTCGCTCGGCGGCGGCTTTGGCGCAACTGTAAACCGCGCTGGCCTGCGGCCGCCCCACGGCCACCGTTTCCTGGGTGATGCAGATCGAGCCGCTTCCCATGCCGATGCGCAGCCCGTCGGCGCCGGCCTCGATCAGGCCCTCGCACTGGGCGGGCGTCACCACGTTGCCGGCCACCACCTGCAGCTCGGGGTACCGCTCCTTGGCCCACGCCAGCATCTCCACCTGGAAGGTGGAATAGCCCTGCGCGCTGTCCAGCACCACCACGTCCACTCCGGCCTGCATCAGCGCTTCCAGCCGCTCCCTGTCCTCGGCATGGGTGCTCACGGCCGCACCCACCAGCAGTTGCTTGGCATCGTCCTTGCTGGAATGGGGGAACTCCCGGTTCTTCCGCAGGTCCGTGCGGCTCATCAGGCAGACCAGGTTGCCCTCGTCGTCCACCAGGGGCAGCTTCCCCTTCTTGCTTTCCCGCAGGATGCGGTTGCCCTCCTGCAGGCTGATGCCGGCGGGGGCGGTCACCAGGTCGGCCGTCATCACCTCGCTCAGGGGGCGGCTGCGGTCCTCCTCGAAGTCAATGTCCCGCTGCGTGACGATGCCCACCAGCTTGCCCCCCACCTGGCCGTCCTCGGTGATGGGAATGCCGCTGAAGCCGTGCTCCTCCTTGATGCTGTCCACGTCCGAGATGCGGTCCTCCGGCGAGAGCACCACGGGGTCCATGATGAACCCGTTCTCGAACCGCTTGGTGCGGCGGACCTGCTCGGCCTGCTCCTCGATGGTGTTGTTGTAGTGGATGATCCCGATGCCGCCCAGCAGGGCCATGTAGATGGCCATCCGGCTTTCCGTCACGGTGTCCATCGGCGAGCTGACCAGGGGGATGTCAACCGTTATGTCCCGCGTCAGGCGGGACTCCAGCGAGATGTCTCCGAGCGCGTGTTGGATGTATCCGGGCAGTAGGATAAAGTCGTCATACGTCAGCCCGCCGCCCTCGAACAGTTCGGCGGCGCTGACCCCGTTTCCCCGCTCCATTCTCGACCTCCGGAAGTGGACGTGGCCCTTGCGATTGTTTGATGAGAAGCCGGGGCGCTCCCCGGTGGCACTATTCTAAACACCTTCCGGGCGTAGCGCAACAAGG
>CAYVBE010000138.1:6381-11738 GCA_964448935.1 uncultured candidatus Brocadiaceae bacterium
GCCTGACTGGTATCGTCGTCGAAGGGGCCCACGACGGCCAGGTTGCCGCCGGACTCCGCGAAGAGGTCCCGCAGCACCTGCTTCACGTCTTGCAGCGTCAGCCTCTCCTGTTTGGCCACATACTCCTCGGGTGTGAGGACCCCCTCCGGCCCCAGGAACAGCTCCTGTTTGCCGAACCAATCCGCCAGGCGGGAGGGATGGTCGCAGAGTATCTCCATCCCACAGCGCGCGCTCTCCTTGTAGCGGTTCAGCTCCCCCTCGGTGAAGTTTTCCCCCAGCAGGTCCTCCAGCACTCCCAGCACGGCCTCCAGCGCGCGGGGCAGGTTCTCCACGCTGACCGAGACGTACACGTTGGCCGATCCGGTGTCGGAATAGGTCTGGGGGTAGCTCTGCACCTCATACACCAGGCCGAGTTCCTCGCGGACGCGCGCGAACAAGCGGGAACTCAGCCCCCCGCCCAGCAACTGGCAGATCGCGCGCAAAGCGTCGGAGCGATCATCCCGCAGCGGATAGGCCCGGTGGGCGTAGATGGCCTCGGTCACCGGCAGCGCCTCCGTCGGCCGGTAGAAAGAGCGGGCCGCCTCCCGGCCCACCTCCAGCGGTGGCAGTTCGGGCACCCCGTCCCCGGCCTCCATGGTCCCGAACTGCTCCGCCACGTAGCTCAGGACTTCGTCGAAGTCGAACCCGCCCGCCAGGCAGAAAACCATGTTTTGCGGCACGAAGAATTCACGGTAGTGCGCCTCCAGCATGGCGCGGTCGAAGGTCTGGGTGATGGGCGGGCAGCCCCGCGTGCCGGCCTCCTCCGGCTGCTGCTTCAGCAGCAGTTCGTACATCAGCTCGTGCACGCTGATGTTCCGCCCGTCCCGGTCGCGGTGGCGGAAGACCTCCTGGGCAACGATGGACTTCTCCTGCTCCAGTTCCTCCGGGTCGAAAAGCGGCCTGAGCAGCACGTCGGCGGCAATCCGCATCACGCGCTCCCAGTGCTTGCGGTGAACCCCGAAGGTTACGTTGAGAAACTCGGTATAGGTCTGGCCGTCCACCACACCTCCCAGGTCCTCGACGCCGCGCATGATGTCGCTGGAGCGGGGGAAATTCTCGGACCCCTGCATCAGCATATGCTCCAGAAAGTGCGTCAGGCCGGTCTTCTCGGGCGGCTCGAAGCGCGGCCCGGCGTGGATGTAGGCAGAGCAGACGAACGAGTGGAGTGCTGAATTCTCCACCCCCAAAACGCGCAGCCCGTTCGGCAGCAGCTCCCGGCGGTATCCTCCCGGCACTCGCTTCTCCCTTCGGGTGTGTCGGCGGCGAATAGAGCTCGAGACTTCAGACAGTGCGGCCCATCACTTCGGCAAGCTGCCGGAGGCAGCACATCAGGTCCGCAAAATCCCCGGGACGAAGCTGCTGCGCGGCGTCCGACTGTGCCTGATCCGGGTCCGGGTGGACCTCCACCAGCAGACCGTCGGCCCCCACCGCAAGCGCCGCCCGGCAGACCGGCGCCACCAGATCACGCCGACCCGATGCGTGGGACGGGTCCACGATGATGGGCAGGTGGGAACGCTCGCGCACGACGGGCACGATGGCCAGGTCCTGGGTAAAACGCACCGAGTCCTCGAACGTGCGGATGCCGCGCTCGCACAGGATGATGTTCAGGTTGCCCTCGCTGGCGATGTATTCGGCGGCTTTCAGCCATTCTTCCACGGTGTTGCTGAACCCCCTTTTGAGCACAACGGGCATCCCGGCGCGGCCTACCTCGGTCAGCAGATCGTAGTTCTGCATGTTGCGCGCGCCTATCTGGACGGCATCGGCGTAGCGTGCCACCAGTTCCACGTGGGCGGGACTGCGTGCCTCCGTCACCACCGCCAGGCCGGTCTCTTTGCGGGCGGCTGCTAGTATCTTGAGACCCTCCTCGCCCATTCCCTGGAAACTATAGGGTGAGGTGCGAGGCTTGTAGGCGCCGCCGCGCAGCAGGCGGGCACCGTTCTGCACAGCTATCCGGGCCGCTGCCATCAACTGCTGTTCGCTCTCCACCGCGCACGGCCCGGCCGCCACGGTGAACGTCTCCCGCCCCACGGGCACACCGCCCACCTCCACGGTGCTCGGTTCGGGATGGCCCTCGCGGCTCACGAACTTGTATGGTTTGAGGACCGGGACGACGCGGTCAACGAAGGTCATCCCCTGGAAGACGTCCATCAGGCGCGGCCGCATCTCGGGCGAGGTGCCGATGACGCCGATCACGGTCCTCTCCTCGCCCCGCGACACGTGCGTTCCCAATCCGTGTCCCTCGGTGGTATCCACGATCTTTTGTATCTGGTCGTCAGTCGCGCCCTTGCGCAGGATGACAATCATCGGAACCTCCCACAATTCTCGGGATGGCGGGTCGCCCCATGGCATCGCAGCCCCACATGAAATCGTATACAATGAGTCCACGTGCAGTCAAGCTATCGCTCTCGGTCCAGCCGCCGCCCGATGCACTCAGAACCCCCATACGTGGCCGTTATCACGCCTCCCGGCGAGGGTGGGATAGGCATTATCGCCCTCTGGGGGCCCGGCACAGTGCGCGTGCTGGCGGAGAGCTTCGCCGGCTCCTCGCGCGACGCAGCCCAACTGGACCCGGGGGCCGTGGCCCACGGGTTCATCCGCAGGGACGGACAGACGCTGGACGAGGTTATCCTCGCGCGTCTGGGCCCACCGCACGAAAAGGTTGAAGCTCCCTACTTCGAGGTCAACTGCCACGGCGGCGCCATGGCCGTGCGGGCGGTGCTGGGCCGTCTGGAGGAAGCCGGAGCCCGGGTCGCTGACCCCACCGAAGTGCAGAAGCCGGCAACGGGGCCGCCCCTGTCCCGGGACCGCATATCGGCGGCCGCCGGACGAGAGCTGCTGCACGCGCCCACCCGCCTGTCCCTGATTATGCTGCTCCACCAGGAAGACGGCGCGCTGATCCGGGCACTCGCCGGCATCTCCGAGCTTCTGGACTCGGGTGAAAAAGCGAGAGCGCTGGACCGGCTCGATGCCCTGCTGGCCATCGCGCCGCTTGGCCGGGCGCTGGTGGATTCCCCGCAGGTCGCCCTTCTGGGGCCGCCCAACGCGGGGAAGTCAACCCTCTTCAACGCCCTGCTGGAGCAGGAGCGGGTTATCGTGCACCACGAGCCCGGAACCACACGGGACGTGGTGCGCGAGACGGTCGCCATCGGCAGCGTGCCCTTCGAGCTGATGGACGCGGCCGGCATTGCTCCCCCACGTGACGGCGTGGAAGAGGACGCGGTGAACCGCGCCCGGGAGCTGGCCGGCCGGTGCGACGTGGCGCTCATCGTCTTCGATGCCCGCGCCGGGCACATCCCCGATGGCCTGCCCTCCATTAACCCCGAAGCCCGCCGGTTGGCGGTGGCGAACAAAATGGACCTCGTCTCGCCCGACGAGGCAGAACGATTGTCGCCACCGGAGGCCAATGAATTCGTTCACGTCTCGGCCCTGCACGGCCGGAACCTGGAGCAGTTGGAGAAAGCACTTCTGGCGCCCTACGCGGAGTTCATCCAGAATTGCCGGGAAGGAGCCCCGGTGCCTTTCGATGAGGAAGCCGTCCGGGCGCTGGAAACCGTCCGCTCGAAGGTGTCGTCCGGTTCGGCCTCGGCAGCCGTTGCGCTGCTGCGGGAACTGCGCGGACAGCTATAACCCCGTAGCGACCAGCACGAAGTTCAGCACGCCGCCCACGGAGAACGCCACGACGAGCATTATGACGGCCGCCTTCAACATGTCCGCCAGTCCAAGCTCCCGGAACAGCACCACGAAAGTGGCCGCGCAGGGGAAGTAGGCCGTCAGCACCACGCTGGCGACGATAAGCTGCCGGACGTTCAGGCCCAGCGGCTTCAACATGCCCACCGCAACGTCCTTGCGCAAAAACCCCACCACCAGCGCCCCCACGGCCGTGGCCGGCAGCCCCAGCAAGTGCTGGATGACCGGCTCGAACAGCCGGCTCAGGAATCCGATGATGCCGAACGTGTACATCAGGTTCACCAGAAGCACGCCCAGCAGCACGTAGGGGATGGCCTCCTTCAGGAATCCCCTCATGCGCATGTAGAGCTTCTTGAGCAGCGCGCCCCAATACGGCAGCCGATACGGGGGGATGTCCACCAGTATCTCCGGCGTGGTGCCCTTCGTGAAGCGCTTCATCAGCGAACCCAGACCCAGCCACAGCAGCAAAAGCGTGCCGAACACCGGGAAGAACGCCAGCGTGCCGTGCGGACCCAGCAGCGCGGCCACCATGGCAAGCTGCGCCATGCAGGGCACGCAGATGGCCAGCAGCGTGGCCGCGATGAACCGCTCCTTGCGCGTCTCCAGCACGCGCAGCCCCAGCGCGCCCGGCACGTTGCACCCCAGCCCCAGCATCATGGGAACGATGGACAGCCCGTGCAGCCCCAGGTGGTGCATCACGTTGTCCACCAGCACGCCCAGCCGCGGCAAATATCCGCTGTCCTCCAGAACGCCCAGAACCAGGTAAAAGGCGAAGACGTACGGCAGCACGGCTGCCAGCGGGATGTGAATCCCCGTGGTGAGCACACCGAACGATTCCTCCGCGCTCACCGCGCCCTCTACCAGTTCCCCCACCAGCAGGTCGTGCAGGAATCCCGATCCGCCCAGCAAACCGGACAGCATCTCCATCAGCGGCATCCAGAGGGACTCGAACAGCGGCTCCATGACGTATCCGATCAGGCCCTCGCCCACGAACCGCACCAGCTCGAAGGAGGTGGCCAGGATCACCACGGCCAGCACCGGGCCGATCAGCGGGTGCACCGTGGCGTGGCTCAGCCGCTGGCCGAGGGTGGGATGGCGGTGCTCGACCTGCTGCACCTGGTCCACGATGCGGCCGATGACGTGCCAGCGCTCCTTTTCCTCGAACGACATGCCGCCCGGCCGCGCCCCCTTCAGCGCCTGCTGCAGGTCCCGGATGCCCTCCCCGCTCAAGGCACATGTGGGCACCACGGGCACGCCCAGCAACTCGTTGAGCTTCTCCACGTCTATGTCAATACCGTGCTCGAGCGCCTCGTCCCACATGTTCAGCGCCACCACCACGGGCATGTCCCGCCGCAGCAACTGGACGGTCAGGTTCAGGTTGCGTTCCAGGTTGGTGGAGTCCACCACGTTGACTACCACGTCCCCGTGGTCCAGCATCTCGACCGCCACCTCTTCGGCCCGGCTGGTGGGCTCCAGCGTGTAGGTGCCCGGCACGTCTATCACCCGGCAGAGCGAGCCGTCCAGGCGCATCCTGCCCTCCGTGAAGTGCACGGTGGTGCCGGGGTAATTGGAGGCCACCACGTGGGCGCCGGTCAGGCGGGAGAACACGGCGCTTTTGCCCACGTTGGGGT
>CAYVBE010000139.1:0-11728 GCA_964448935.1 uncultured candidatus Brocadiaceae bacterium
GCGGACGCAGCGGAACGTGCCCGCGACCGTGCCCGAGGCGACCAGCGTGAGCTCCCGCTGGTTCCGCGAGAAGTGGGGAACGCGGCCTACGGGCTGGAAGGCGGCCGTCGGCAGCCAGGTTGGATCGGGCCGCGCCGGCTCGAACGAGGCCCGCAGGTTGCTCAGCAGGGCGCAGGCATACCGCCGGCCGCGTGAGAGGTTGCGCACGTTGGTGTCCCACCGGACGCAGTCCACCACCAGCCGGCCCTCCCCGACAGGAATCGAGACAAGGGCGCTCGGGAGCGTGAGCACCTCCAGGTCGCCGGTGCGCCACGGGTCGGCGGCGACCGCCAGCGACTGCAGCCAGAAGTTGCGGTCCTCAGCGCCGATCACGGCGTCGTTGGTGAACTCCACGGTCACCTCGACGTCGCCCGCGGGCAGGTTGCACAGCGCGGTGTAGTCCCGCACCTCTTGCGCCATTATGCTGACGGTTGCCACCTGCCGGCCGTTGGCGCGCAGCGCGACTATGGGGTAAACGCCGGCGGCGGGGCTGCCGCCCGCCCGGAGCGAGACGGAGTAGAGCCCGGGCTCATCCACGCGGACCTGCGCGAAGGCCCGGCCCGTGGTGGCGAAGTGTATGCGGCGGCCGCCCGCCGACCGGCCCACGATCTGGCCCTCAAAGCGCATCTTCTCCGCTTCCACTACCTGCGTGTCAGCCTCAAGGGCGGGCGGCAGAACCACCCGGTCTATCACGGTGGGGTCAACGTCGGTCTCGCCGCGCCAGTTCATGCGCGGTCCGGTGAAGTGGAGGTCCTCCCGCGACACACCGGCCAGAAGGGGGTGATTGTGCCGGAAGATCGAGACCGGCCCGCGCGCCGGGGTGACGTGCAGCGCCTCCATTCCGATCTCCTCGGCCACGGCCCCGAAGGCCTCCGGCTCCGGCGCGTGCCAGTACACCGTGCCGCCCGCATTCAGGTGCCTCCGCAGCACAGCGGCGGATGCCGCCGCGCCATGTGCCATAAGCAGCGCCGAGCGATCCGGCGCCGCGTCGGGTGAAATCCGCCGGAAGGCGACGCCGATGGTCCGGAGTGCGTCTGCAAAACTCGCGTCATCGGAAAGGAGGACCGTCTCGGTGCGAGCAGCGCATTCCGCCGCCAGGCAGGCCAGGGCGTTGCCGAGGAGCTTGCGCGCGACGGGCTCGAGATCGGCCTTCTCCGCCACGAGCGCCTGGACCAGCAGCGCCACGCCGCCCCCGGACCGAATCTCGACCACCGGCCCCTGGTTCAGCTCCTCGCTGCCCCCGGAGACAACAAGCGTTCGCGCCCCGGCCGAGGTCGGCCGACTTATCTCGGACCGGCTGATGTAGTGGTCGTCGCGCCAGAACTTGAGATCACCGGGGCTGATCCCGCTGAGCAAGGGGTGGCTCGGCGCCAGGGGGAAGGTCATGGTGGAGGCGTGGGGCGTCAGGGTGACGGGCAGCGGCAGGCTGGACAGCGACTGCTGCCGAAGCACCAGCAACCGCCCGCCGCGGTTCAGGAACGCGGCGAGATGCTCGGACTCCTCCGGCGCGTTCCCGACGACCGGGGTCCCGGAAGGCTCCCGGGGCGCCGGAAGGGCGCCGGGCGCGATGACCAGGATGGTCCCGCGCGGCTCCGCCTCGGCGAGGTCCGACAGGCTTCGGATCCGCTCAGAATCGAACCCCGGCGCCCATCCGGCGGCCGGATCGTAGAGAAGCACGCGCACCCCGGCCGGGACGCGGACGGGTTGCTTCGGCTCGATGGTGTAGTTGCGCGTTTCCGTGTGAACCGGCTTCCCCGCCGCCAGCAGCACATTCTCGAAGGCGCGCTCCTCGGCCGCCTGGACGTCGGGCAGCGGCACCTGGACCTCCACTTCGCGATAGCTCGCCGGCGGCAGCGTTACGGTTTCCACGCCACGGGCATCGTCCCCCAGCTTCCAGCGAAGCTCCAGGCGCTGCTCGCGCGGGCTGTCGTTGAAGACGTCGAAGGTGCGCCTCACCCGTTCGCCCGAGAAGAAGCGGCTGTCACGCTCGCGGAGGAACGCGGCGACCGGCCTGTATGCCTCCCGTTGTGCACGGTAAAGCTCCTCGTGGCCCGGGCCTCCCCGGTCGGGCAAATTGATGGTCCACGGGCACATGCCCGAGACCCCGGCACGCCGATAGGCCACGGTCTGGTAGAACCACGCCTCGGCCTTGGCCAGGTTCTTGTACTTCACCCGGTCCAGGTACGCACGGTCGCCGAAGAAGGCGGTGCCGGCCGAGTAGTCCAGCGGGAAGATCCAGAGGTATTCGCCGATGTAGAGGGGCTTGCGTCGTCGCCAGACAAACTCTGCCGTTTCCCCCGCCCCGGCCGCCTGCGCCGAGGGGTGTGCGGCGCGGTCCAGCCAGTCGGCCGTGTTGGGGTAGTCGGTGAACTCCGGCAGCTCGTGCGGGTAGTGCAGCCCGATGACGTCGGCCACGCCGCCGGGGTCCAGGTCGGACTCGTAGGTGATGGGGTGGTGCGGGTCAATGGACTGGATGAACCGGCCCAGCTCCGCAAGCCGGCTTTCGAGGCGCGGAAAGAAACGGTCGTTGCCCACCGAGAGGAACTCGTTCTCCAGGCTCCACATCACGAGGCACGGGTTGTTCCGATCGCGCCAGACCATGCGTTCGAGGTGGTCGCGGTAATTGCGCCAGAAACGCTCGTCCTCGTAGGCGTAGCGCCCGCTGTCGGTCCACATGGCAGCCTCGACCACCACCATCATGCCCACGCGGTCGGCCATCTCGATCCAGTCCTTCCGCCAGGGCTGGGTGTGCTGTCGGAAGGCCACGCAGTTGGCGTCCTTCCAGTAATCGAAGGACCGCCGCAGGAAATCGCCGTCTTCCGGAGCGGAGGGCGGCCAGGTGCTTGTGGCCAGCAGGTGGCGCTTGACCCCGTTCAGGTAGAAGTCGGGGCCCTCGACCCAGAACTCCTTGAAGCCCATCTGCTCTTCGACCACGTCCAGCGCCGGTCCGTCGGGGTTCTTCCGGAGCGTCAGCCGGAGGGTGTAGAGGTGGGGATCCTCGGGCGACCAGGGGTGGGCGTTGGGGAAGGGGGCCCGCAGGCGCCAGTGTCCGTCCCCGTCCACCCGGACCGGGCTCAGGTCCAGCACCGTCCGGCCGTCTTCAAGCACCGTTCCGTCCACCCGGAGTGTTCTGTCCGGCCCGGACAGTTCGCCCGTAACGGTCAGCGTGCCTTCCCGGACCGACGGGATGGCCACGTGCCGGGTCAGGTGTGTCTTCGGCCGTGCGACGAGGTGGATCTCGTCCCAGGGGCCGAAGTAGTCCCAGTGCCCGCCGACCGGCGCGAGGAGCTGTCCCCTCACTTCGGGTGCGTCCCAGCCTTCCTCCGGCAGGTGCGGCAGGGAGGCGAACACCGCGGCCACGTCCTGGCAGCGCACCTCGATGCGGTGCTTCCGGCCGGCCTGAACGGCGTCGGTCAACTCGACCTCGAACGGCGTGTAACCGTCCAGCCGATGCCCGATGAGGCGCCCGTCCACATAGATATGCGGATCATACCGTGTGCCGAGGAGGCGGAGGAAGACACGTCGGTCCCGCCACTCCGAGGGTATCGCCACGTCGCGGCGCAGCCACAGGTAACGCGACTCGCCTGTTGCCGGGCCATGCACCGTGCCCGGCACTTCAAAGCGCTCCCAGCCCCGTTCAGGGGGCGCGTCGCCGTCCGCCCGGGTCTGAACCGCCTGCCAGGTGCCGTTCAGGGAGACCTCGCCCCGCAGGGGCGCTCCCCACGCCGCACCGCAGCCAACCACAGCCGCAAGAGCCACACCCAGCAGGATGCGCGTCATGTTTGTCCCTTTCTACGCCTGCAGGAACCACTCTTTGAGTCTCGATCCCACGTGTCCATTCTCGAAATGCTCCCAAGGGAGGCGAGGCTGCCCGGATGATACGTCCGGCGGGCTCTTGTTGCAAGGCCTTTGATGTGTTGGTTCCGCAAACCCGGCGGGCGTTTCCTTTGACACGGCCGCCCGGTCAACCTACAGTGCCGAAGAGGACTTCTTCTCAGGATGCCGGGAGGACCGGGAGATGATTTGGGGCTACGCCAACGGCTGGTGGCCGCAGTTTCTGACGCGCGACGACGATGAGCTGTACGCGAAGCTGAAGTTCCTGCTGGCGCACGACCTGCAGGAAACCGGCGTCCCACTGAGCGAGGTCTCGGAGAGGAGCGACGCGGAGCGCGGGCGATTGGGCGGGTTCCTGGCGGAGAACGACCTGCACCTGACGCCGTCCGTGTGGTTCGATTACCTGCACGCTGACGAGGACGAGGCGCGCCGAAAGGCGGAGGATATCGCCGGGGATCTGGAAACCTGCGGGCCGCTGTTGCGCGCGTGGTCGGTGATGACGAAGGCCGGCGCCGGACATCGGTTCGATCGGAACCCGCCCATCGAGGAGAAGATGGAGCGCATCTGTCGCTCCATAGCGCCGCTGGCGGAGGTGTGTCACGAGTTGGGCATGCCCCTGATGATAGACACCCAGGGCGATTTTTACTCCACGGATTTCGTCGAGATGTGCCGGCGCGTGCCGCACCTCTACCTGCACGTGGACACGGCCAACATCTTCTGGGCCGGCGAGCGCGTCCGACCCGCCTTCGAGCGCATGGCGCCGCACGTTATCGGCACCCACTGGCGCGACGAGCGCGTGACCATCGGCAACCGGAAGCCGCGCGGGGTGCTGCTGCATAATTGCGTGACGGGGCAGGGCGACGTGCCGCTGCGGGAGCTGTACGAAGTGCTGATGGAGAAGGCCCCCGACCCGGACCGCCTGGTGATGCAACTCGAGATGTTCGGCCCGCGGGAGATGGACCGGCTGGAGTGCCTGGAGCAGTCGCTGGCCTTCATCCGATCGCTGGGGGAGGAAAGCTCGTGAGCGATGCACTGAAGGCAGCCGTGGTCGGAGCGGGACGCAGAGGGCGGGTACACACGGAGGCAATGCGGGCGGCGGGCGGCTACGCCGTGGCGGCGGTCTGCGACATCGCTGAGGACAGCGCGCGGAAATTCGCCGGGGAGTTGGACGTCGGCGGCGTCTACACCGACATGGACCGGATGCTCGACGCCGAGTCGCCGGATGTGGTGGTCATCGCCACCTACGCCGGCTCGCACGCCGAGCTGACCGAGGCGGTCGTCGAAGCCGGCGTGTCGGCCGTATGCTGTGAGAAGCCCATGGCCACCAGCCTGGCGGAAGGGCGGCGGATGGTGGATGCCTGCCGGAAGAACGGTGTCCATCTCGTCATCAGCCACCAGAGGCGCATGGGCGCGGACATGCGGGCGATGCGACGGCTGATCGAGGAGGGCGCCATCGGCGAGCCGTATCTGCTGCGCGGTACCTGCCCCGGAGACCTGCTGACCGACGGGACCCACCTGGTCAACTCGCTCCGCTGGCTGGCGGGGGACGAAGGGGCCAACTGGGTGCTGGGGCAGGTGTTCCGGCGCGAGCCGGACCGCTCTGAGCCGAGAGGCATGAGTCCCCGGAAATCCGGCGGTTGGCGCTACGGCTATCCGGTTGAGGACGGCGCAATCGCCACGTGGGAGTTCGAGAGCGGGTTGAGGGCCGAGATACTGACGGGCGATGCGCGATTCCCCGGCCGCTCCTATCAGGACTACGAGGCGTTCGGCAGCGAGGGACGCCTGTGGCGCAAAGGCGACAACGCGGACCCGCCCCTGCTGATCCGGGACGGCCGGGCCGGCGGCTGGCGGGAAGCGCCGGTGCCCGACGGCGGTGACCCCATGCAGGAGACTTACGCCGCCCTGGTGCGCACCATACGGGAGCGTACGGAGCATCCGCTGGCCGGCGAATCGGTGCTGAAGGGGCTGGAGATCGTCATGGCCGTGCACGAGTCGGCGCGAACCACTTCCCGCATCGAGGTGCCGCTGGAGCAGGATGCCTACCCGCTCAAGCTTATGATTGAAGCGGGCCGGGTCTGAACACCTGTGTGAGGGGAACCGCGAGGCCAAAAACACGACGAAGAACGGAGGCAAGCACGATGAACACAGCGCAACGCGTAAGCGCGGCGGTTCTGGCTCTTCTGGTGATCGGTTGTCTTCCCGTATCGCAGGTGGAAGGTTCGGCTGAGAGAACGCCGGTCTGGGCCCCGGGGGAGCCGTCTGCCGAGGCTCAGCCCGAACCGGTGCGCTGTCGCGTGGTGGACTACGGAGACGACCTGGCGCGCTACGACTGCGCGGGTCCTGGGGGCACCCGTTACCGCTCCGGCAGCAGCGCGCCGCTCCCGCTGGAGTTCGAGCACGGCCCCGACGTGGACGGCGACGGGGAGACGGAGGATGACCACGTGGCCTTCCTGCGGTTCAGCACCATCCAGTCCCTCAGCCCCCCGCCCTGGCCTGCCAGCGGCTACTTCCCCGGCGTGCGCAACGGCACCTTTTACGGGGGCATCACGTGGTACGAGGCCAACACACCCATGCGCAAGCACGACGTGACCGCGGAGCACTACGTGAACCCCAACCACGAGGGACCTTTCTTCGACCGCCGCGCCGAGGACTTCGCCCTGTCGGGGCAAACCTATTTGAAGAACCCCGACGCGGCGCATCGGCAGTTCGCCGTATTCCTCTGGAGGAAGGAGGACTTTGCCAACCGCGGCGACACCTGTCGGGTCACCTTCGATGGGCAGAGCCGCATGGTCATGTACATTGCGCGCTACTGGCACGGCTTCGACGACGGTCGGTTCGTAGTGCGTGACGGCCGGCGGTTCTACATCTCCGAGAAGACTTTCGACATTCCGGATTGGGTGAAGGGCACTCGTTGGCACTACGGCAAACCCTACGTCTGCCAACCGACCGAGACGCGGTGGGCGGAATACGACCCCGAGGGCTATCGCATTGACTTCGACCCGGAGCGCGCCGATTTCCGCGAGCACCGTTTCGAGGACGTCACCGCCGTCGGCTGGTATCTGGGCAAGCGCGATCTGGACACCGAGCACACGCACGTGAAGTTGTATGCCTTCGAGGTGGACGCCGTCGTCCACCGGCCGTCCCGGCCCAGCGAGAACGCGGCCATGCGGCGGGTGCCGGCGGGCGGCGAGATTCCCGAGTTCTACCTGAGCACCTGCGAGGTGCCGTACCGGCTCTGGAAGCGCGTGTACCGCTACGCGACCTCGCCGTTCTACGCGGGGGAGCCCAACTATCTGTTCATGAAGAACGGCGACATGGGGAGCACGGACGCCGGCGGATTCGAGCACGGGCAGGACGAACCGGTCACGGACATCACCTACCTTGATGCGCTGGCGTTCTGCAACGCGCTGTCGGAGATGGAGGGCAGGACGCCGGTCTACTACACCGACCCGCAGCGGCAGAACATCTTCCGGCGGCAGGAGATCGCCACCGTCGCGACCTGGCCGGGGGGCAGGGCGGCCGAAAAGAACCCGATTTACCGGCCCATCGAGCTGCCGCGTGTCTATGCGAAGTGGCAGGCGGACGGCTACCGCCTGCCGACCGGCGCCGAGTGGGCGCGGGCCTTCCGCGAGGGCGGGGCGGGTGCGCCGGGATGGACCGGTGAGAACAGCGGTGGCCGCACGCACCCGGTCGGCAGCGCCGGGGCCGAGGGCTTCCACGACATGATCGGCAACGTCTGGGAACTCACCTGGGGCGAGGGCGGCAGCTACGACGCCGGGCAGGGCGCGCCCTACACCGCGCTCGGCGGCGGTATTCACCATCCGGCGGAGCCGTCCGAGCACCCGGCATCGCCATACGGCGATCGGCCGTTCGACGGCAGCCACCTGATCGGGCTCAGACTGGTGCGCCGCGCGGCGGGGCTCCCTGCGCCGCCCGGCAAGTATTCGGAGGACGTGCCGGTCTGGCGGCTGCAGAAAGGCCGGAAGACCGACGCGCCCGATCCGGATGCGAGGCCCGATGCCCCGGAACTCGTCGAGGTGCCCGAGGCGACCTATACCCGCGAGATAGACCGTGCCGATGTCTTCGTTTCCACGTTCTTCATGGGGAAGACCGAGGTCACATACGCGCAGTGGCTGGAGGTCTATCGGTGGGCGGTGGCGCACGGGTATGAGTTCGCGCGCGACGGGGACCTGGGCAGTATGTACTGGTTCAACCACTCCCACGCGCCCGACGAGCCGGTCACCAACATCACCTGGCACGACATGATGGTCTGGTGCAACGCGCTCTCCGAATTGGAGGGCCGCACGCCCGCCTACTACACCGATCCGGAAAAGAGCGAGGTCTATCGCTCCGCGTTCGCCTTCCGCCCGCCCAAGGTTCACGCCCGAACGCTGGGCCGCAGCAGGCTGGAGCGTGACAGGTATTCCCAATGGCTGCGCGTAAACGATCCGGAGCCCTGGGTGTTCGTCCGATGGGACGCCGACGGCTACCGCCTGCCCACGCTGGCGGAGTGGCAACGCGCCGCGCGGGCGCAGAGCGAGTCCGAATCTCCGTGGACCGCCGAGGGCGGAGCGGAGGAGTTCGCCTGGAACATAAAGAACTCCGGCGGCCGCACGCATCCCGTGGCCGGCAAGAAGCCAAACCCGCTGGGCCTCTACGACATCCTGGGCAACGTATACGAGCGCACGTGGAGCATCGGCGACGATGCGAAGGATTTCTACTACGACCTGCGCAACCCGAAGGGCGACTGGTATCGTTACGATATCATCGGACAGAAGGTGGCCAGACGCAGGCATGTCGTGACCAAGCGTCCCCCCTACGCGGCGGGCGGATCGTGGTTTTGGGGCGGGATGAACGCCGACCACTTCATCCCGAGCGTTGGTTACCCGGACGTTGGATTCCGCGTCGTGCGCTGCGAGGCGGGCACCCATCCGCGTGACGGCCGTGAGAAGCAGGAGCGGATCGTCCTGGACGTTGACCCCCAGGACCTCGACCTGCTTCAGGGGCAGGTCTGGCGCGGGAACGTGGGCCGCAACGGCGTGTTCCAGGCCAGCGGTCTTTCGCGTCTGAGCGGGCTGAGATGGGAGTTCAAGACCGAGGGCAAGGTACTCTCTTCCCCCGTGGCCGTGGACGGACGGGTGTTCGTGGGCAGCAGCGACGGTCACTTCTACGCGGTGGACGCCGAGACCGGCGAGCTGGTCTGGAAAGTCCCCGTGCGCGGCGGGGTTGAGTCTTCCGCCTGCGTGGCCGACGGCGTGGTCTATTTCAACGGGAATGATCAGCGCCTTTACGCCGCGGACGCCGAGACGGGCGAGGTGATCTGGCGTTTCGCCGCTGCTCGCGCGGGAGTCTTCAGTCCATCCTCACCCGTGGTGGGTTACGGCACCGTCTTCTGCAACATGGGCCGCCGGGGCGTCGTGGGCGTGGACGTCGAGACAGGCAAAGAGGTCTGGCGCTGCCGGGAGGTGGTGGCGCCCAAAGGACTTGGCTCGCCGACTCTGGCGCCCGGCCTTCACCTTCAAGCAGGCTCTGGCGTTGCCGACATATACGCGGCAAGCATTCGGACCGAACGCAATATCTGGCAGGTGCGGACGCTCGGCTATTCCAGCTTCAACACCGCCGCCGTTGCGGACGGCACGGTCTACGCCGGCACGTCTGCGGTCGAGCCCGGCATTGCCGCCGTTGACCTGGATACGGGCAAAACGCTTTGGTCCGTTTTCGTCGAGCCGCACCTGTCGAAGGAGGACCGGCGCGGCGTTTTGTCCTCGCCCACCGTCGGGGGCGGCCGCCTCTACATCGGCAGCGACAGCGGCTGGCTGTACGCCCTCGATGCCACGAGCGGCGAGCGGGTGTGGCGGTTCCAGACCGGCGGCGCCGTCCGCTCCTCACCCGGTCTGGCGGGCGAGCTACTCTACTTCGGCAGCAACGACGGCAACGTTTACGCCGTGGAGGCCGACGGGGGCGAGGAGCGATGGCGCTTCGAGACCGGCGGACCGGTCAGCTCCTCGCCGTGGCTCGGGGACGGCGTCCTCTACGTCGGCAGCCAGGACGGCTCGCTTTATGCGCTTGAGTAAGCGTTACTCGGGGAGGACGGGCGGGGCGCCGATTCGGTAGACGTGGAAGCCCAACTCCGCCAGTGCGGGGTGGTCCAGAACGTTGCAGCCATCGAACAGGAAGGACGGGTCCTCCATCCCCTCGAAGATGCGCTCGAAGTCCAGTTCCGCGTACTGCGGCCACGCCGTCAGCAACGCCACTGCGTGCGCGCCGTGGGTCGCCTCGCAGGGGTCTTCCGTGTAGGTTACGTCCTCGCACCCGGCCAGGTCCTGCCGGGCGTTCTCCAGCGCGCGCGGATCACTGACGGCTATAGAAGCCCGCTCCTCCGCCAGGCGGCGGCAGACGTTGATGGCCGGTGAGAACCGGGTGTCACTGGTGTGCGGCTTGAACGCGAAGCCCAGCACGGCCACGCGCTTGCCCGCCAGCGTGTTGAACATGGCGTCGAGCATCATGCTGACGAACCGGTCCTCCTGGAACTGGTTCATGTCCACCACCTGCTTCCAGTAGCGCGCCACCTCGGGCAGGCCGTGGCGGTCGCTGAGGTAGGAGAGGTTCAGAATGTCCTTGCGGAAGCAGGAGCCACCGAAGCCGACGCTGGCGCGCAGGAAGTTCGGCCCGATGCGGCGGTCCATGCCGATCGCCCGCGCCACTTCGCGGACGTTGGCGCCGGTCCTCTCGCAGAGAGCCGATATGGCGTTGATGGAGGAGACCCGCTGGGCCAGGAAGGCGTTGGCCGCCAGCTTGGCCAGCTCGCTCGACCACAGGTCGGTGGCCACGATGCGCTCCTCGGGCACCCAGTGGGCGTAGATGTCCACGATCTCCTGCCGCGCGCGGCGGCCCTCGGGCGTCTCATGCGCACCGATCAACACGCGGTCCGGCTCCTCCAGATCGCGGATGGCCGTGCCCTCTGCGAGGAACTCGGGGTTCGAGACCACCTCGAAGTCCACGCCGCCCGAACTGCTGCGCAGGATGTTCTCCATCGCCTCCGCGGTGCGCACGGGCAGGGTGCTCTTCTCCACCACGATCTTGGGGCTGGTGCTGCACCGCGCAATCTGGCGGGCCGTGCGCTCCCAGTACTGCAGATCGGCCGCCCGGCCCGCCCCCTGGCCGAAGGTTTTGGTCGGCGTGTTGACGCTGACGAAGATGATCTCCGCGTCGTCAATGTGCGCCTCGACGTCGTCGTAGAAGAACAGGTTACGCCCGCGCGCGGCCTTGACCACCTCGTCGAGTCCGGGCTCGTAGATGGGCAGTTCGTCGCTGTTCCAGGCGGCCACGCGCTCCGCGTTAATGTCCACCAACTCCACGCGGTATTCCGGGCAGTGCTTGGCGATCACCGCCATGGTCGGCCCGCCGACGTACCCGGCGCCGATGCACAGGATATTCTTCATGGAGATTTCCCCCGTTATGGATCAAGCGCCCGTCCGGTGCGCATTATAAGCCCCGGTCACCCCCAAACTCCAGTCATCACGGGCGTTCTCGAAGTGACAGGGTGGAAACGGGGAGCTTGCTTACCGCTCGCAATGACGGGGGGTAGCGAGCGGGGGCAGAGTGCTGCGCACGAGCCGGACGGCTACCCCCGGCCGTTCGTTCAGCCGCTCTGGCTCGGCACGGGTGGGAGCCCGAAGCCCTCCCTTATCCAGTTGACCACGGCCACGCCGGTGAAGCGGGCGTCCCAGGGGTAGTCGCCGGTCCAGGACGGCTTGCCGGAAGCGGGGATAGGTTCCGTGCCGCCCCGGCGCATGTTGGTGGCAACCGCCATGAATGTCTTCACCCCGATGGGGTCGTAGGCTTCGCCGGCTTC
>CAYVBE010000140.1:0-11527 GCA_964448935.1 uncultured candidatus Brocadiaceae bacterium
GGAAGGCGGAACACATCAATGGCTATACGCTGCGTGGGACTTTTGAATGACCCTGCCGGACCGGGCTGACGTTGCGCATGGTTACGAAGTTGGTTAGACTTGGCTGTGCCTTCACCCCCATTCCCCCGGCCATTCTTGTGAATAACGGCGATGCACCCACGGACGAGCGCCTGATGGCGGCCTTCCAGCGCGGGCTGGACGAGGGGGCCTTCCGCCTGCTCTTCGAGCGATTCGTCGGGCCGGCCCGCGCCGTGGCCGAGAGCATGCTCGGGCGCGCAGCCGCCGAGGACGCGGTGCAGGAGGCATTCCTGCGCGTGGTCCGCAGCCGAGAGAGCTACAACCCGTCGCGCCCGTTTGCCCCGTGGTTCTACACGATTCTCAGGAACGTCTGCAGGGATGTCCTGCGGGACCGCGGCAGGGGACCCGACACGGTGTCGGGCGACGCCATCCGCGCCGTCACGGCCGACGCCACCCCTCCCGACGAGCGTCTCGGCATGCGGGAGCTGTTGGAGGAGATATCCCCCGGCCAGCGCGCGGTGCTCGAGCTGCGGCTGCTGCATGGACTTCCTTTCCGGCGCATCGCCGAGGCCCTCGGCATCTCCGAGGAGGCTGCCAAGAAGCGCGCCCAGCGTGGCCTGCGCGACCTCAGGGGCCTTTTCTTCGGTGGACCGGACCGGTCGCCCGCCGCTGATGACCGGTCCTCCGTCAGCGCCCGCTCCCGACGTTTCGGCGACTGACCTCCTTTTTTGCCTCCCGATGTCCCCAAACCGGCACCTTGTGCGTATGTACTGGGAAGGCGGTGAATTCCACTTCCTTTTCAACAGTCAACGAGGCGACGAGTGAGGGGCTATGGATTGCCGCGAAGCAGGGGGCAAGCTGGAGATGCTGGCGCTGGACGGTCTTTCCGCGCCGGAAACGGCTGCGGTGGAGGACCATCTGCGCGCGTGCGCGAAGTGCCGGGCACTCGCCCGCCGGTACGACTTCCTGGCGGACCTGATAAAGGGCTCCGCTGCCCCCGAAGCGCCCGGCGAGGAGGCATGGAAGGCCGTGAGCGGCGAGATCCGCCGACAGCAGGCCGGATTGTTCCGGCGGCGCGCGGCGCGGGTGGTCGCCTCGGTGGCCGCTCTCGCGCTGGTCGCGTTCGCGCTGTGGTCCCTGTTGCGGCCGAATGCCCAAACTCCCCCGCGCCCGACCGAGAAATGGGCGTGCTCCGGCCTTCGCACGCAACCGCGGTCTCCCGCCTACGACTTCACGATCGCAGGGAACAGGCTGTTCGCGCTGTGCGACCACGGCGAGGCCGCGTTCGCCTGCGCTTTTGACGCCGTATCGGGCGAGAGACTCTGGCGGACCGAAGAGCCGTCCGAGGGTTATCTCTCCGCCCGGGGCGGGGTCGTCTACGCGCTGCGCTCCGCGTCGAGCGATGCCGTGGAACTGGTGGCATTGGACGCGGCAGCCGGGCGGGTCCTGTGGCGACATGAAGCGCCTGAAGTCTGGCAGAACACCCGTGTGCGGCCCTTGCCGCTTGATCGGGGGCGCGTGTGCTGGACGTCGGGCCAGACCGTGCTGATGCTCGATTCGCGGACCGGAAACGTGCTGTGGCGGCACCGGATTGCCGATGAAGGACCTCTGTCCCGCGTTGCACGTGACGGCGACCAACTTCTCGTAGCCACCGGGCAGGCGCTCCACGGCGTGAGCCCGGACGAAGGCAGAAGGCTCTGGCGCAAGGAGACGGGGGAGGGCTCCCGCGGGTTGGTAAGGCCGCTGCTCGCGTCCGCAGCGGGCAGGGCCTATCTGGTTCACGCGCAGTATTCGCCACGGGCGCAGGTGCGTTGCGTGGACATTCGAACTCGTGAAACGGTCTGGAGTCGGCAGGCGGGTCAGGTTGCGCGTCTGCTGGCGGCGGGCGATGAGGTTTACGTGCGCGGCCGGCAGGTGACCGCGCTGGACGGGCGGACCGGCCGCCCCCTGTGGTCGTTCGCCGCCGAGGGATGCGGCGCGATGACCGCGGGGGGAGGCATAGTGCGGTTTGTGGACGCCGCCGAAGACGGAGGGCTGATCGCGCTGGACGCACGCACCGGCAGGATCGTCTGGGAAGTGCCGGGCGTCAAGTCCTGCGACCCCTTCGTGACGTGCGAGGACACGGGCTACATCAAGACGGGCCAGGGCCTGATGCTGGCCATAGCCCTCCCGGAGGACCTGCGGTCATAGGGGCTCACGGTCGAGAGAAGTCTCAGAAAGCAGTTCATAGTTTTTCCTTTGGAGGCAGCAGCAATGCGGTCGAGTCTGAGTAAGGCGGCAGTTTGCGCGATTTGTTTTCTGCTTTTCGGCATCTGGTCCGGCACGGCGATCGGAGGCCGGGCGGACGATGCGACATCGGAACCGGCAACGGAGGAAGAGGTGACCATCGTCGGCAAAGAGCCGGCTGTTGAGAAGGGCGAGCGCTCCGTTTTTACGGGCATACCCCCCCGCGATTTGACGGAGCGGCCACTCACCGAATCGCCGGGGCTGGACACGGCCACCACGATCGTCGGAGAAGAGGAGATCGAATGGCTGAACGCCTACACCCTGCAGGACGCCTTGAAGTACGTCCCCGGCGCGTGGACGGAAACGCGTGGCCGGAAGATCAAGCAGTTCTTCAGCGTGCGCGGGCAGCGCTATCCCTATCCCGAGTTCCTCATTGACGGGGCGTGGTTTCGGGAGTTCCACGAGACCACGTTCTTCTTCGACGCGGCCAACGCGGAGCGGCTGGAGCTGATACGCTCCAGCGGTTCCCTGCTGCTCAGCCCGGGCGGAATGGTGGGCCTTGTCAACATTGCGCCGAGGACTTACGTGGAGCCCGAGACACACGTGCGGACGGAGTTCGGCACCTACGGCAGGACGAGGACGCACGTGAGTCACGGCCAGACGCTGGAGGGGTATTCCTACGCCGTGGGCGCCGGTTTCTATCACACCGAGGGGCCCGACAATGAGAACGCCCGGGAGAACATGGGCGATTTCTACGGACGAGTTACGGTGCCCGTCAACCCGGACTTCGACCTGAGCCTGACCGCCTTCCACATGTGGGGCGACCGTGAGCTGAAGATCGCAGAGCCGCCCGCGAGCGGGACGTTCCAGACCCGCATGGACAGTTACGATCCCATGCGCTTCTACTACGTGGTGGCCAAGGGCCGCTACCATCCCGGCGATCGGTGCTCCACCGAGGTGATCGCCAATTACGGCAAGCGGCGCTTCGACGGCCACCGGGTGGGCAGCCCGGACTGGACCGAGGAGGACTACGAGTACGGCCTCCGCGCCATTCAGAGCACGCACCTGAGCGACCGCAACGTCCTGCGCGTCAGCGGCATGTACAACCGCTGGAAGACGCCGACGGGCAAGCGTTTCTACGTGGGGAACCCCGGGGACCTCGAGACCTACTCCGGCGCCATTGTGGACGAGCACGACTTCGGGCGCCTTCGGCTGAACGGCGGGTACCGTTATACCCGCACGTATGTGCACGAGTTTGGCGGTTTCAACGTGGAAGGTAGCCCGAAGGGCATCAAATCCGTCCAGGTGACCAATGAATGGGAAGACCCGCTGCAGACCGCCAGCGTCGGGGCGTCCTATCGGCTGACGGACGAGGTGTCCCTGCACGGCAACGTGGCCGTTGGTGAGATCGCCGCCCGACCGGGCATGATGAACGCGAATCTGGAGAAGCCGGACGACGAGACGCGCTTCAAATACGATCTGGGCGTGAAACGCGAGTGGGACGGCTTCGGTGCGGCATCCCTCACTGCCTTCTATGTGGACCAACGGGACGCTCCCGTGCTGACCAGCCAGACGGTCCTCGTGGGGGTGCCGCCGGAGGAGTATGTTCTCTTCGAGAATGCGGACCGGGAGAACTACGGGCTTGAGCTTGACGTCCGGTCCAAACGATTCGACAATGGTCTACAGGGCTTTTTCAACGCGGTGGTCATGCAGACCCGCCGCAAGACGGACGGCGACTGGACGGACGACCGCGAGGTCCCGGACGTGATCCTGGGCGGCGGCCTGTCGTATCTGGTGGGCGACTGGGACCTGAGCGCGTTCACGAAGCACGTGGCGCCCTACGAGAACGAACGCTACCTGCCGGGCGGAGCGCCGCCTGCCGGCCTGGGCAGCTTCACGGAAGTGAACGCCGTTGCCAGCTACTACTTCGGCTCGGAGAAACAGCACCGTGCCTATATCGGTGTGGACAACATCACAGACCGGGAATACTCGACCGTTGCCGGCTGGCCCAATGAGGGCCGGAAGTTCAAGGTCGGCCTCAGCCTGGAGTTCTGATCACTGCCGGACCGAAAGCGCGCGTTGATGTCTTATGGAGGTTAACATGGCTTTCCCGAACGGGTGGATGCAACCGCTGGTGGCCGCTTTGTCGGGCGCAATGCGTTGGGGTGTGTTCCTGACGATGATTGCGGCCATCGGGGTGGGGCAGGAGCGCGATCCCGCGGAAGGTGTGCCGCAGAAGGTGCTGGCGGAGCTGCGCGCGGCCGACGATGCACGAGCGCGGCTGCTGAGCGAGCAGCAGGAATGGCAGATGGAGAAGCAGCGCCTGCAACTTCTGCGGGACACCATCCTGCGCCGCGCCGAGCAACTGGACGAGGAGGCCGGCAAGGCAAGGCAGCAGGCCGACGAGCTGCAGCAGGAGCTGGCCGCCCGCCATGCCGCCGAGGAGGACCTGCAGGCGGCCCGCGAGATGCTGGAACGCCTGACCGAGCAGGTGAGCGACGATCTGCGGGACCTGGGGCGGCGGACGCCGCCGGGGTTCGTGCCCGGCCGGCAGGCGGACGGGGGCGACGAAGAGGGCGAGTTCCAGGCGGCCCTCCGCCGCGTCGAGACCGCCATGCGGCGTGCCGAGTCCGCCGGGGTTGAACTCGTGAGTGCCACGCTCGACGGAGAGGGCACGACGGTCAGGCTGCTGCGCATCGGCGGGGTGGCGGCCTGGTGGATGTCGCTTTCGGGCGACCGGGTCGGGTGGGCGGAGCGCCGGGAGGGGCGTCTGCAACTGCAGGCCGTGGCCTCGCCCGGCTCCGCCGCCGCCATCGTGCAGGCTTTCGACATAGCCGAGGGCCGCGTGGCGCCTCAGTGGGTATCCTTGCCCGCAGAGCATGTGGAGGTCCGGTGACACTCAGGGCGCGGCTCACAAGCGCTGTTCTGCTGACCGGGCTGGCCGCACTGTGGTGGGGCATGCCGCTGCGGGCGGCGGCTCCGGAAGACCTGCTGTCCCGGGCCACCGAGGCGAAGGAGGAGGCGCAGGCCGTTCTCGAGGACGCCCGACAGCGGCATCTGGAGGAGCGCAGGGCGCTTGCAGCCGAGCTGCAGCAGGCATACGACCGTCTGGAAGAGGCACGGGACAGGGCGGACAGGATGGAAACGGCCCTGGAGGGGCTGCGGAAGGCCGTGCCGGAAGCCAGGGAGCGGAAGCGCGAGTTGCAGCAGCAGAGGCGGGCCCTGCTGTCCCGCGCGTTCGCCGCCCTGAACGGGGAGTTGGATGAGTCGAAGTCCTTGAAGGAGCAGGAAGCCGAACTGCGCTCCTTGCTGAAGCAACGAATTGATCAACTGGCGGAGGCGGCGCAGGTAAGGGTCGAAGAAGAGTGGGTGATCGCCCGTGACGGGGCGGCCCGCCAACTGCCGGTGTTGCGCATCGGGACGTTTGCGGCCTACGCGTGCGGCCCGGACCGCCAGACCTGCGGCCTGCTGCGCACCGACGGCATGGAGACGCCGCTGGTGGCGGGGCCGTACCTGAACGAACAGCAGATGGCCGACCTGCGGGCGGCCGCCGAGGGGAACATCGCACGCCTGCCCGTTGACGTGGACGGCTCCCTGGCGGACCGGCCCGCGCAGGAACCCAAGAGCATTCGGTCCTGGCTGAAAGCCGGGGGCATGTTCGTCTATCCCATTATCTTCGTGGCCGCCCTGGGCGCCGTGCTGGTGCTGGAACGGCTGCGCTACCTGCTCTCGACGCGTCGGTCGCCGGCCCTCATCGGCGAGGTGCTGGAGCGGCTGGAGCAGGGCGACGAGAAGGGAGCCCGCGGGGTCCTGGCGGACGCGCAGGGCCCGACCGCAAGGGTGATGGCGGCGGGCGTCGAGGCGCGCGGCAAGTCCGAGGAGGAGCGGGAGACGGCCATGGAGTCCGCCCTGCTGGCCGAGGCGCCCCGGCTGGAGCGCTCCCTGTCCTTTCTGGCCGCGCTGGCCGCCGTGGCGCCCCTGCTTGGCCTGCTGGGGACCGTGTCGGGCATGATAGCGACCTTCAACACCATTTCCACCGCCGGCACCGGCAACCCTCGCCTGCTTTCGGGCGGCATCTCGGAGGCGCTCATCACCACGCAGTTCGGCCTGATAGTGGCGATACCGCTCCTGCTGATCCACGCCTGGCTGCAGCGCTGGGTGGAGCGCCGGGAAGCGATGCTGGAATACGACGCCATTCAGGTCTTCGGGCTGGAGCACCACGAGGAGGAGACCATTGCTGAGTGATGTGATCACATGGCTGTCCGCGGGCGGGCCGGTGATGCTGGCCCTGACGGCCGTGGCGCTGCTCATGGCGTTTCTGATCGTGGAGCGCTTCTGGGCCACGGGGGCGCACCTGCGCGCCTTGCGCGCGGGCGCGGTGCCGGCAGAACTGCTGGCGGTGGGCGGGCCGGAGGTGGCCGGGCTGCAGCGGATGGGCCTGGTGCGGGCGTGCATCCTGATTGCGCCATTGCTGGGCCTGCTGGGCACCGTCACCGGCATGATCGCTACGTTCGAGAGCATACTGCAGGGCGGATACCTGGTGCAGATGAGCGAGGGCATAAGCGAGGCCCTGCTCACCACGCAGTACGGGCTGACCGTGGCGGCGCCCGGCTTGCTGGCGGAGCGCGTGCTGATGCGGAGGATGGAGCGGATCAACTATATGTCCAGAATGGCTGAGACCGCGCGGCCGGGGGAGAGCCATGCGTAGAGGCACCCTGACGGGCCGGCGCCATAAAGGCAAGGCGACCACCATCGAGATGGCCCCGCTGATAGACATGGTGTTCATCTTGCTGATCTTCTACATCGTCTCCACCAGTTTTGTGCAGGATGCGGGCGTCGTGGTCAACCGGCCGCGCAGCGAGAGCGCCCGGCCCGTGACGACACGGTACCTGCCGGTGGCCATCGCCAAATCCGGCAGCGTGCACGTGGGCGGGCGGAGCATCCCGCCCGACGACGAGTCATCCATCCGACGTGCCTTGCGCGGCGCAGGCGTCGCTCGAGTGGTGATCCAGGCCGACCGGGAGGTGCCCACCGGCCTGCTGCTGCGGGTGCTGGACACCTGCCGGAGCGCGGGCGCAGAATCCGTGGACGTAGCCGCTATCAAGGAGTGAGAAGCGTGCAGACCCGAGAGGACATCGGCCGGCAGCGCGCCACCGGGCGCGCATGGCTCCGGCACGCCGGGGCGGTGCTGGCGGCGCTGGTCCTGAACGCCGGGCTGATGCTCTATCTGGCGTCCTGGAGCGCGGATATAGCCGCCGAAGAGCGCGGCCCGGTGCGCACTCTCCCCGTCCGTGTGACCGACGTTGAGGAGCCGGAAGAGCCGGTGGCGGAGCCTGAACGGAAACCCGTGGCCCGGCAGCAGCCGGCGCGCCCCAGGCGGGTCAGCCTCTCGCAGCCGGCCCCGCCCGCCATGCCGTCCCTCGCGACGGACGTGTCCGTGCCCGCGTTGCCGTCCATGGATACCCCCGAGGTGGCTTTCGAGAGCGACGTGAGCGTTCCCGTCTACAGGCCGGAAGCCGGGGCGCCCTCGAAGCTCTCCCTGGCGGCGGCTGTCTGGACCGGTGAGACGGAGCAGTCCGGGACCGGCTCAGGGACGAGCAGTCCCGTGCTGATCCGGCCGCCGGACCTTTCGGCATACTACCCGTATCGCGCACGGCTCAAATCCATCACGGGACAGACGGAGGTGCGGCTGCAGGTGGACACCGAGGGTTCCGTGGCGGACATGGAGATTCTGACCAGCAAGCCGCCCCAGGTGTTCGACGAGGCGGCGCGTCGCGTCTGCCGCACGCTGCGGTTTGAGCCGGCCCGGCGCAGCGGTCGAAAGGTGTCCTCCACCGTGCGACTCACCCTGGTGTGGAGGCTCGAGTGAGCGTGACATCGGCCAGACGGCCCATAGTTGTCTTCCTCTGCATTGCGGCCCTGTGGTCGTGGGCTGCGTCAGCCGCCGAGCAACCCGAGACGCCCGTGCCCCGGCAACTGGCGACCATCCTGGACGTTGCGCGGGATGCGCTGGACGCGGGCGATTACAGGCGGGCTATCCGAGCGCTCCAGGCCTATGATGGTGAGGACCATGCCCTGCGCCACCTGTTGCTGGGACACGCGCAGATGCGGGGGAGAGACCTGGATGCCGCCGCTGCCGCCTATCGCCGCGCCCTGGAGATGGACGAGGGTCTGGACGAGGCGCGCAGGGCGCTGGCGCAGATATACGTGCGGCAGGAGCGCTGGGACCGCGCCGCGCCGCTGCTGGGACGTGTCGTGCGGCCGCAGGAGTCGGACGCCGAGTGGCTGGCGCTCTACGCGCAGGTGGCCGCGCAGACCGAGGACTGGAGGCTTTGCCGTCTGCTGGTTGACCATGGAATCATGCGGTTCCCGGATGACCGTCGGTTCCGGCAGCTCGACCTGAGCCTGCTGGTCCGGGAGGAGCGCTTCGCGCGCGCCGCGCAGGTGGCAGTGCGCCTGCTCGGCCTCAGCCCGGCCGATGCCGGTCTGTGGGGCCAACTGGCCGACATCCGTGCGCAGCAGGGGCAGGATGGCGCCCGCCGGGCGGCGCTGGAGGCGGCGGTGCTGTGCGACGCCGGAAACCTGCAGCGACACCGGCAACTGCTGCTCAGCGAACTGGCCGCCGGTAACTGGCTTTCCGTGCTGAGGCGCGGCCGGGACCTGCTGACGGGCCCCCTTGCCGATGAAGCGCGCAACGACGCGGACGTGATGGACCTGCTGATCCGAGCCGCCGACCGGGGGGAGCGGGACGGCCTGCTGCGGGAGTGGCTGGCCGTGGTGCCCGAGCAGGACCGGACGCGCGCCATGCGCATCGCCGAGGCCCGGATGTCCCTGCGCGCCGGAGAACCCGGGGAGGCCCGCGAGGTGCTGCGGAAGCTGATAGAGATGGGGGAGGCGGACGCGTCCGTCTACCTGTGGGCGGGGCGGCTGGCGGAGCAGGCCGAGGACTACGCCGAGGCGGAAACATACTACGAAAGGGCACGGTCTGGTGCCGGCGCTTCGGGGCGCCTGGCCGTGCTCTACCTGGCGCGACTCTACGTGGATCGTGCCCGGTACGAGCAGGCCTGGCAACTGCTGCGCGGCTACCTGAAGGACCGGCCGGCGGACGCGGCCGCCAGGGCGCTGCTGGCGGTGGTCGAGCAGGCCCTCAACGAGCAAGGGACTCCGGAACAGTAGCCACGCCGGCCCTCACTCGCCGCGCCGCGCGGACAGAGCCATGAGATTCCCTGCCTTGTCCTTGCAGTAGATGATGCCGCGGCTGAAGGCCACGTGGGGGTAGCAGGTGGCGGGCACCAGGCCATCCAGGCGGGACAGTTCGGTGTACCGGCCGACCTCCGGCCGCGCGTCCAGCAGGACCAGGTCGCCGCCTTCTCCGAAGACGATCAGCCGGTGGTCGGCCGTCGCGATGCAGGAGCCGTGGCCGAACCGGCCGCCGCTCCATCGGATGGCGCCGGTTTCCAGGTCCAGGCAGCTCAGGGCGCCCGACAGCACGAAGACCTGCCCGGCGTGCACCACCGGACTGCTTGCGACCGCGTGTCTGCCGGAGCGCCATACCCGGCGGGCGCCGGAGGCGGACGGGCGCAGCAGCACCGTCTCCCGGTGGTTGTATCCGGAGGTCAGAACAATCCCGTCCTCGGTCACCGCCGGGGTGGGGATGTTGCACGCGAAATGGGTCTGCCACGCGTGCCGCAGCAAGGTCCGCCCGGCGTTGGGCGGCTCCGCGCGGACCACAACCAGGTCTTCCAGCGAGAGCCCCGCCACGCAGTCCTCCCCGGCCATCCTGACGGGCACTGGCCCGCCGGTGTGTCCGGCGGGCCCGGCGTAGTCCGAGGTCCACCGACGCTCTCCCCTGCGCTTGTCGAAGGCCATGAGCGTTCCCTCGTCGTCGCCCACTTCCACGATCACCACGTCGCCGTGCACGAGGGGCGAGCCGACAAAACCGAAGTCCCGCGCTCCCCCGCCTGCGCTGGGGCGTTGGCCGACCCCGTAGCGGTCGTACAGATTCATGCTCCAACGCAGCTTCCCACCGCCCCCCGTGTTCCAGCACCGGAACTCGCCGTCTATGCCGATGGTATAGAGGTTGCCGGTCTCCGGGTCGAACGTGGGCGTGGAGGAGGGGCCGCCGTAGCGCTGCAGGTCTCCCCTGCGATGCCGGCCCTGGTATCGCGCGGGGTATTGCTGCTGCCAGAGTACATCTCCGGTCGTCCGGTCCAGGCAGTACACCACGTCCGTGCCGTTTGGATTGGTCCGTCGGTCCGGTTTGCCGCGCCATCCCATGACGTAGAGATGCTCGCCGGCCACCACCGGCGAGGTGCAGCCGTGGCCCACGTTCTTTTTCCACAGTTCGCGCGGCGGCCAGCCCGTCGGCCAGCCGGAGCCCTCGGGGCTGACGCCGTCTCGGTTCGTCCCGCGCCACTGGGGCCAGTCTGCGCCCGCGGCGGCCGAAGCGCCCAGCAGCAGGACCAGGCAGAAGACCCGTGGAACTTTGCAACCCATGCTTCGGCTCTCCCAGATATTGCCGGTGGTGGACCCCCAGAGTATCCCGGTGCTCGTCCCACGTAAAGCAGAACGGCACGCAGTCGGGCCGCGGGGTCGGCCGGTTGACTTGCCTGACGGGGTTCGCTACAGTGATGAGAAAGGCGGAAGAAAACAGGCAACCGGGTGCCAGAGTGGCGGAATCGGCATACGCGTCGGTCTCAACATCCGTAGACGGGGTGGATCGTAACTCCTTATTTGGGTGTGATTTACGCCTAAGCGTGTCACTCTAAACGTTTTACGCCGAGGCAGACGTTTCGGCTTATTTCCGCGCAATTCCGGACGTTTCGGATCCTGCTGGTAACAAAATGGTAACACTTCACCACCTCCGTTCGGCGACGAAGTGCTTCCCGTAGCAAGTCCCCCGTGCCGATCCACCGACGTTATCCGACGCGTTAGGTGTTCGGCCATCCGTCCGATGCTACTCTCCGCCAATTGGGTCGGCCTCTCCCTGGTGGCAGGCAGATGCCAGCCCCCTTCTCTGTTCACGATCAACATACCCAGATCCACTGTTGCCCCGCAATCCGGACACATTCCCGTGGTAGCTTCCGAGTGTATCCCTCCAAAAGGCGGCAGCTCCGCAGTTTGATGAATACCTGGAAACACTCTTCGTAGTGCTTCCCGTGGTTGAGCCCAGTTACGAGTAGGTTTGCCACTGGCGATTTCATGCCATCCTGTTCTCATATGAGATTGCACTACTGTCCGGTTATAAGTCCAGCAGTGGCAACTGCTTAGGACATGAGGGCTC
>CAYVBE010000141.1:0-11466 GCA_964448935.1 uncultured candidatus Brocadiaceae bacterium
TGCAGAACTTCGTGATCTTCAACCCGGACGAGTGGCGCGGCGACTATGCCGGGTGCTACGGGCATCCCGAGGTGAAAACGCCAAACCTGGACCGGCTGGCCGGCGAGGGCACGCGGTTCGACAAGGCCTTCGTGCAACACACCGTCTGCTCCCCGTCCCGCTGCAGCTTCATGACCGGCTGGTATCCGCACGTGCGCGGGCACCGGACCCTCTGGCACCTGCTGAGGCCGGACGAACCCCACCTGTTCAAATACCTGACGGAGGCCGGCTACGAGGTGGTGTGGTTCGGCAAGAACGACCTGCTGGCGCAGGAGAGCTTCGAGGGCTCCGTAACCTACTACGCGCATCCGCGACCCATGGGCTTCGGCAGGGGAGACAAAGTGGTCCGGCAGGACGAGCCGGGCTACTACAGCTTTCTCTACGAGGAGTTGCCCGGCACGCTGGACGATCTGGACGACGCGGCGTGCGTGGACGCCGGTATCGAGTTCCTGCGGCGCTCCCACAAGCAGCAGCCCTTCTGCCTGTTCCTGCCGCTCATCATGCCCCACTGTCCCTACACCGTGCCCGCGCCCTACTACGAGATGTACGACCCGGACGACATGCCGGAGCTGCGCCCAGCAGAGCTACCCGGGAAGCCCTCCTACCATCGCCTGATACGCGAGACCCGGCGGCTGGACGAGACGCCCGAGCGCATCTTCCGCGAGCTCAACGCCGTCTATTGCGGTATGATCACGGCCATTGACGACCTGCTGGGCCGGGTCCTGGATGCCCTCGACGAGACCGGCCTGGCGGGCTCCACCACCGTGCTGGTCTTCAGCGACCACGGGGACTGGGCCGGCGACTACGGGCTGGTGGAGAAATGGTCCTCGGGGGTGGACGACTGCCTGACCCGCGTCCCGTTCGTCGTCCGCACCCCGGGCGGCGCGAGCGGGCACGTGGTCGAGGAGCAGGTGGAGATACACGATCAGATGGCCACCATCCTGGAGCTGGCGGGCATCGAGGCGCGGCACACCCACTTCGCGCGCTCACTGGTGCCGCAGCTCCGGGGGGAGCCGGGCGACCCGGACCGGGCCGTGTATGCCGAGGCCGGCTACGACGCCCGCGAGCCGCACTGCCTGGAAGGAGACCCCGAGCGCGACTCGTGGGGCCTGCGCCCGGAGGCAGTCTACTACCCCAAGCTCAAGCTGAACCAGGACCATCCCGAGAGCGTCTGCCGGGCGACCATGATACGCACCCTCACGCACAAACTCGTGCGCCGCCCGGAATCCGGCGAACACGAACTCTATGACCTGGCCCGGGACCCGCAGGAGCTGCACAACGTGCACGGCGACCCCGAGTATGCCGAGGTGCAGCAAAACCTGTCCACGCGGCTGCTCGACTGGTACGTGCGCACCTCGGACGTGGTGCCATTCGAGGAGGACCCCCGCGGCCTGCCGCCGCAGGCGCGCTACTGGCACGAGCGGGGTGTCTGACGCACCGGCGGGTCCATGCCCCCCTACTCCGGGGCAGGGCCGAGGGTTCCGTAAGCGGCGATTCTGCGCTGCGTGCACAGGAATACCAGACCGTCCACGGCGGTCGGCGTTGCAGACATGCTGCGCAGCCGGGTTTTCGAGAGTAGTTCGGGCCGGCGACCGGCTTTGAAGACAAAGAGTTCGTTCTTGCGGGTGGCCACATACAGTTTGCCGTCGGCCAGCATCTGGGAGCGCTCGAGGACCATCGCCCCCAGGTCCTGCTTCCAGTGCAGTTCCCCCGTCTCCACGTCGAAACACCGGAGATAGCCCTGCATGTCCGCGATGTAGAGGAGCCCGTCTCCAATGGACGGGGTGGACTGGGTGCGGCCTATCTCCTTTGAGCGCCAGATGACTCCTTCCGGCCCGATCTCGCCCGTTAGCGAGGCATCCAGACAGGAGATCATGCCCGGTCCGAGCACACGCCCCTGCTCCTTGGCGTTGTAGAAACGGTCCCTTCCGATAGCAACGTAGACACGCCCCTCGTGGAAAACCGGCGTCGAGATGATGTGCTGCGGCCCAACGACCATGCCGGGCACTTCCGGCGTCTTCCGGGTATCGTGCCGTGGGAACGGCAGGGGGGTGCCCTCGGCGTCGCAGCGATACTCACGCGGATTGGCATCGTAGCGCCATACCTCTTCCAGTACGTGTGGTGCTCCCTGCCGGGCCGTTTCCGGGCAGGCAAAGGCGTGCAGCACGCCGTACCCGTCCCCCCAGAAAAGCAGCTTTCGCCCGTCCACGACGCCCATAGAAAGCGATGACCACTGACTGTGAAAGACGCGCGGTATCTCCAGTTCGTCCCATGCCAGCGGTTCGCCCGTTCGGATGTCGAATCCCACCACGTTCGGCGCCTTTCGGTATTTCCAGTCCTCGTCCTCTTCCGGCTCCGTCCAAGCGGGGGCCGGCTTCTTGCCGATGCAATGCCCCGTGCTGACCCACAGCACCTCGCCATCCAGCAGTGGGGTACCCGCAGCCCCTTCGTGCAGCCTGACACGCAGCTTGCTGGTGTCGAAATGCCAGATGATGTCCGCATAGCCCGGCTTCATTTCACTCAGCGGCTCGCCGAGCACCTCGTCCTTCCAGTTCTTCTTCAGCCAGTACTCCATCTCATCGGTAAACGGTCCGTCGTTACCGTCGGCCTGACCGTTGATGTCCAGACAGACGATGTCGGATCCGGTGTGGCCATAGACACGGTCTCCCTCGACCACCACGGGTGAAACCACACCGTAGCCCACGTTGGACGGATTGCAGACCGGCAGTTCCCACAGCCGTTCCCCGGTGCGATAGTCGAAACAGATGAGTGCGGCCGCTTTGTTCGTCGCGGCGGCCTTCAGTGCCTCATCTTTCACGGCCCCAATGGTGGTGCCCACGAAGAGCCGCCCTCGGGCGGCGACCGGTCGGGCGAAATTCCAGCGGGCCTTTACGGACACGTCCCATACTGCAGTCCCGTCGTTCAAATGCCGGGGCAGCCCGGTCGCCTCCAGGTAGTTGTTGCGTCCGTTGTTGGCCGGGTCGCTCCACTGCACGGACTCACGCGCCGGTGTCCATCCCCACACGAGGCCCGTCAGAATCGCCAGTGCCAGAAGGAACGAGCGAACCGGTTGTGCCATCGTATTACGGGTGGACATGCTACACGCCTCCAGCGTTGTCGGACGGTTTTTCTGCGGGAGATCTTCCCGCCCGGCTCTCCAAGGCTTTCACTCCAGGACCGGCCGCACCAGCTCTCCCTCGCGTTGTGCTTTCCAGTCGCGGTATGCGCCCAGGAAGGGTGCGCTCAGGTCTATCCAGAGCGTGATGTGCGCGAGTTCTTCTTCCGTCAACTCCACGCGCTCCGTGTGAGACCCGGACACCAGCATCCGGTAGAGCTTCGATTCGTGCGCGCCGACCTCGCCGGGGGTGGAACGGCTGCGCATGCGGTGCGGATTGTCATCGCCCCTCTCCCTTCCATCTACGTACCAGATGTACGGCTGGAGGTTCAGGTACGCGCGTGACCAGACGTGACGATTGCGACCCTTCTCGGGGCGTTCACCGGTCAGGTCGGGCGCCTTGTCATGCTTCTGGTGACACCCTACGCACCGCTTTTCCAGCACGGGCTGCACGATGCGCGCAAAGTTCATCGGCTCCCCTCGGCTCACGTCCGTTTCCAGACGGCTGGGAGGCCGCTGCATGGCGCGGGGCATGGAGGATTTGGCGGGCGCCGTCATGCTCGGCGGCTCATGGCAGCCCACGCAGGTCAGCGTTTCGCCGGGGTGCGCATAGACATCGCTCATCATGGTCTGTATCGCCAGGCCGTCCTCGTCCAGAGCCTGGAAGTAAACCGGGATTTTAGCGGGTATGAGAAAGTGCGCACTGCCGTCCGGCTCAACAGGCACGCTGCCCAGGCTCCCCCGCGCGTTCATCATGGCCGCGTGGCCGATGGGCGGGTTGTCCTGGAACGGCGTGGACTTGGGGTAAAGCTGCACGACGCGCAGTCGCGAGACCTTCCTGTCTTCCGGCCAGGGCTTCAGCGAGGCGTAAACGTCCATGACCGCCAGCGTGGCGATGTCCGGCATCTCGGCCTTATCCTGCGGCTCTCTGCCCGGAGGAAAGGCATGGTCCACCGCGTGGGGCATCACTCTGGGCCGGGGCCGCGGTTTGAGCGGAATCGGATTCTGGCTCCCGATGCTCTTGTCGCGGTAGAGCAACTGGCGGTTGCCGAACGCATCCAGCAGGTACAGGCCGTGCTGGACGGGTTGATCGTACGGGATCATCTTGTAAGAAGCCCCCGCCAGCTTCCGCGACTGCGGCGAGTAGCTGACCAGGAAGTAGTGCTCGTCCAGGGGCCAGGGCGAGGTATAGGCCGACGGAGTCAGTTTCCCGGCTTGCTCCGGCGTCAGGTGGACTACGGTCTTCTTTTCATTCACGAGTTCGGGCACCGACATGTCGAACACGGACAGCGGCCCGAAGCTCTGCGAGTGGTGCCCGCAGATTGTGGCGACGTACTTGTTCGTGCCCGGTATGGCCATCGGCTCGAACTGGGCGCCGCCCAGGCGCGCTTCGTCGTAGTTGCCGAACAGCGCGCGGGCGTCACGGCCGTCCGGCTTGGTCACCCAGGGGAACTGCCCGGCGCCGAATTCGCGGTCCACGTAGTCCCAACGGGAGTAGACGATCTCGCCCTCGTTGTTCACACTGGGGTGCCACTCATTGGTCTCGTGGTAGCTCAGCGGCGTGATGTCCGAGCCGTCGGGGAGCATCGAGTGCAGCACGTAGGTGGGGCAGGGACGGGGATGGCACCTCCCCTCGCCGCCACGCCGTTCGGAGACGAATGCGATTCGCCCGTTGGGCAGCAGGCAGGGATCGAAGTCGTTGTGCGGACCGTCGGTCAGCATCGTCAGGCCGCTTCCGTCAACGTTCACGCTGAAGATGTGGAAGGACGTCGTCTCGTCCCACTCGTAGGGGGTGTCCTTGCTGCGGAAGGATACCTTGCCTTCGGTCTGCGCCTGCCCCTGACCAAAGAATTCCTTCGTCTCGGTGTAGGAAAAGTAGATCGTGCTCCCGTCGTAGGACAGGTCCGGTGCGTAGAACGCGCCCGGTTCCAGCTTCCTCCCCTCGAGGCTGCCGTTGCCGCAGACCGAATCGGCCAGGCAGTTCAGGGCCCGGGGCGAATCCGTAAAGGCGTTCTCCAGCACGAAAAGCCCGCCACCCGGAACCTGCACGATGCCGAAGTACTGGTCCACCATGTGGCTGAGCGCGGCCGGGTGCTTCTTGACGAAGACGATCCTGTCGAAGTCGAGCAACGGATTCTTGAACGCAATCCGCCTCTGCAGCAGATAGACCAGTGTGAACAGGGGCAGGCGCTCCGCCCTGTTGGCCACGGCCCGGCCCTCGACCTCCTGCCAGTCGTTCACCTTCATACCGCCCTGCCCCTTGGTCAGCGGTATGCGCCAGACTTTCTCCTCCCACTCTGGTTCGCTCGACTGTATCTCCTCGGCCAGCGCTTCCAGTTCCGACGCCTCGGCACTGAGGTCCAGACCGGGGTGACCGGTGCGCAGGTGTCGCAGCAGTGCGCGGGTCCGGCGCAGGATAACGTCCGCCGGGTCCCGGTCATCCTCCATCAGACCTGCCTGGGGGTGATGGGCCCGCCCTGTGGTCTCCCGGACGAGCTGGTTGAACGACCACGTTCCCGGCTCCTCCTGGAAGAAGGCCACCATCATGCTGTCCCACTGCAGCTTCGCCTCGCGGCGCAGGTCCAGTTCCTGTCCCGCCACGGACGCGTCAGCAAACACAAAGGTACACAGGAAACACAGTACCAGAGTTAGCGTACGCACTTATTCAGACTCCTGTTCTGCCGGTGTTTGGGTCCCCGCAGCGCCGTAGAGGGCCAGCCCTCGCGGGGTTGCAAGCAGTATCTTGCCGTCCACCGCCTCGATGGTGGCGGTGGTTTCCCGCAGGCGGCTTTCGGCGAGCAGGTTGGGTTCCCGGCCCGCTTCCAGCACCGTCATCACACGCCTGTCGGTGCAAATGTAGACCTTGCCGTCAGCGACCATCTGGGAGCGCTCACGGACGCTCTTCGAACCCAGGTCGTAGCGGTAGAAGACCTCTCCCGTGTCCGCGTCGTAGCAGTTGAGCTTGCCGTATCCGTCGGCAACGTAGACCAGCCCGTCCGCCACCGACGCGGTGCACTGGGTGCGGCCGATCTCGCGGTCTTCCCACACGATGCGCGGTGTCTCGCGGACGTCGTCCAGCTCCAGGCAGACGAAACGTCCCGGTGCCTTGCCCAGGCCGTAGGCGCGGTCCCGCCCGATGCCCAGGTAGATGCGGTTGCCGACGGTGACCGGCATGGAGATGATCTCGCACGGCCCGGTGATGGTCTCGTGCTGGCCGTCCGCCAGCCTCTTGGTCTCGGGAGCGAACCCCGTCCAGTGCTCGGGGTCCTTCTCCGGGGTGCCCTCCTCGGTGTACATGTAGAACTTCTCGGTGTCCGTGTAATAGCCCGGCGGGTATTTGAAGTCGAGCCGCTTGTCCACGGTGTAGACGATCTCCCGGCCGTCCTCCAGGTAGCGGTTCTCGGGCGGGTTCATGTCAAACGTCCAGTATTCCTCGAGCGTGACGGGCGGCCCGCTTTCGGAGACCTCCGGTATGCCAAACGCATGGAGGACGCCGTAGCCATCGGGGAAGATCACGGCCCTCTCCCCGTTGACCTCGATCAGCGATGGCGAGGACCATTCGCCGTGGAAGACGATGGGCACGTCCATGTCGTCACGGGCTACCAGCCGGCCGGTCTCCTTGTCCAGCACGACCATATGAGGCTTGTTGGCGCCGGGGCGGTAGGCCCGCGCCCGGCTGCCGATCTCGTGCGCGGTGCTGACCCATAGCTGGTCGTCCACCGTGATGACCGAGCAGCTCGTGGCATCCTGCACTTTGGTCTCCAACTGGCGCAGGCTAAAGTGCCAGATCACGTCGGTCGCCCATTCGGGGAGCACGGTCGGCATCTTCTCGCCTTCGGGCACATCGAAGGGGCGCCGTGTCATGATGCCCAGTTCTTCCTGCATGCCGTCGTTGCCGTCGGCCAGCCCGTCCAGGTCCAGGCAGAAGACCTCCCACATGGCCATGATGTAGATGCGGTCGCCCTCAACGACCGGCGTGCCGCAGACGCCGTACGTGCCCGGGCCGTAGCCTCCCTGAGGCACGATCAGCCGCCATATCTCCGAGCCCTCCTCCATGCTGTAGCAGGTGAACGCAGCGCCGTGATCCGCAGCCTGGCTCCAGAACGGCTCGGGATTGCCGCGGGCGTCGCTGCCCACCAGGCACTTATCCCCCACGATGGTCGGCATGGGGAACTGGTGTTTGGCACCGGTCTTAACCTCCCAGATCAAAGTGTCCTCGTTGAAGTGGATCGGCAGGTCCTCGGCTTCCAGCACCATGTTATGGGAGGGATCATTGCCCCAGGGCTCCCTCGCACGGGTCGCGGCGGCCGAAAACACGAACATACATGCAGCAATCAGGCAGGCAGTCCTCATGCGTCTTCCCTTCATTCAGTCAGCTCCTCAGCTATGGTGCTATGCTCCTCCGGCCGGTGCCAGAAGGACCGGAAGTAAAGCTGGTCAACTTCAAAGACATCTATGGGGTCTTTGCCGGGTTCGTAAGACTCCGGCAGGACGCCGTATCGCTTCATCTCCCGGATGTAGTGTTCGTTGGGAACGAACCCGTCCATGGTGTAGCGCTTGATGGTATGGAGCTGCTCGGCGGATGCGTTCAGGGCGTCCAGCAGTTTCCGGTAGTCCGGGTCGCTCTTGCTCCGGAAGACCTCCGCCGGCAGTCCGGTATCCCTGTCCTTGCAGAGACCCAGGCCCCCGGCGCTCTTCGCCAGCGGGGCGCGCAGGACGACGGATTTCTCCGGGTGTGAGAGGTTGCTGAATTGATCGCTCAGAGCCCTGTCCGGGAAGTCGGTGTGCCACATCTGCCTGAACGGCTTCTTGCGATCCCTGCGCAGATGACACGAGTCGCACCGGCGCGAGAGGACGTCAATCTCCGCCTGTAGCACATCGTCCGGGGTCGGGCCCCATAGCTCTTCCATCTCCGCCCCCACCATGCCGCTGCCCAGGGCGGCGTAGGTGCCGGCGAAACAGGCGCCGGTATCCAGCCAGAGCTTGATGAGCCGCACTTCCTCGGGGGTGGCCTGAACGTCGTGGTGCTCCGGCGTGAAGTGCTTCGGCAGGTCGCCGGCGCCGCTCAGGGCGCTGTAGGGCTCCACGTTGCCGTCGGAGCCCTCGCGGTAAAACTTCGGTGAACTCAGGTACTCGTAGCTCAACGTGGTCACCGGACCGCGATCTCCGGTCAGGTTCACCCGCCCGGCGAAGTCGTCCGCGTTATGGCACTTCACGCAGTGGCGGTCCAGTATGGGCTGGATGTCGCGCGGGTAATCAATGATGCCGTAGCGAAGGTCGGTCACGGGCTGCAGGGTGTCGGCCGGCCGCCGGAGGGCCTGCAGTTGCGGCGTCTCCAGGTCCGGCGGGGTCTTGGTGCGCGGCTCGTGGCACCCCACGCAGCTTGTCATCTCCCCCGGCATCAGGGTAACGAAGCTGTACATGGGCTTGACGCACCGGTCGTTCTCGTCGAGCGCCAGGAAGACCAGCGACCGGACGGGCGGCACCTTGAAGTGCGCCGATCCGTCGGGCTCGACCGGCACCGTGCCCAGTACGCGTTCGATATTGTGCTGGCCGATGGACGGCTCGATCTGGGCGTGGAAGCTGACCGGCTTGGGCAGCTCCTCCACCACAAGCAGCTTCTTGATAGTGCCGGGCTCGACGCCCTGCATGTTGCGGCCGATGGTGACGTCCTGCAGCACGAGCGTTGCCGTCTTCCGGCTCCAGTCGGCACGTTGCGCCAGCACCGGCTCGCGTGGTCGGCTCATCAGCGGGCGCGGTTCGTGCAGCCACATGCCGCTCCTATGCGGGATCGAGTAGATGACCTGGAACCGCCCGTCTCCGTCTATGACGCACAGACTGGCCTCCCGCGCGGCCAGTATGCAGTCCTCGCCCAGAGCATAGGGGTCGCGCCACTCGCCCTGGTCGTCCCTCAGCTTCTTGATGACCTTTCGCCACTCCGGCTCTTTCCATTCGACGCCGGGCGGGTTGACGATGCGCGCGGCGTCCAGGGCATCCGGACCGCGATCGGGGTCCACGATCGCCACCGTCCCGTTGTGCTCCGGGCCGCCGTGCCAGGGGCTGAAGATGCTGACCAGTTTGTCCGTGCCGGGTATCGGTTTGGCGTCAATCATCAGCGTGGCCGGGTGCATGTTGCCGAAGTAGGTCATCTGGCCCGTGCCGTCGGGATTGATCGTCCAGAGGTGGTGAAAGGACATCACGCCCCGGTGGACGTACTCCCAGCGGGTGTAGAGAACGCGCCCGTCGGGCAGCACCCACGGGGTGTTGTCGTGCTCCACGTTGGAGGAAATCTGGCGGATATTGCTCCCGTCGCCGTCGCACCGGTAGAGGGTGGCCACCTGCGTCCGGAAACACGGCACCCAGCGGTTGGAGCGGGAAGAGCAGAACATGATGCCGCCGTCCGGCAGATAAACCGGCTCGATGTCGTCGCGCTGCCCGGACGTAAGCTGCCGCAACCCGCCCCCATCAGGATTGATCTCATAGAGGTGGTAGTGCTGCTCCTCCGCGGGGCGGTAGCTGAACAGGACCTTCTCGCCGCTGTAGTGTACGCACGGATCGCGCACGGAGCCGCCGGGGACGTCCAGGATGACCCTCACCTCGCCGGTGCGCAGGTTGAGGCGGCAGAGACGCCCGCCGCTGGCGAACTTTTTGCGGTTCGGCTGCTGGCAGACGTAGCCGAACGTCTCGTACCAGTGCCACCCCGTGCCGCTGTGCACGGCGAAGACGACCTCCTCCACCTCCGCGAGCGGTCCCTGCAACTTCTCCTGAAGCAGACCGTCGGTGACCTCTTCGGGGTCACCGAAGACCTTTTCGGCGGCCGGAACGGACGGCGTGGACAGGACCAGTGCGGCAATGCAGAGGCACAGCCACACGGCGGTTCGATTGTGTGGCGTATTCATGAGTCCTCCGGTGGACGATGCGAGGAGGAGCGCGCTATCACCTGAGAGCGGCAGCATATCTGCAGCGGGCCGCACCCGCCATTCAGCGTCTTCACGACCATCCGGACGGCGTTCTCGGCCAGGTCTTCCAGGGGAGGCCGCACGCTGCTGAGCCCGCACCGCTGGGCCAGCGAGGTGTCGTCGAAGCCAACCACGCCCACCCGGCGGCCCGGTTCCAGACCCTTCTGCTCCAGGAAGTCCAGCACGCCCCGCCCTGTGGCGTCGTTGCACGCCACGATGCCCAGAGTGCCGTCCCGGGCCCACTCCCAAAGTCGGGACCCTGTGGCAAAGGAGCCGTCCATAACCCGGCGGGCGGCCCGTCGTCGCTCCGATGCACTCTGGCGCGGGGATATGAGTTTGGACCGATCAACGTCCGCGGGACTCGCCGGCCCGACCGTCAGCAGGCGACGCGAGTCCACGGCCTGTCGCACCCCGTCCAGGCGCTGCTGCTCCCACGATTCGTCCTCGATGTAGAGATACGCGATCCGCTCGTAGCCCGCCTCCAGCAGGTGCTCGGCAGCCGCGTGGCCCGCTGCCGTATTGTTGTAATACACGTGCGGCAACGCGGGGGAAAGGGCGTGCCAGGCCACGTAGACAACGGGCGGGCAGCCGGGCCGCAGCCAGCGGGCCGTCGCCTCGGCGTCGGACAGCGGGTAGTGAACGCCGGCCACAAGGATGGCGTCCACCTCTGCGTCGAGCGCCTGCGCCAGCGTGTCCTGCATCTTGATCGCCTGCCCCTCCGGGTCCGGCCACCGGTCAAAGACGCGCGTGGCTCCGCCGGCATTCGAGAACAGCCGCTCCACGGACTGCACCACCACCGCGTGCCACGCACGCGCCTCGGGCGGGTAGAAACTCGAAACGATGCCCAGAGTGGCCGGGCGTTGGAGTTGGATGTCCGGTTGGGTCGGCCTGATAACGGTTGACCGCCGGCGGGAACGCCGGACCGTGGAGGTCGTCCCGGCTTCGGTTTTCCCGTCGGGCCGGTCCGCGACAAAGGAACCGACGCCGTTGCGCACGCTGACCACGCACATCTCCTCCAGCTCGCGGACGGCCCGGTCCACGGTGCCGTAGGCCACGCCGTAGTGGTCGGCCAGCGCGTTGCGACCGGGCAGGCGGGTTCCGCGCGGATAGACGCCGTCGCGTATCTTCTCCAGCAGGTCGGCCCGCACCGCGTCGTAGAGCGGTACACCGGGGTTGGCCGAAAACGGGACCGGTCCGCCATCGCTCATGGCTGTTTCTCCCAGGACATGCCAAGCTATCAGCTATCAATGCTATCAGTTCCGCCGCCCGCATCAAGTGAAAATACCTTCCGGGCAGTTGCCAGGGTCATTCAAAAGTCCCACGCAGCGTATAGCCATTGATGTGTTCCGCCTT
>CAYVBE010000142.1:0-11339 GCA_964448935.1 uncultured candidatus Brocadiaceae bacterium
TACGGACGGCGAACGTTACCTGGTCTGGGGCGGAGGCATGATTGCCCCCTTGCGCGAGGACATCGAGTCCCTGAAGAACGTCCGCAAGGCCGGCATGAGTCTGGTCGGTTACGAACGCCACGAGCGTGTCTACCTTCCGACACGGATTGACGGATGGCCGGTTGATGACGGTCTGCCCGAGCACGGCGCGCCTTACGGGGGCTTCGTGTTCCATGACGGCGACCGGTACAACTTCATCTTCAGTGCCACCACGTACCGTCACGGCGGCATCCACGAAGACAGCTACATCGCTACCTCCGATCAACTTACGAAAGGCTACAGCAAACCGCGTCTGCTGGCCGCTGACAGCGGCCGCTGTACGGCCTTCGAGGACGCTGAAGGCAACTGGCGCATTGCGTATTGCGGAACTCACCCCGAGACCCCGGGCTACGCCAGTCTCGCGATGGCCCCGCTTGGTGACGGACTTGTCAAAGACCCTCAGGTCGCTTCAAGAGAGCCTCTCCCGTTGCCGCAGCAGCCAACCGCTGCGGAAGCGAGCAATCCCGAGCCGATGAAGCGGCCCGAAATGCCGGACGACGTGCCTCAACTCGTCAGCTCTATCGAGCAGGCATTCGACCACCCGTTGCGCCACACGGCGCTGTGCCAGGGTCCGGACGGAACCTGGTACCTGACCGGCACAGAGTCCACCGAACTGCCGGACGGGCGCCGCGACTGGTCGCGCAACCGGGGTGTGCGCGTCTGGCGCTCACCGGACCGGAAAAACTGGGAGGACATGGGCTACGTCTGGGAAATCGAGAAGGACGGCAGTGCCTGGAACAAGGCCGAGCACATGGACCTGACCATCGGCGCCTGGCCACAGATCGGCCGAGCGGTCACGGCCCCGGAACTGCACTACATAAAGGGAACCTTCTACATCGCCTACTCGATGAACGGGCAGGGATGCGGCCTGCTCAGGAGCACCAGCGGCAAAGCCGAGGGACCGTACGAAAACCTGGGGCGCCTTATCAAGCACGGGCGTGACGCATCGCTCTTCGAAGACGATGACGGCACGGTTTACCTGGTCTGGGGGCAGGGCTTCATGGCCCGGCTCAAGGACGATATGAACGGTGTCGCGGATTCCGGACACAAGGTGCTACTTGCCGACCATGTGAAGTACCCGCGCCAGTTCCGCCGCCCGCGCATGATGGGGCAGTGGGGCAGTCACGTTGCCCGTATTACGGACGACACCGGCGCCCGGTGGTACCTCTGGACTTACACCGTTCGCACCGCGCGGGGCGGCATCAACGCCATAGACGTCTACGCTTCCTGGTCGCAAAGCCTCGACGGGCCGTGGACGGCAATGTCCATGTCGGTCCCCAACAGTGCCCAGACGACGGTCGTCGCAGACGATGACGGCGGCTACTGGTGCACCGTCTCCGGCGAGGACGAATACAGCCAGTGCCCGTTCCGGCCGGTGGTCAGCCCCTTCGGCAGTCCGCTCTACCGGGGAGTTCGGCGCAATACTAAGGGGTTCTTGAGATTCGATGGTGTGCCGGCGCCGGAAAGAGATCGTGGCCACGTACCGTACCACCGGGCCCAGGCCATGCAGTCCACCACCCTCGATCTCTGGTGCGGGTGGCCCGACTACATCCAGAGCACCATCCGGGATACCTATATCGCCCGAAACGACGAAGACGGTTTCTATTACCTCAGCGGCGGCTGGTGGTTTCCCGAAACTCCGAAGAGCGAGTTCTTCATGTGGCGTTCGAAAGACCTGCTGCACTGGGAGCGGCTGGACGGCCTGTGGGAACCGGCCGAGGACCTGAAGGACGAGGAGTGGATCACTTCAGGAATCTGGGAAAAACTGTTCGGCGAGAATGCCACGAAGAGAACATCCTTCACGACGGCCGAGACGCATATCAAGCATTTCGACGACTGCTGGTACCTGGTTACCGGCGCCGGAACGAGGATGGGCATAATTAAGTCGGAGAGTGGCAAGATCACCGGTCCGTACGAGGCGATTCGCCTCTGCCCGGGTGTGGCTGACGCCTTTCACGAGGACGACGGAAGCATCATTCATATCCGCGTAGATACCTGGTGGCGCTTCAAGGACGCGGACGCTTACGAGGCGGACGAGGTCTCCGACTCGGGTCGAATCAAGGCGTCCTACAACCACAACTGGACCCAGGACTGCGAGGCGGGTCTGTTCAGGTACGACGGCAAATACGTGGCCTACTCGACACACTGGACCGGCTCCTACGACCGATCCTTCGTCTATGCCGACGATATGACGCAGGAGTTCTGGAGCCGGCCGCGCGTCGGCGGAATATACTGCGGGAACGGCAACATCTTCCGGGACTTCGAGGGCAACTGGTGGAGCTCGGGTTTCCTGAACACCAACGAATTTGCCAAGACCGGCTATCAAGTGTCCCGTCTGATTATCTACCCGCTGTTCATCGGCTGGGAAGGTGGCAAACTGATCATCGAGCCCAAGGCCGTGCGCGAAAACCGGGCCAAACTGGAACGCATGGGCGTACTTTGGCAAAGCACGCGGTCTGATTCCTGAAAGGAAACCACGATGTCGCGAACGGAACGCTTCAAAATGATGGCGCTGATCTTTGGTGGAATCATCGCGATTTCGAGTGCCGTGCATGCGGAGAGTCCGGACAGGCTGAAGTTGATCTATTTCGGCAACAGCCTGACGGCGTGCGCACAACCGGACCTGCATGACGAACTCGGCGAAAGCGCCGCAAAGACCTGGGATGTCACTTCAATCCTGGGTGCGGGCTGGCAGGTAAACTTCCATCGGTTTCACCTGCTGAATGCAGGGCTTGATATCAGCGAAGACGGCACCCTCCTACTCGACCGTGAGCGTTATGCCGACGAACTCGAAAGTCTGGCCCATCTCGCCGAGAGCTGCGGGGATTTGACGCTCGACAAAGGCGACGCCGCGAAAGCCAGTTTCAATGCGAAACGCTTCGTCAGAGAAACGTACGACGGCATGCTGCTGCAGTTTTTCCATGCGCCCCTGCATTTCATGCGGGAAGAGCACATGGGCGTAGAATTCAACGAGCCGCGTGACATCGGAGAACTCCCGGCCTGCATTGATATGATACGGATGTACCTGGCCATGAACCCCGGAGGCACAATCTACATCTACCAGAACTGGCCGCACATGCCGGAGACCTTTCCGGTCCCGCCCGAGGGCGAACGCCCGGATTGGGCCAGACGCGAAGGTGCCCGACTTGCCCGCGCCGAATTCCCCGACCGCGAGAAGTTCGATTATGAACACGAATGGCTCGAGAAGAAGTACAGCCCCGATCATCCGGACCGGCCCTGGAAGGATAACCTCCGCTGCAAGGATATCGGCGATCAGTTGTTCGAAGCGCTGAAAGCGGAATTTACGGATCTGTGGAAAGAAGGCCGGCTCCAGATGATTCCGGTCGGCGATGTCTGGCTGGAACTGCACCGGAAAATGAAAGCCGGCGAATTCCCGGGGTTTGACGACATCGAGGAGTTTTATACCGATATCCAGCACATCCGTATCGGGCTTGCTCGCTACTCGGCCGCTGCCGCCTTCTACGCGGTTATGTTCCGGGATAGGCCCCACAACCTCGACTGGCAGATCTACAACAGCAAGAAAGCCTACATCAACAAGTGGGACCGCCGGAACGGCTACGACCTCAACCATGACAAAGGCGAACTGCTCGAGATAACTCCTGAGACAGCCGAGATAGTCAACGACGTGATCTGGCAGGTCGTCAACGACCATCCGTATGTTAGAATGTAGCAAATACGCCTTGGTGGTTGACTTACGGGGCGCATTGTCGGCTGCGTCCACAAGGTCCACCCGGGGAAGCTCCCGAAACCGAGACACAGAAGAGGTGCCACATGCCCATGAAAACACTCCGAACGTTGCTCATGCTACTGCTGATCGCCGCCACCGCCGTCGCGGCGGACCCCGTTGAACGGATACAGGACGCCGGGTTCACCGGCGGGCTGGTGGCGCAGGTGGGCTCGGCGGACCTGGGTCTTCGGGACCTTAGGGGGCGCTTTCACGTGCGGCTGCTGCTGCGCGATGAGGTGGCTGTGGAGGAGGCGTGGGAGGCCATTGACGCGGCCGGGCTGCAGGGGCGGTTCACCGTTGCCGCGTGGGACGGCGGTTCCCTGCCCTTCGTCGAGCGGGCGCTGAATGCGCTTGTGCTGGCGGAGGAGGGGCTGGTCAGCGACAAGGAGGCGCGGCGTGCCCTGGCTCCGCGCGGGCTGTTGATCACCCCCGAAGGCGCCGAGGCCGTCCCCGTGCCGGAGACGATAGATGACTGGACACATTACCTCTACGATTCCACCGGCAACGCGGTCTCGAAGGACCGGGAGGTCGGCCCGCCGAAGTCCTTCCGCTGGTGGGCGCCGCCGCTGCACATGCGCGGCCACAACTGGGGCAACAGCTTCCTGGGCCTCGTGACCGGCGGCGGGCGGGCTTTCTACCTGCTGGACGAGGGGCCTTACATGTTCAGCGACGGGCAGCTGCCGGACACCGGCATCGCCGAGCGCTGGTCCCTGGTGGCGCGCGACGCCTTCAACGGCGCGCTGTTGTGGAAGAGGCCGCTGAAGGGCTATGGCTACCCGGTGTTCGAGGACGTGGGTCTCCAGCCCAACCTGGAGTACGTCTGGCGCAGCCCGCTGAGCCTGAACCGGCGGGCGGCCGTGGTGCAGGGCGACAGGGTCTATGCCTCCCTTACCTACCGTCAGGGCCCGCTGAGCATCCTCGACGCCGCCACGGGCGAGACGCTGCGCGAGGTGCCGCTGGAGGGCAGTGTGGACGAGATCGTCGCCGACGGCGACCTGATCGTAACACGGGTGCGCACGAAGATCCCGATGCCCACGGACTTCTACACAGAAAAAGGCGTGAGTTGGAAAGAATACAAGAGGCTGACCAAGCAGGGCCTTGAGCACAACGAAGCCCGCGCCGAGCTGCACTCCAGAATGCTGGACATCCTCACGGAACAGCCGCTGGAGCGCGTTGTGGCGGTGGACGGGGAGTCCGGACAGATACTCTGGTCGCACGACGCGCCGCTCGTCGCGCACCAGAGCCTGGCCCTGGCCGAGGGCAAGGTGCTGTACCACAACTACCAGTCGCTGGTGGCCCTGGACGCCGAGACCGGCGAGCCCGCCTGGAAGTTCCCGAACCCGGTGCAGAACCGCAGGCGCCTGGGCAGCCGCGCGCTGCTGGGAGCGCTGCTTGTGGAGAAGGGAAAGGTATTGTGGGCCAGCAGCGCGTGCGGGGGAGGCTACTGCCTGGACCTGCAGAACGGAGAACTGCTGTGGCAGGAGGGGCGCCTTGGCACGCCCGGTGGATTCGGTTTCCCCACGGCATTGCGCGTGATTGACGGCATACTCTACAGCGATTCCGTCAGGTACCCCAGAAGACTGGCCGACGGTTCCGAGGCGCCGCCTCCGGACATCGCCGGCATGCTCGGCCGGGGCCACCACATCCGCTGTTTCGCCGGCAAGGCCACGGAGCGGTTCCTGATCACCCCGCACCGGGGGGCGGAGTTCATTGACCTGGAGGGCGACCAACACATGGTCAATGACTGGATACGCGGCGCCTGCGGTATGGGCAACCTGCCGGCCAACGGCATGTTCTATGTGAGCCCGGACCCCTGTGCCTGCTACGCCGGCGCAAAGATCATCGGATTCCACGCGCTGTCCGCCGACCTCCCTGTGGGGCTGGCGGATGCCCCGGTGCCGGAGGACGCATCGCGCCTTCAGAAGGGGCCGGCCTATTCCGACCCGGTCGGTGAGATGAAAAAGACTGGGTGGCGCGCCTATCGCGCTGATGCCCGGCGCTCCGGGATGGCCGCTGCACCCATGTCGGCGGAACTACAGGTGCTATGGAGTAAAGAACTCGCCGATCGGGCGCCGGAAGGCTACAACCGCACCGGCCATCTGACCCAGGCCACGGGCGCCGGCGGCCGGCTCTATATCGTGAAGAAGGATACCTACGAGTTGCTCAGTCTCGATGCAGCGGACGGCACGGTGCTGTGGCGCCGGAGCTTCCCGGGGGCGCTGGACGGGCCGCCCACCATCGTGGGCGACCGCCTGTTCATCGGCTGCCGCTCGGGCGCGGTGTACAGCCTGCGGGCATCGGACGGGGCGCCGGCCTGGCGGTTCCGGGCGGCCCCGCTCGACCGGCTCAGCCTCTCGGACGACAGGGTCGAGAGCGTCTGGCCGGTCTTCAGCAGCGTGCTCTACCATGATGGCCTGATATACGCGGTGGCGGGCCGGAACAGCTACCTGGACGGCGGGTTGCGCCTCTACGCGTTCGATCCCGCCACCGGCGCGGTCCGGCATCACAACACGCTGGAAGGCCCCTGGCCCACCGAGGAGCAGTTGCGCCAACCCGTGATTACGGAACGTGATCTCCGAAGCGCGAAAGACGAAGAGACGAGGGCAAGGCTGGAGGAGATGGTCTCCACGCAGTACGCCACCGGTTACAGTATGAAGGGCGGAGCTGTGGACCTGCTGGTCTCCGACGGTAAGGACCTCTACATGGCGCAGAACAAGTTCACGCCCCGGCTCGATCGGGTGGAACTGAAGCGCATGGGCATCATAGGCCTGACGCCCATGGGCGGCATGCACATGATGGCCAGCGACGGGTTCCAGGACCCCACCATGTATCATCGCAACTACCGGCTCTACGACGACCGGTGGATGGGCAAGTGCGGTGGCTCCGGCACCGCGGCCCGGGGCGGCACCATGCTGGCAGTGGGCGCCGACCGGGTGTATGCCGCCAAGCACTACGAGGGCGGCTGGTACCCCACGCACGAGCCGGGCAGCGGAAATCTGGTGCTGGCCGACGCCTTCGACACGCCAAACGTCCGCGGCGACAGGATAGACCGCGAGGCGCAGCAGGCCAAAGGCCTGCGCAACTGGGGGAACGCCAGCGACTACATGCGCACGGACAAACCGCTCTGGCAGGCCAACGTCCCCATCCTGGTCCGCGCCATGCTGGCCGCCCCCGACGGGCGGGGCGGCGAGATCGTCTTCAGCGCCGGCGTGGTGGAGGGCGAGAACCCGGAGGAATGGGAGCGCGCGGCCGAGTTCGCCAGTCAGGCCAGGCTCTTCATACACGACGGCACGAACGGCGAGCTGCTGGCCGAATACGACCTCCCCGCCTGCCCCGTCTTCGACGGCCTGTCCGCCGCCGACGGAAAACTTGTCATCCCCATGATTGACGGCCAGGTTCAGTGTATGTCGGTTAAGCAAAAATAACACGAGGAACGAACACGATGAAGACAGCGGTGCAACTCGCTGCAGTTCTTCTCTTCGCGGCCGTGAATCTTGCCCTGGCCGCTGAAAAATGTCTGGAACCGGTCATTGACGTGCCGTTGCGGGACGCCGCCGTCTGCCGTGGGCCGGACGGCAGTTTCTACCTCACCGGCACCACGGCGCTCGAAGGCAAAGATGGTGTTCCGGATTTCCACAGCAACCGTGGTGTGCACGTCTGGTCCTCCAGAGACCTCGAAAGCTGGACCGACCTGGGTTTCGTCTGGGATCTGTGGGAGGACCCGAACCCGCGCACGGCCGGCGGGAGCGCCTGGCAGACGGAGCTCTATCCCGTCCCCGGCCGGCCTCCGGGCGAGCGCGCTCGCGGCATGACGGCGCCCCGGCTGGCCCACGACGGCGAGCGATTCTGGATCACCTTCAGCATGAACGGCTACGCGGCCGGCGCCATGCCCGGCGGCGCGGACGTAAGCGGACCCTACACCGACACGCGCCTCCTTGCCGAGGCCGGCGGGGCGCCCACCGGCCGGGGCGACGCCTCGCTGTTCGTGGACCGCGACGGCACCCGCTACCTGGTCTGGGGCGGCGGCATGATGGCTCCGCTCAAAGACCCGGACACCCTGGAGGGCCTCCGCCACAACGAGGTCGGCTACCAGGGCAGCCCGGTCTACCTGCCCTCCCGCATCCAGGGCTTCTACACCGACGCCTCGCTGCCCGAGCACGGTGCGCCCTACGGAGTGTCCTTGGTCCGCGACGGAGACGGCTACGCGTTCATTTACACCGCCACGACGTTGCGAAGCGGGCGTCCGAGCGAGGACGCTTACATCGTCCGATCCGACGGACTGTTCGGTCCCTATGGCCGCCCCGAACTGCTCAAGGCGGGCGCCGGCCGCGTCACGGCCTTCCCCGATCCGGAGGGAGAACTCTGCCTCTGCTACGCCCCGCCCGCACGCGACGGAGGCCGGCCGGTACTGGAGCCCATGCCCGACTCCGTTGAGGCCGTGGCGGTCCCTGCGACGCCTGCGTTGGCCAGGGAGGTGGAGATTGTCGCCTCCGTTCCGCGCCGTCAGCCGAGTGAAAAGCCGGAGTCACCCCCGCAGTTGCTGGCGATGATCGAACCGGTCATGGACCATCCACTGCGTGACGCCGCGCTCTGCCAGGGACCGGACGGCACGTGGTATCTGACCGGCACCGAGGCCGGCCGCGCCCGGGACGGCACGCTGGACTGGAGCCACAACCGGGGTGTGCGGCTGTGGTCCTCGCCCGACCGCGAGAGTTGGACGGACCTGGGCTACGTGTGGGAGATCGAGGGCGACGGCCTGCCCTGGCAGAAGGCGGGCCACCTGGACCTGACCTGCGGGGCCGGGGCGCGCATCGGGCGGGCCGTCACCGCGCCGGAGCCGCACTACCTGAGGGGCACGTTCTGGATCGTCTACTCCATGAACGGGCAGGGCATCGGCATCCTCAAGAGCAAGACCGGCCGGGCAGAAGGGCCCTACGAGGACCTGGGCCGCCTCACCCGTCAGGGCCGCGACCCCTCTCTGTTCCAGGATTCGGACGGGACGATCTATCTCGCGTGGGGCCAGGGTTTCTACGCGGAGCTGAGCGACGACCTCACCAGGCTCGTCGGCCCCGTGAAGACCCTGTTCACCGGGGTGCAGTGGTATCCGCGCTACCTTCGGCGACCGGAGATCATGGGCATCTGGGGCACTCATCTGGCCCGGCAGGGGGAGTGGTATATCTGGACATTCACCACCCGCACCGGTCGCCTGGGGAATAACAGCATAGACACGATGGCGTCATGGTCGAAGTCCCTGGAGGGCCCCTGGCACGAGCCCTGCCTGATGCTGGCCAACGGCGGACAGTCCACTCTGGTGCCCGACGGGGAGGGTGGCTGGCTGGCCACCGTTTCGGGCGAGGACGAATACAGCCAGTGGCCCTACCGGGCGGCCGTCACGCCGGTGGTCTCCCAGGGTGGCCGGGGCGGTCCGGCTCTCAGCCTGCCGGCGCCCAATCCCCGAGGTCACACCACCAGCTTCCAGGCGGTAAACTCCCTGCAGGCCACCGCCCTGGACCTCTGGAAGGGGCATCCCGACCTGATCCCGTATCATCTGCGCGACGTGTGGGTCAACCGATTCGACGATGGCTATTACTACTGTTCCGGTTCATTCTGGAGCGTGGACGAATGGGCCAACCAGGTTCCGGTTTACCGCTCGAAGGACCTTCTCCACTGGGAACCTGAACCCGGTGCCGTCATGCACATAGACGAATTCAGGGCACACCCCGATTTCGATGTCAAAAGATATGAAGAATTCATCGCCCGCAACCGGTCCGGGCGCACCGAACTTTTCGACACCAAGTTCAAGGAGATGGGCGACACGGTGTACGGGGAGGTTATGATCCTGGGCATGGGCGCATACCTGATCAGGTCCACCTCCGGCACCATTGCCGGTCCGTACGACCCGGCCCGCGCGATTCCCGCTCCGACCGACACCATCAGGGACAAAGACGGTTCCATTCTCTTTGCCCATGCGGGGTGGACGCAGCGGTTCCCCGGTCTTGAGGCGTTTGAGAAGGGCCAGACCGAAGAGCCAAGGCACCCCGTGGTCGTGGAGCGAAACCTGACGTGGACGGAAGACGTCGAAACCGGCCTGCTTATCGTTAACGGTCTCTACGTCAAGTACTCGACGGACTGGAGTGGCAGTTACGATATGAACTACATGGTCAGCGAGACCATCGAGGGGCCCTGGCGCAACCTGCGCGTGGGGGCCCCCTACGGCGGCAACGGCTATATGTTCAAGGCTGAAGACGGCGATTGGTGGTATGCTTACTTCATGAACACCAATGACTATGCCACCCGCGCGCAGAACTACGTGCGCCTGAACCTCTATCCGCTCTACGTCGGCTGGCACGGGGACGAGTTGATCATCGAACCGAAAGCCGTCCGCGCTAACCGTGCCCGGCTGGAGAAGCTGGGCACGCTCTGGCAAAGCCCGCGCCGCTGACATCCACCGGGAAAAGGACGGGAGAAGAAAGACGTTCGACGGGCATAGACGGACCGGGTTCCGGAACTCCCCGAAAATGTGTAGGTGAAGCGTCTCTGGCTTAACGGCGGGACGTTGTTCAACGGACTGATGACCCAAAGGGGTCCGATAATGTCTCATAGAGTGCTGATGTGTTGTTCTTTTGTAGTTGCGTTTGTCCTGTTCGCGCCGGCTTTGCATGCGGCGCAGGACTTCACCGTGGTCGGCTCTCACCGGAGCGATCTCATCGTGCTCAAGGGCCGGTCGGTGGCCTTTCCGCTGGAGACCCGGGCCAGGGGGCCGGCCTGGCAGGTGGCCAGTGAGCGGCACCTGCGGGGCCTGCCGGCCCGGGACGGCGACGCGCGCGTCTACGCCGACGAGGCGGTCTTCATCCGGAACAACGAAACCGTGGCCCGGTTCCGGCTGAAGCAGATAGTCCGCCGGACCGGACGGGACACCTTCCAGATCGTCTATCAGATCACGCCGGAACGCGATTTTCAGTTCGGAGTGCCTGGACGGGCAGACGAACCGAAGGGCACCGTTGCACTGGTGCTCGGCCCCACTCCCTACTTCAAGGGCGGCGAGATGACGCTGCAGACCGCCGACGGCACGGTCACCCGCCCCCTGCCACCCGGCAGAGGCAGCGACGGCGGCGTGCGCCGCGCAGTGCTGCGCAGCCCCGCCGGTGAGGTCACTGAACTGAGTTTCGAACCCGCCGTATTCGCCCACCGAGACGTCCGCGAAGTGCGCTTCATGACCGATTCGGCCGGCCGTACCATCCCGGCCGGGGACACGTGGGAACAGCGTATCACCGTCCGCGTTCCCGGCCGGCTCACCCTGGAGCCCGAAAACCGCTGGGTGGACACTTCGGACTGGTTCCCGGTGGAGGTGGACAACGATTTTTCAAGGCCGTCCGAGATAGGCCTGGAGCAGTGGATCGAGAAACCGGCGGGCAAGCACGGATGGCTCAAGATGGATGGCGACAGGATCGTTTGCGCGGACGGCACACCGCTGAAGTTGTGGGGCGTAAACATCCTGCGGGCCAACAACGCC
>CAYVBE010000143.1:0-5563 GCA_964448935.1 uncultured candidatus Brocadiaceae bacterium
CAGATCACAGCTCCTGCCCACCGGCAGAAGGCGGTTCAGCCCGCCCTGGTCGAACAACGCACGCCGATTCAACAGACGGTGCTGATCGGCCGCTTCGCGGGCCGCGGCAAGATCCGCAGCGTCGGCATCTTGCCCGTGAATGTACAGACCCTCATCAGCCTCGACCAGAGCCAGGGCTAACTCACCCTCGCCACAACGGGGCACGTGTGCCAACCCAACTGGTCGGTCTACAGCCTTGAGAATCCGCTCCGCCAAAACGTCCGGCTCCTCCGCCCGTGCCGGCGGGCACGTAAGCAGAGCCAAAGCACTCGTCATCGCAATAATAATCACCGTCAGATTGCACTTATTCAATTACCTGCTCCTTGGGACCGCAGCAGACTGGTGCCCGGATCTCCCAATTATCGCAGAAAAAGTGGACGTTGGCCTTCAACATTACAAAATATCCCTTCCGCGAGCTTTGTCAAGCCGGCTTCTACCGGTTTCTCGGACCTGCGACGTTTGCAGCGCGCTTGCCGCCGCGTGATGGTGGGATAAGCAACGGGTTTTCGGCTTTGCGGACATGCCTGCCGTCGCCGTTGGAGCGTCCGGGCCGTCAGACGATCGCGTTGCGTGAGACTACCTCGCGGTACCACTGGGCGCTCAGGCGCGGCGTGCGCGCCAGCGTCTCGAAATCCACCCGGTAGAGGCCGAATCGGCTGGAGAAACCCTTGACCCACTCGAACGAGTCCATCAGCGTCCAGAAGAAGTAGCCCTTCGCCGGGTAGCCGTCCTGGACCGCCTGGTGCAGGGCGCCCAGATAGCTGCGCACGAACATGATGCGCGAGACGTCGTTCAGGTTCTGCTCCGGGTCCTCGTCGGCGGGCAGGGGAAAGCCGTTCTCGAACACGTAGATGGCCGGCACGTCGTACTTCTCCGCCGAGAACCGCACGCCCCAGTAAACCGTCTCCGGGATCATCCGTATCCAGCCCTCGGACGGCGCGGCGGGGTGATAGTCCGGCCAGGGCAAGCGGCGGAAGTAGGGCGGCTCGTCGCTGGCCTCCACGTAGGTGCCGAAGTAGAAATTCAGCCCCAACAGGTCCAGGTCCGACCGAATGGTCTCCATGTCACCGTCCCCGATTTCCGGATACACGTCCAGTCCTTCCGGATAGCGGCCCTCATACATGGGTCCGAAGAGAAACCCCACCTGGTGCTCCCACGCGATGCGGGCGGCCCGGATGTTCTCCTCCGTGGCGATGGCGGGCACGCAGGTGCGGGGATTCTCGGCGGTGCCGATCAGCAGGTCGTCATGTTCCGCGCGCATGCGGCTTACAGCCTTCCCATGGGCCAGCAGGACGTGGTGATATACCTGTGCCACCTCCTCCTCGGGCAGCGTCTTGCCGGGCGCCTTGGTGCCGGAGCCGTAGCCCTGATTCACGAGCGCGTGCATCTCGTTAAAGGTCAGCCAGTGCTTCACGCGGTCCCCGTAGGTGGCGACCATGCCGCCGGCGTAGTCCGCGAAGATGTCCGCCATCTCGCGGCTCTCCCAGCCCACCTCATCCTCCAGCACCTGCGGCAGGTCCCAGTGGTAGAGGGTGACGTAGGGCGTGATGCCGTTTTCCAGCAGGGCGTCTATCAGGCGGTCGTAGTAGTCCACGCCCTTCTGGTTGAACTCGCCGCGGCCGTCGGGGATGACCCGCGCCCAGGAGATGGAGAACCGGTAGGCACCCACGTTCAGTTCTTTGAGGCACTCGACGTCCTCCCGCCAGCGGTGGTAGCTGTCGGAGGCGACATCGGCGTTCGAGCCGTCCCGCACCACGCCCGGCTTGTGGACGTGGGTGTCCCAGATGGACGGCGCCTTGCCGTCCTCCCGCGCCCCGCCCTCGATCTGGAAGGCCGAAGTGGCCGCGCCCCAGACGAAATCGTCCGGAAACTCCATCATGGCATCCGCTCCCGATAAGATAATATCTTGCGAGTGATCGGCACAGTGCTCCCTTTCATATCAGACTGCCGGCGACGGGGCAAACGCCGGCCCCGCACTTTGCGGAATTCGAGGCTCGGGTTAAAATACACAGACTTTGCCTTGCCTCGTAGGAGCGCTCCCACGGGCCGGGCCTGCCCCTTCTTTCGACTCGATCTCGGCAGTGCGCAGATACTTTGGAGCGTGAGTGACTACAGATGCCAACCGCCGTTCGAAAAGCCGTGATCCCCGCCGCCGGGATGGGCACGCGCCAGTACCCGGCCACCTCCGGCGTGCGGAAGGAGTTCTTCCCGCTGGTGGACCGTGACGGTTACGCCAAACCCCTGGTGCAGATGGGTGTGGAGGAGGCGCTGTCGGCGGGCATCGAGGAGGTGTGCATCGTCTGTCAGCCCGACGCGGCGGAGGAGTTTCGCAGTTACTTCGCCGCTATGCCGGAAGACGCGCGGCCGCACTACGAGGGCAAGGACCGGGCCTACGAGTGGTCCGAGCGACTGGAGGAGATGGGGCGGCGCCTGGCGTTCGTCCCGCAGGAGGAGCAGCATGGGCTGGGGCACGCCGTCTGGTGTGCCCGCCAATGGGTGGGCGACGAGCCCTTCTTGATGATCCTGGGCGATCACGTGTTCATCAGCCGCACCAAACGTTCCTGCGCCGGGCAGGTTCTGGACGCTTTCGCGGGACACAGCATCACCGCCCTGACGCGGTCGCCGGAGGAAGCGATCCGGCGATTCGGCGTCGCTCGGGGACGCCCGGCCGAGGGGGCCGCGGGCCTGATTGAGGTGGACGGTTTCCTGGAAAAGCCGACCCCCGAGGCCGCCCGGGAGCAATGCCGCATCCGCGGGGTGCCGAGCGGGCAGTACCTGACGCATTTCGGCCTGCACCTCTTCACGCCCGGCATCTTCGATGTGCTGGACCGGATGATTGCGGAAGACCGGCGCACAGACGGGGAGTTCCAGCTCACCGGCGCGCAGGATCGCCTGGCGCGGATCGAGCCATACTGCGGGCTGGTAGTGGCGGGGGAACGGTTCGATGTAGGAACTCCGGCGGGATTGCTGGAGGCACAGACAGCACTGGCCTTGGCCGGCGAGATGCGGTCACGGGCAGAGCAATGGTGGTCCGATTACTTCGACAAGTTCGGCAGAACATGAGATTCGAAATACTGAACAAACAAGAGCTGGCGCCGGAAACTTACATGATGACCATCCACGTGCCGCGCATCGCGGTGGCCCGGCAGGTGGGGCAGTTCGTGGTGGTGCGGCCGACGGAGCGCGGCGAGCGCGTGCCGCTGACCGTTGCCCGAGCGGACCGTCAGGCGCTCTCCATCAGCATCGTCTTCCAGGCCGTGGGCGGCAGCACGCGCAAACTTGCCGCCATGGAGCCGGGTGACCTGGTGCCCGACGTGGTCGGGCCGCTGGGCAAGCCGACCGAGATAGAGCCGGCCGGGCACGCGGTGGCGGTGGGCGGCGGGGTGGGCATCGCCCTTATCTGGCCCATCGCCGGAGCCCTGGCCCGGCAGACAGGCCGGCTGACCGGCATCATCAGCGCCCGCAACCAGGAGCGGCTCATCCTGCGGGACGAGCTGAGCAAGGTCTGCGATGAATTGAAGATCGCCACGGACGACGGCTCCGCCGGCTATCACGGCTTTCCCACCGATCTGCTGCAGGAGATGCTGGAGTCCGAGGAGGACATAGACGCGGTCTACGCCGTGGGCCCGGTGCCCATGATGGCGGCCGTCAGCGACGTGACCCGCCCGTTCGGCGTCAGGACCATCGTCAGCCTGAACCCCATCATGGTGGACGGCACAGGCATGTGCGGCGGCTGCCGGGTGACCGTGGGCGGCGAGACGAAGTTTGCCTGCGTGGACGGGCCGGAGTTCGACGGGCATCAGGTGGACTTCAAGGAACTGGCCAGGCGGCTGAGCCAGTACGACGACGATTTCCGCAAACGCAACCTGCCCGAGTACGAGCCTGCCCACTCCTGCGACCGCGAGCACACCCGGCTTCAAGAAGCCATGCTGGAGGCCGGGCGGACCGCCGGCAAGGCCGCCGACATCCCGCGCCAGCCGATGCCGGAGCAGCCGGCTGAGGGTCGGATCCGCAACTTCGAGGAGGTTCCCCTGGGGCTGCGGCCCGAACAGGCCGTGGTCGAGGCGCAGCGCTGCCTGCAGTGCAAAAAGCCCCAGTGCGTGGACGGCTGCCCGGTGGGCATTGACATCCCCGGCTTCATCGCGCGCATAGCGCAGGAGGACTTCACCGGTGCCGCCGAGGTGCTGAAGCAGGACAACGCGCTGCCCGCCGTCTGCGGGCGCGTCTGCCCCCAGGAGGACCAGTGCGAGGGGCTCTGCGTGCTGGGCCGGAGGAGCGATCCCGTGGCCATCGGCAACCTGGAACGCTTTGCCGCCGATTACGAGCGGGAAGAGGGGCTGGTAGAGGCGCCGCCGGTGACCGACAATCCGAAAGCACGTGTGGCCGTGGTGGGTTCCGGTCCGGCGGGACTGACCGCCGCCGGTGAACTGGCCAGGCTCGGATACGCGCCGACGGTCTTCGAGGCGCTGCACGAACCGGGCGGAGTGCTGCTCTACGGCATACCGTCCTTCCGGCTGCCCAAGGAGATCGTGGCGCAGGAGGTGGACTACGTCCGCTCGATGGGCGTCGAGGTCGTCTGCGACTTCGTGGTGGGCAAGACCGCAACGATCGAGGACCTGTTCGAGGAGGGCTTCGAGGCGGTCTTCATCGGCTCCGGCGCCGGAACGCCTATTTTCGGCGGAGTTCCGGGCGAGAATCTGAACGGCGTCCTGAGCGCCAATGAATACCTCACCCGCGTCAATCTCATGCGCGGCTACCGCAGCGATTACGCCACGCCGGTGATGGTGAGGGACCGGGTGGCCGTGCTGGGCGGCGGCAATGTGGCCATGGACTCGGCGAGGACCGCCCTGCGCCTGGGCGCGGAAGAGGTGAGCATCGTCTACCGCCGCAGCGTCGAGGAATCGCCCGCTCGGGACGCCGAGCTGGAGCACGCTCGGGAGGAGGGCATCCGGCTGATGTGGCTGCACAACGCGGTCGAGGTGCTCGGGAACGAGGACGGCTGGGTGACGGGCCTGCGCTGCCGGCGCATGGAACTGGGCGAGCCGGGCGAGGACGGCCGACGACGTCCCATCCCCATCGAGGGGTCCGAGACCGACATAGCCGTGGACATGGTGATCGTGGCCTACGGCAACCGACCTCATCCGCTGGTACCACAGACCACGCCCGGTCTGAAGGTGACCGATTGGGGCACCATAGACGCCGATGAGGTGACCGGTGAGACCAGCCTGGCCGGCGTCTACGCCGGCGGCGACATCGTGACCGGCGCGGCGACGGTCATCCAGGCCATGGGCGCCGGAAAACGCGCGGCGCGGTCCATTGAAAGATACCTGTCCGGCAACCAGGGCACTGCCGACGCCTGACCCGCGCCACAGTCCACAGCGTCCACCGGGTCTGGCAGGGGAAGCCGTGCAGTTGCGCAGCAACTGCCAGCCGCCGAAGGCGGCCAGTCAACCGGTCCTGGAAACCAGCCCGTGCAGTTGCGCAGCAACTGCCAGCCGCCGAAGGCGGCCAGTCAACCGGTCCT
>CAYVBE010000143.1:5663-11271 GCA_964448935.1 uncultured candidatus Brocadiaceae bacterium
GGAAACCAGCCCGTGCAGTTGCGCAGCAACTGCCAGCCGCCGAAGGCGGCCAGCTTAGCACCCCATCTCCCGCATCGTCCGTATGTAGTTCATGCAAAAATCATCCTTGCCCGCGATGGCCTCGCCCGTCACGATGGCTTCCGTCATGCCCTCCTCGGTGGGGTCCATGATGGCGCTGTCCAGGCCGGCCATGATCATGCAGGACAGGAACGTGCGGTTGACCAGGTTGCGGTTCGGCAGGCCGAAGCTGATATTCGACAGGCCGCATGTGGTATGCACGCCGGGAAACTCCTCCATGATACGGAAGACCGCGGAGATGACCTCCATGCCCTGTGCGACGTCGGTGCCGATGGGCTGCACGCAGGGGTCCACGTAAACCCGGTCGCGCGGGACGCCGATCTCCTCGGCCGTTTCGATCAGGCGCGCCGCGATGGTCACCCGTTCGTCGGCGGTCTTGGGCACTCCGCCGTCGTTCATCGCCAGCGCTACCAGCAGTGCGCCGCTGTCGGCGGCGATCTCCATCACGGTCTGCATCTTGCCCTCCTCGGCCGTGGCGGAGTTGAGCATCAGGCGGTCGGATTCGACCAGCTCGATCCCCTGTCGCAGCACCTCCGGATTGGCGGAGTCCAGGCAGATGGGCAGGTCCGCGGTGTCCTGGACGACGCCCAGGGCCCATTCCAGGTTCTCGGCCTCGTTGGCGGGGTCGCTGGCGCCGTTCACGTCAATGAAGTCGGCCCCGGCCTCGGCCTGGATGCGGGCCTCATGGGCGATCTTCTCGGCGTCGCGGTCCGTCAGTGCGCGGGCGATGGGCTTGCGCGTGGCGTTGATTCTTTCGCCGATGATGAGCATACGATGTCCCTCGTCACAAGTTGAAGTTCCCGGACAGCATACGCAGCCGCGCCTGTGGGGTCAAATGGAAGGCGCCTGCGGCCGGTTTTGGTTGCGCGCGGGAAGCGGCTATGATACCTTACAGTTTGCCCGCCGTTTGTTGGACGAGACATGAATTCCGAAGAGACGCGGGCCGTGCTAAGCGGGGCGCTAGCGGTGCCCTGTAACCTGCAAACCGCTCCAGCAGGGCTGACCACTTCGTGAGGCTTGTTTGCCTCCCCGTGGTACAGGACTGCCCGGGCGTCATTGACGGGTGGGTCCCATGGAGCCGGGCGGCTGTGAACCTGGTCAGGGGCGGAAGCCAGCAGCCATAAGCAGTACCCCGGACTGCCGTGGGGTTGCTTGCCCCGAGTCGCTCGGGGGTCACTACCCGAGAAGGCGGGGCCGATCGGAACGCACGGCCCATTTTCCCTGACCGCGAGAGGTCGCCGATGTACGTCGTCTTCGCCCGCAAATACCGCCCTCAGCGTTTCGAGGACGTGGTCGGGCAGGAGCACGTGACACGCACGCTGCAGAACGCCGTGCGCACCGATCGGGTGGCGCACGCCTACCTTTTCTGCGGCTCCCGCGGCATCGGCAAAACCACCGTGGCCCGCATCCTGGCCAAAGCTCTCAACTGCGAGCAGGGCCCCACGCCGCAGCCGTGCTGCGAGTGCGACGCCTGCACCCGCATCGCCAGCGGCAACGACATTGACGTGCTGGAGATTGACGGGGCCTCGAACCGCGGCATTGACAACGTGCGGGAGCTGCGCCAGAACGCCGGTCTCTCGCCCTCCCGCAGCCGCTTCAAGGTCTATTACATTGATGAAGTCCACATGCTCACCACGGAGGCCTTCAACGCGCTGTTGAAGACCCTGGAAGAGCCTCCGTCGCACGTGAAGTTCATCTTCTCCACCACCGACCCGCAGCGCGTGCCGGAGACCGTGCGGAGCCGCTGCCAGCGGTTCGACTTCCGCCGCATCTCGGACGCGGAACTGGCGGACGCCCTGCGGGACGTGTGCGAGGAGGAGGGCCTGCAGGTGGAGGAGGGCGGCCTGCCCGCCATCGCGCGGGCCGCGCGCGGCAGCATGAGGGACGCGCTGGGCGCGCTGGACCAGCTTGCGGCGTTCGGGGACGAGATAAACATGGCCGACGTGCTGGCGGTGCTGGGCGCCGTGGACACGCGCGTTCTGACCCGACTGGTGGACTGTGTGGCGGAGGAAGACGCGGCCGGAGCGCTGGAGGTGCTCAACGAGGTGCTGACCGGCGGGACGTCCATCGAGGATTTTGCGCGGCAACTGGCCGAATACGTGCGCGACTTGCTGGTGGCCTCCTGCGCCGGGGCGGACAGCCCGCTACTGGCCGGATCGGCGGCCGGGGAGGAGACCCTGGCCCGGCAGAGCAGGGCATTCTCCGAGGATCAGTTGACCTACATGATCCAGGTACTGCGAGAGGCGGCACTGCGCGCCCGCCGCGAGAGCACGGGGCGCATTGCGCTGGAGCTGGCGGTGATGCGGATGTGCCGGATGGCCGACCTGATGTCGCTTTCGGAGGCGCTGGGCGCCGTGCGCGAAGGTGGTGATCCACCCGCTGCAACGAATCCCGGGACTCAGAAGAAGAAAAAAACGGCGGCATCGGGTAATCCGGAAACCACAGGCAGGCTGCGAAGGATAAGAGAAAAGCTGTCCGGCAACAGCGGCGGCACGACGACGGCTCCGCCGCCCCGTGCCGACCTGCCGGAGGGCATGGACCAGGTGAAGTACCGCGAGCTGCTGGCCGCGGCCGACGCGCCGGAGCAGGTGCGCGAAGCCCTGGAGGACAAGCCGCTGATGCAGGCTTTCCTGACGGCCGACCAGACGCTGGGGCTCAACCCGCAGAGGCTGGAGAGGTTGACCCCCGAACAGGAAGAGGCAGAGGACGAAGAAGCACTTGGAGAAGACGGGCAACTGCCCGAACAGGAGTGAAATCATGAAGGGTTTCGGTGGCATGAAAGACTTCGGCGGCCTGATGAAAAAGGCCCAGAAGCAGATGAAAGACATGCAGCGCCGCATGAACGCGGTCGAAGAGGACCTGCGGGAGCGCGCCGTGGAGGGCAGCGCCGGCGGGGGCATGGTGAAGGTGTTGTTCAACGGCCTGCAGGAGCCACTGGACGTGCGCATTGACCCGGTCATCCTGGAAGAGGAGAGCCCGGAGTTCCTGCAGGAGATGATACTGGCGGCCATCCGGCAGGGCCTCAAGAAGTCGCGGGAGCTGGAAGAAGCCGAACGCTCCAAGGTGACCGGCGGTCTCAACATCCCGGGGCTGGATAATCTGCTCTGACGTATTGCGCGGCATGGGGTGTATCGGATAGTATATCGGCACGGATGGTGTATCCGGCCCGGATAGGATATCCGGCAGTATCCGTCAGGGGAGAAGGTGAAAGTGGCCAGGGGCTACACCGAATCGCTGGAGCAGCTCATGGAGTTGCTCAGTCACATGCCGGGCGTCGGAGAGAAGACCGCCGAGCGTCTGGCGTATCATATCCTGCGGCTGCCGCGCGAGGAGGCTCTGGCATTGGCCGACGCCATCAGCGAGGTAAAGGACAAGGTCAAGCAGTGCTCGACCTGCTTCCACTTCTCCGAGAGTGATCCGTGCGCCATCTGTGGCGACCCCCGGCGCGACCGGTCCATTATCTGCGTGGTCGAGGAATCCAAGGACGTCGTTACCATGGAACAGACCGAGTACCGCGGCCTCTACCACGTGCTCTGCGGCCGCCTGGCGCCCCTGGACGGCATTGAGCCCAACGACCTGACCGTGGACCGGCTGGTGGAGCGGGCAAGCGACGAGGATGTCGAGGAGGTCATCCTGGCCTGCAACGCCGACATGGAGGGCGAGGCCACCGTGCTCTACGTGCGCGAGGCGCTGGCCGACGTGCCGGTCAAGGTGACCCGTCTGGCCAGGGGCATCCCGGCGGGCAGCCAGCTCGACTATGCCAATTCCGCCGTGCTGGGCGATGCCCTGGAAGGGCGGCGGGAGATCAGCCAATCAAGAGAACTCGAGACCTGAGCGGGTGATTTAGATGAGACTTGAAGCCAGCCTGCAAGCGCGCCAGGAGATGCGCCTTAAGCTGGCGCCCCAGATCATCCAGTCCATCGAGATACTTCAGCTCCCCCTTATGGAACTGCGGGGGCGAATAGACCAGGAGTTGCTGGAGAACCCGTTGCTGGAGGTGGGCGAGGAGCAGGTCCAGGAGGGAGGGCCGGAGGAGCCCGAGGCCGAACCCGCCGAGGAACCGGCGGAAGAGGAAGAACCGCTGGAGAGCGAAGACTACGACGCGCTGGAAGACGTCATACAGCCGGAGGAGTACGATACCTACGGGCCCCGGCGCCGTTCCTCCGACGGTGAGAAAGACGCCAAGCTGGCCGCGCTGGAGAACTCCCCCGCGCCCGGCATATCCCTGGAAGAGCACTTGCTGCGGCAACTGGCTTACGTGGAGCTGGACGACGATATCCGCGCGCTGGCGGAGCATATCGTCGGCAACCTCGACTGGCGGGGGTACCTGGACGCTTCGCTGGAGGAGGTGCTGGAGTCCGCCGAGGGCGATTACACACGGGAGCAGGCCGAAGAGGCCCTGCGGGTTGTCCAGCGGCTGGAACCGCCCGGCGTCGGCGCGCGCGATATCCAGGAATGTCTGGTCCTTCAGCTCGACGACGAGCCGGAGTCCCGGTTCCTGAAGCGGCTTGTAGAGCGGCACTTCGAAGACATCGCCAAGAATCGTTACCCCAAAGTGGCGAAGGCGATGAGCTGCTCCATCGAGCAGCTCAAGGACGGTGTAGAGCAGATCGCCCGGCTGAATCCCATCCCCGGCTCGCTATTCGCCGAGGAGGCCGCCCCACACGTGATACCCGACCTGCGCGTGGATCTGGTCGAGGGCGAGTTCCGCGTGGTGTTGGAAGAGGAAGCTCTGCCTCCCCTGCGCATCTGCAGCTACTACGCCCGCCGGCTGCAGCAGGAAGATCTGGACGAGAAGACACGGGAATACCTGAAGAAAAAGCTCCAGAGCGCCCGGTGGCTGCTGGACGCCATCCAGCAGCGGCGCAGCACCATCTACAACATCGCCAGTGCCATCGTGGAGGACCAAAAGGAGTTCTTTGAAAAGGGTCCCATGCACCTGAAGCCGCTGAAGATGCAGGAAATAGCGGACGAGGTGGGCGTGCACGTGTCCACCGTCAGCCGGGCCATCTCGGACAAATACGTCCAGACCCCGCAGGGCATCTTCTCGCTGAAGCACTTCTTCACGGGTGGCGTGGAGAAGGAAAACGGGGAGATGGAATCCTGGGAGGTCGTGCGGCAGAAACTGGTGCACATCATCGAAAACGAGGACAAGAGCGACCCCCTCTCTGATGAGCAACTCGCCGCCGAGCTGGAGAAACGGGGCATAGACATCGCGCGACGCACGGTCTCCAAATACCGTAAGGTCCTGGAAATACCCTCCTCCCGCCGCCGCAAGGAATACTGATCGGCGGCCGGTCCCTGGAACTTTGCCCCTGGCGCGAGTCTTTATCGCTCGGGCGCCAGGTGCCGTTCAGTTTCAGTAATCCGCCACCTGGGGCGGGCCGAGGTCTATGGAGAGGGCTACCTCGTCCAGGCAGCATTTCAGGAGGCGGTGGCGCTGCTCTTGGTGCGCCGGGTCGTCCCACAGGTTTTGGAACTCCCACGGGTCCTCCTGCAGGTCGTAGAGTTCCCCGAGGTCGTGGGTGTG
>CAYVBE010000144.1:0-10049 GCA_964448935.1 uncultured candidatus Brocadiaceae bacterium
CGCAGCGGTGATCCGGAAAGGACAACAGAAAACCGATAATTGAATGACCCTGCGATAGCCGGCAGGTCCGTAAGACTACCGACAAGTCTGTCAAGTGAAAGCATCAGAAAAGGCCCTTGGCACGTTTTAGAGGACCTGTTCTGCCCACATCTTTGGGTCAGACACTGATAAAGGACTTCTCAGAATAGGCGACCCGGCCTCGCCGATGCCGCACTGTTTGCTAGCGAAAGCGCCCGTAACACAAATTGCCCTTCCCGTGATACCAACTTGGGGAGGCACAGATTGGTTTGGAGAAGAAGCTATCTCTACACTTCAGGACGTTGCTCAACCTGACTCGCACCTCTTCCACCAACCACGCCAGCACGCTCAGAACGGCCGCCTGCGCATACCACCAGAACCGCGGCGCCACGCGCTCCAGCGACGCGCGAAGGGAGAGTTCCTCCCCGCGCAGCGCCGCGTCCGCCCGAACTGTCAACGCCGTCCCGGCCCAGAGGAACACGATGGGGAATGGGAACAAGAGCGACAGCCCAAACCACTGGAGAAAGTCCACACCCGTCCAGCCCAACAGCGCCGCGATCGTGTACAGCAGAACCCCCAGGGCGGCCAGGGAGAGGAACGGGAGGAAGTTGTCCAGATACAACCGGCAGGCACGGGAGAGGACTCCCCGCGCGGTGACCCCTTGCGGTACGTTTTCGGGCGTCTCGGTCATATCGGCCCTCCCCCGGTTCCGATACCAACGGTCGCCTTTATAGCGGCTTTCGGCGCCTCTTTCAAGGTGCGCCGAGCACCCCCATCCGGTCGCTGAACATGTCTATGCACTTCTGCGAACCTTGCCAGAATCTGCGGTCCAGCCCGCGCAGGTGTGCCGCGTAGCTATTGGTCGTCCCGGAAGTCCTCGGATTCTTCGTCGCCCACCGACCATTTGCAGATCACGGCGCCGGCGACCACCAGGGCGCACCCGGCCCAGATGCCGACGCCGGGCCAGACGCCCAGGTAGGCGCAGGCGATCAATGTGGCGAGAACCGGCGTCAGGTACGAGAAGGCGGCCACCAGGACCATCCGGCCGTGGCGCATGGACAGGTCCCAGAAGGTGTAGCCCAGCAGGTGCGGCACTATAGCCAGAAAAGCCACCTCGCGCAATGCGGGCAGGCTCCAGTGCGACGGATCGGGCATCGCCAGGCGCACCAGGCAGAACAGCACGCCCGCCGCCAGAAAGAAAAGCGGCACGCCGGTGCCTCCGACGGTGCCCGCCCACCTGCGGCTCAGGTTCGAGTAGAGCCCCCATGAGACGGCGGCGACCAGCGCCAGCAGGTAGGGCGCATAGGCGGGACCCTCGACGGGACCTGACAGACCGACCGGCCGCCCCTGGAAACGCGCGAGGGCGACGCCCGCGAAGGCGATCAGCACGCCGGGCAGCAGCGTGAGCCGCGCCCGCCGCTTCAGAATGGGGACCGAGAAGGCCAGCGTCAGCCCGGGCCACAGGTAGTTGATGATGCCGACCTCCAGCACCTGCCGGTGCGTGGCCGCCAGGCCGACCGCCAGGTAGATGCACAGCTCGTAGAGGACGAACAGCCCGCCGCAACCAAGCAGGTAGGCGCGCGGCAGCCGGAATGCCCGCCCCAGACCGCCCCGCGAGAGGGCCAGCCACCCGCAGCCCACCAGCCCGGCCGTCAGGAACACCGCCGCCCCGGCGGTCACCGGTCCGAGCTGCTCGGACGAAGTGCGCATCAGGGCCGGCGCAGTGCTCCAGCACACGATGGCCGTCAGGCCGAGAGCGGTTCCCGCCGTGCGGCCCACGGGCGGGGTCTCGGGTCTGTCCATTGGATGTCCCTCGTGCGGCTGCGTGCAACGGGTCGGAGGTGCAGGATACTGCCTCCGGACGCGCTGTCAACTGCACGCCCGGCGGGCGCAGGGGGCCTCCGTGCGCGCTCCGATTGACGCGGGCGCGCAGGAGGGGGTACCATGTCGGGGATGGTTTTCCTCCTCTTCCGGAGCGACAGGTCCCATGCCCCGAAACCTGATCCTGGTCAGTCTCGACACGCTGCGTTTCGACGCGCCGAGTTGTGCGACCGACCGCCACATCAACGATGAGGTCCAGAAGTCGGCGGAAGTCCTGCGGCAGCGCGGGTGGCGCACGGCTCAGAACTCCATTATTACCACAACGATCGGGGACGTGACACGGTGGCGGATATTGTGACCAGATCGCTGGACGGATTTTTCTCCATATTTCTCTCGGTTACAGCCGTCTTGTGGAACGGCGCCTCCTGCTTCGCCTTCTGAGTCAGGCCCGCCGCTACGCGCGTGCCCGGTTGCAGGGGAAGCCCTCCGCCCGGCACACCACCGTTCGGTTGCCCGAGGGTCCAAGGGCGCATGTCAAGTTCTGGGCACCCCGGCGTCTCGAGCACCGTCTCATGACCCTGTTTCGGAAGACGCGCATCGAACGGGAAGGCACGCGCCACGCCCGTCTTATGGACGAAGATGTCCGGGTGCCGGAACTTGTCCTGTGGGGCGTCCGGCGCTGGCCGGTCCCTCGGTTTGGGCTATACGAGGCGGGCCTCATTTTGACCCGTTACATCGAGGGCGGCAAAGACTTGGCGAAGCTGCTGGAGGCCGGGGAGCCGCCGTGGGAGGTGAACGGCCGGTGCGCGCACGCCGAAGTGCTGGACCGGCTCGGCCGGCTGGTGGCAAGCACACACAATAAGGGCATCGTGCATGGCGACTTTATGCTGAAGAACGTGGTCTACTCGCCCACAGACGACCGACTCTGGCTCATTGACTTGGGCTCGTGGCGCAGCTCCTGGAGATGGTCGCTCAGGCCGGGGAGCCGGTTCCCCAACGACCTGCTGCGCATGGTCCTCTCTCTGGCTCGGAAAGGTCTGCACGAGCGGGAAGTGCTCACTTTCCTGGATGCTTACCTGAGGGAGCGGGGCGTCGAGAATGCACCGGCCGGAGGGCCGCGCGCATGTCTGCGGGCCTGCCTGGCCGTCCAGGACCGCAGGGCGGATGAAATGCGAAAGCTGCTTCTCGAGTGAAACGAAGTGTAGGCATGGCCGCGGCAAGCTCCTCTGAAGCCGACGAAGATCTCCCGGGGCACATACGGACGATGGGGTTTGTGGCGTGAAGGGGTAGAGGGGTGTCGTTGGGTCCCCCGTCTCCCAGTTGCTGTGATACGCGCACCAGGAACACCGGGGGTGCGGGGAGCAGATTCCGCACCTAAGCGGATTGAATGAACTCGTTTCCGGTTGGTTTCGCCCTCCCTGGTTCTGTTGTCATAAGGGCAGAGTTCGCTGCCTTCAGTCGGGGAGCTGTCACAATGAGGTATGTGCGCGAGTTGTCCGAGCAGGAGACGCGGCAACTGATGGACGCCCTTAAGAGCTGGAACGATGCCGCCGAGGTCCGCAGGGCCAGGGCCGTGCGCCTCAGCAGCAAGGGCTGGAAGATCCAGCAGATTGCCGAGGCGTTGGATGTTTGCCGCCGCTCGGTGAGGAATTGGCCGGACCGCTATGAAGAGGGTGGGCTCGGTGGGTTGAAGACTCGACCCAGATCGGGACGTCCCCCCAAAGTTGACCAGCATTATCGGCAGGTCCTGGAGCGGACCGGCCAGACTCCTCCCCGGCAGATGGGCCTGCCGTTCAGCCGGTGGACCCTGTCCCGGCTGGTCGCACACATGGCCAAGGAGACCGGTGTCTCGATCAGCCAGAGATGGCTCAGCGAGGTTTTGGATCGGATGGGATTCTCCTATAAGCGTCCGCGACATGACCTGAGTCACAAGCGGGACCAGGAGCTCTATGAGGCCAAAAAGGACGAGTTGGTGGGGCTTAAAAAGGGGCTCTGAGCCGAGAGGGAGGATACAAGTTGCTGTTTATCGACGAGTGCGAAGTGCATCTGAATCCTCCGCTTACGAAGATAGGGTGCCGCCGCGGCGAGCCGGCCAAGGTGCCCTCGGCTCACCAGTTGCTGGTGCCCTTTGGCGAGGACTTATTCCACGTGAACATCGGCTTTCTGTAACCCTCACGCCCCGGCAAACCCCAGCAGGAGTCCGTTCAGCCTCTCGTAATAATGCGCGAGCCCGAACTTCTCCCTTGTCGTGGCATGCGCTCGGGCACTCATCTGCCGGAACTTTTCGTCGCTTTCAGTAATGCAAAGCACGGCTTCGGCAAGAGCGTCGGGGTTTGGAAAGCGCAGTGGCACGAGTCTATCCGTTTCCGGATCGTAAACGGGTTCAGGGCCCGTCACCTGGCTGCCGCCCAACTCCGAGTAGTACTCGGGCGGTTCCGTGGCAGGGACGCAGTACCCTGTTCTTCCGTCTTCCACGATCTCGGGAATGCCATCCACTCTCGTAGCGACCACGGGGCATCCGAAGCTTGCAGCCTCGAAGCAAACCGTTGGCAGGGCTTCGTGTACGGACGGGTGGAGCAGGATATCTATGTCCGAATAGAACTGCTCCATATCTTCGACCAGGCCGTGCATGCGCAGGTCCGAGGCCACGTTCAACTTACCGGCCACTGTCTGGATATTCCGGAACTCGGGCCCCTCACCGGCTACGTGCAGCTCGAACGGCCTGCCCGCAGCTTTGAGCCTGGCCAGCGTATGGACAGCCACGAGGGGGGCTTTGTCACAGGTCAGTCTTCCCGCAAACCCGATGCGTATCGGACGCGTGGCGGGCCTTGATCTCAGCACGGTTTCGCGGACCGGCAAGAGTCGGATGCCGTTGTGACACACATGGGCATTTCCGCGGCGCAAACCCCACTTAAGTTCAAGGACGCGACGGGCGGCATGACTCACCGCAATGGTCCCGTCCACCAGGTCCAAGAAATCCTTCACCCGGTGGGCATCATGGCGGCCCCAGCCTGCACCGTGCTCGTAGTGGACGCAAATCGGCCGCCCTGAGCGATTATTTGCTGGTTCGACCAACTCGGTATGACCGAACCGGTTGTAAAGCAGCAACAAGTCCGGGCTTAAATTGCCCACCACCTGCGCCATGTGCGTCTTACGCAAGAAATATGGCCTTTTCGGCAGCTTGAGCGGGCCGACGTATTTCAGGAAATGGACCGAGCCCGCCCGCCGGCGCACCAGGTCACGGAAGAAGGGGTGAATTCGCCCCCCGAGCACCAGGACGTGGTGTTCCAACCTGTCGTCCCGCGTGCCTTGCAGGTAGCTCCCAAAGACGCGCTCCACTCCTCCTATGCCGTGCAGCTTCAGCGCATGTAAAACCCGCACCCTCTCCGACATAACGCAGCCTTCCTCTGTTTGGAAGCTAAGGTTCAACTCGTGCCACGTCTTTGTGCTTTCATCATTTCCCGAACCATACGCGCCGTGGTGTGACGGTAGGTGTAATAAGTGCGCACGTATCGGCACCCGGTCCTGGCAATCCGTCGTCTTTCGGCCGCCCGGGCCAGGTAATACTCGATCAGTTCCAGACACTCCTCCGGGGAGCGGTACCAGACCAGGTGCTCGTGATTGGTGAATATCTCCTCCAGGTTGGGCACATAGGAGGTCAGCAGGAACCCGCCGCAGCCCAACGTCATCCAGGTGCGGTTGGAGAAGCCGAGGTCCACTCCGAGACCATGGTCATTCCCCAGCATGATAGCACTGGAAGCACAGATCTTTCGGTATTCGGCCGGATATACGTGCCGGCGGACCGGCTCCAGTCCGGCGTTGGGCAGCCAGCCGCGTCCGTAGAGATGCAAAGAATGATTCTGCGCCACGGCACGCATCAGGTCCCGCCTGTGGCGATCACCCTTTTGCAGCGAGCCGATGAAGGAGACCGGTGCGGCGAATTCCTCCACCGGTTTGACCGGATAGTGCTCGGTTCGGTCGCACCCGTCCTTGACATACACAACGTTCTCGAGGCCAAACCCCTTCAGAGTCGTTACATACCCACGCAATGGTGTGAAAACGACGGTAGAATGCTGACCCACTTCAACTACCCCTGGGTCCGGTTCCTCCCAGAAGTCGTGGTAGAACAGACCGGACCGTACAGAGGACGGGAGACTCTGCAGGACATCAAGGGGTATGTCTTTACCGTAAACGATCACGATGTCCGGCCTGAACATCCGAGTGCAGGCGTCCATCATCCGTGCGGCGAGGGTCCGCCCCACAAAATGCTTGATCTTCGGTGAGTGCAACCAGCCCGCAGCATGACCGTTCTGCCCGAAACCGCGCAGCAGGTGACGGGTAACGCGCGTGTGCCGCTTCCGCTTCGCAAAAAGCAGCACACGAAACCGTCTTGATGCCAAGGGCACCTGCGCAAAGGGGGTCCCGTGCGGAAATGCATCTCCCATGGCCCGGAGTCTCCCGTTTGCTCCACAAGCTTTTGAATCTCGCATGTTCCATTACACGTCTGCCGGCCGTAATTGTCAAACCGATCAGAAGGCTCGGTCATGCTCAGAAGCACAGCGGCGACCTGTGCGTCTGCCGTTGGGGCCGGGTAGACTCGGTTCCTTTCGCCGCGCGGCTTTCCGGTTCGTCAGGACGACTCACGTTGGCCCAAGGAGGCTCCCAGCGCCCTTCTGACCGATTCAACTCCAGGTCTGCTCATGAACCGCGGGGTAGCTTCGGCCAGTCGCTCGAACTGAAGGCTAACGCGTTCCGCGGCCCAGGACGGGGCGTCGGCGGAGGGGATGAGGGGGCGGCCGTCGCCGAAGTCGCGGTTGCGCTCGGCGAAGCCATCGTGGCTCGCCCGGCTGTCGCCCCCGGCGCTTATGTGACCCGCGCCGTCCGCCCAGCGGTAGACGTAGCTGATGCGCTCGCCGGGCGGGTTCCAGGTGTGGAGTTCCCCGGCGCGGCGGAAGGCGTCCAGCAGGGCCTTCGCCTGGCCGCTGACCTTCGGCGGGTAGCCGCCCATATCCAACGCGCGGTCGCGGCGGAAGACCATCTGGCCCTCAAAGACGTTGTGGCAGGGGCCACGCACCTGAAAGTCCTCGGGCGGGCCGACGGCCCACCAGGCGGCTCCGGGCTTCGCGCACGATGCACCTTCCCGTTGCATGGCCTCGACGCACCGGGTCAGGTGCCAGGGCAGGTAGAGGTCGTCATCGTCCCAGTGGGCCACCAGCGGTGTGCAGGCCGCTTCCAGCAGGGCCTGGCGCTTGTGGCCGAGGGTGGGGAAGCGAGGCCTGTTCTGAACGGAGCAGGCACCGGGCTGCGGGCAACGTATGGGTTCCGGAGCATCGTTCAGGACCAGCAGGCGCTTCTTGCCGGGATAGTCCTGGAGCAGGAAGCACGCCACGGCATCGCGCAGGCGCTGGAACCGGCCGTAGGTGGGGCAGAGGGCCGTCAGGGACGGCCAGTTGTCAGTTGTGAGTTGACAGTTGAGAGTTGACAGTTGTGAGTTGCCAGTGGGCAGTTGTGAGTTGCCAGTGAGCAGTTGTGAGTTGTCAGGCATGGAATCCGCCGTGGTCACGGAGTTTCTTGATGCCCAGGGCTATGCCGGCGGTCAGCGCGACGCCGAAGAAAATGCCGATCACGATTCCTGCGAACATGGTCTGCCTCCTACAGCAAGAGTGCGAGTAGTTTCGGTCCGAAGAGGGCCAGGACGATGACCGCGATGCCGAGCGGATACATCCAGACGCCGCCGATGGCCGGCGCGGCTACGGCCAGGATCAGGACGCCCACCAGGACACCCAGCATCTGGTCCTTCAGGGCGCCCTCGACGTGCAGGCGCTCGCGCTCGAACTCGGCCCGGCGGGGGCCGAGGTCGTACATCTGAGTCTGCACCTCCTGGGTCAGCTCGCCCACCTCCCCAATGCGGTCGGCCAGGCGCGTGGCCTGGCTCTGCTGCAGACTCACCATTCGGTTGAGCGTCTCCTGCTGCTGGGTCAGGAGCTGGGTCAGGTCGCCCTCCGCCTCGGCGGTCGCCGCTGCTTCGGCGGACGGGCGCAGCTCGGGCGCCGTGCCGCAGCCGCAGAGGGCGAGGAGCGACATCAGAGCAACGGCCTTCATGAGCGCTTTCATCGTAATACCTCCACGAGTTCCCTGTGTTGCCGGTCGGCGAGCCATTCCTTCATGGCACGGACTACCCGCCAGCGCCGCTCATAATGGCCCGGCCGGCCGCTGACGCCCGCGCCGCGGCCCGGCAGTTCCTCCCACCGGCGGCCGAGGCGGGCGGGGATCAGATGGTGACCCGATAGGCCGCCGCTTATGCACAGGCTAAGGTAGATGTCGTCCGCGTGAGGGTTTGCCTCGACGGGCCAGCCCAGGGGCACACGCTCCAGCAGTTGTCGCCGTAAGAGCATGAAACGCCCCTTGACGAGGTCGCATCGCGTTCCCGCAGTGGTACCGTTGTGGTGCACGCCGCCGCGGTAATCCTGCCCTTCCACCTCGGACCAGCCGAAGAAGCCCACGATGCCGTCCGGGCACTCCTCCCGGCAGGCGGCCACGGCGTCCTCCAGCACCCGCCGGTCGGCGAACACCAGGTCGTCGTCCATGCTGCAGACGAACTCCGTCTCCGCCAGCGAGGCCATCAACCACCGCGGGAAGCAGCCGGCGTTGCGACTGCTCCGCACGGTCCAGGCGGTCTCGTCCCCGGCGTCCCAGACGCGCGGCTCGCCGTTGTTCCACAGGAAGACGCGCGCGGGCAGCGTCTGCGTGGCGATGGACTCCAGCACCCGGCCGACGTTCTCCGGTCGCGCCCAGTTGAGCAGGCAGACCGTGACCAGGGGTTCGTTCTTGCACGGTGGACGTGCGCGCTCCTTCAACCGTTTCTCCTCCTCTTTCAGGCACTCGTGCTCTATCTGCAGGCGGTCGGCGGCGGGGTTGCGGACGATCCGGCCGCCCGGCTTCACAACCTGTGTCGCCACGCTCATGCACCGCTCCTGCGCCTCACCGCCTACCAGCACCAGGTCGAATTCACCCTCCTTTTGGGCCAGCGACAGGGGCCGCTCTGCGTAATCCCCGTCGAGCTTGCACTCAAGCAGCCGAACCCCGGCGGCGGCGCAGGCGGACCGCCAGACCCCGGCACGGTGGCCCGGATACTCGATGCAGGTCACCTCGGCGCCCGGCGGCAGTTCCTCCAGGAGGGCCGTGGTGGATTCCCCCGGCCGCCACTGGAGCACGCGGAGGTTGCCGGTCAGGCTCCGGCAGGCCTCCCGGAGATCGTCCAGCCAGGCGTGCTCGGGATGTGGCTCCGTAACCGGGGCGCCGATTCCGAGGAGCCGGGTGAAGACCTGCCGGCAGCGCCCCTCGAAGGCCGCCGGACGGTCCCGCAACGCCTCAGCCGCTATTCGCTCCACCTCGCTGCGGTCGAGGTGCAGTTCACACCACGGACGGAAGCGGCGATCGAACGCCTCCCGGCCGAACAGCAGCGCCGTGCAGCGGCAGACGTTGCGCCAGACCTCGCGCGCGGCGTCCGGCACGGGGTTATTGGACCGATACCGATGCCCGGCGCACAGGTCGCGGCTTTGGAGCACGGGCACGCCGAGCAGAAATGCTTTGATCGCCAGGGCCTGTTCGCTGAAGCCCCACCGGCCGGCGGTATCTTCCCAGAGTTGCCCGGTGGGCTGGGCGAGTCGCTCCGCGACTGCCTTTGGCACGACGTAGCAGGCGCCCATCATGCAGGGCGTGCGCCACCATTCGGGCAGGCTGTCGACGCCGAGGGCCTCCTCCACCTGGCTGGGGGTGGCCCATTTGGGCTGCAGGCCGTAGCGCGGGTCGTAGTGCATCCAGCAGCCGCGCAGGCGTCCCTTGCTGGGTAGACCGTGGCTGGCGCCGACGGTCACGCATTGCCCGCGCATGGCCTTGACGGCCAGCCCCTCCAGGTGCCCCGGCTCGAAGCGCATGTGGGCGTCGTGGAAGGTCACCACATCGGCTCCCAGATCAACGGCCCGGCGCCAACCGGCGTTGCGGCTGCGGCCGACGCCCTGGGGGGCCGGGTGAAGAATTATCTGCGCCCCGTCCAGGGACTCGCAGGAGCCGTCCGTGGACCCGTCGTCCACGACGATTACGGTCAGGCGGGCTTCCCGAACGGATTCGCGCAGGCTGCGCACCGTGGCCTCAACCTCGTCGCCCTCGTTCCAGGCCGTCACGACGGCGCAGATGTGCAGGTCCGCCAG
>CAYVBE010000144.1:10149-11223 GCA_964448935.1 uncultured candidatus Brocadiaceae bacterium
TCTACCGGCGCGGGCCTGCGCCCGGCGATCCGTGCCGCGGCGGCTTTCCATTGTTCATTGGTCATTGTGCTGTCTCCCTCAGTCACGGTCATTTGGACGTGGACGGTGCGAGTCCCTGGAGCAAGGCATCGCGGGCCTCGGGTTCCAGGCCGCGGTCGGCGGCGAGCGTATGAATTTTCGCACGCCGCTGTTCGGCGGGCAGCCGCTCCATCACGGTTTCCAGGACCGGGCCCAGGCTTCTGACCTGGCGGGCGGCGCGCCGGAGGCGTGCCTCTTCGGCGCGGGCCTCCAGGTCCACCGGCTCCAGGCCCCGCCAGCGGCCGTCGGGACACGCCTCCTCGTCGGAATCGTTGTAGAAGGCGCGGCTCATGGTCAGGCGCTGCTCGGGCTCCAGGCCGTGGTAGCAGCACTCCTCGCCCCACTTCTCTCCCTTTTGCGCGTAGCGCGTGATGCGGTGCTCGCAGTGCAGGCACTGCTGCCTGCGGGCGGCGCCTCTGGCGTTCAGCGGCATCGGTTCTCCCTCCTCTCAGTAAACGGTGATTTCGCTCGGTGCGGAGTCGGCGGTGCAGCCGTCGTAGTACCTGTCCGCCGTGTAGGTGCCATCGGGGCAGCTCGGCAAAGAAAAATCGTTCACATACCGGACGTCGCCCGCACAATCGTCATTCGGGTGCCTCTTGGCGACATACAGGAACCACTCGCAACTATCGGCGTCGGGGCAGTTGCACTGGATATCGGCGAATGCATCGCCGTTTCCCGCGTCCATGCAGCTCGGATAGGAGCCGCCGGCGTCGGTGTCCCACATGCACGGGTCGCTGCCGGAGCGGGGGAGTTGGAAGTTGCCCGTGCAGGCGTCGCAATCAAACGGGCCGTCCCAGTCGCACAGGAAGCCGTCGCCGCTCACGTCGAACTCGTAGGTGTCCTCGCAGTCACAGGCGTCCTCCACGCACTCGCCCCCGTCGCCGAAGCCGCAGGGGGTCGGCTCGCAGGTAGTGGTCGTCGTCGGCAGGGCCGTCGTGGTGGTGGTCGGCTCCACGGTTGTCGTCGTGCCGGGCTCCCCGGCCGTCGTGGTGGTGG
>CAYVBE010000145.1:0-11214 GCA_964448935.1 uncultured candidatus Brocadiaceae bacterium
TGCCAACCTTGGACAGACGCCGACTGTTTATCCGGCTACGCAGCGACGTGGGTTTTCAAGCGCTCCGGCTGCGCGTATCCCATTAAGCTCCGTCCAGAGAGCCCCTGTCGAAGCTTTTCTGCGGGACCTTCCAGACCACACGCGGGAGTGTTCGCTTTACCCAGATTCAGCAATCACGTCGGCATGATAGAGCGGTTCTCAATACTCTTCTACGCCGAAGTTCCAAAAGGGTTATTGTCCCTTCTTGCTTATGGTGTGTCGTGACCAAGTGGCAATGTCCGTCTTCGGCAAGTGAAAATGTCCGCTGTACTTATGGTGAGAAGAGATCAGCACGGAAACGGCCCTACCGTCCAGCTCCGGATCACCCCTGGCGCAAGGGCTACAATCTTATGACCGGACATTTCTGATAGCCGCAAACACCGGATATTTCTATCTGCCGTTGCCAATGGTCCGCAAGCTGCGTTGAAGACGCGGGCTGCTCTGCTTATACTTGGGTCGGCACCGATCCCCGGCCGGAGGTTAACCGTGCAGGAAAACACAATCATCGCCGCCGCTCGCTTTCCAGTGCTGGAGGGTGCGTTCGCCGAGGAACTGGGGCGGGTCAGGGAGGTGCAGCGGCGCGTCTGGGTGCTGGTGCCCACCAACCTGCTGGCCCTGCACCTGCGCCGGGCGGCCGCACGGAGGCTGGGCGGACTGGCAGCCGTGGAGTTCCTGACGCTCAAGGACGCTGCGCACCGCATGGTGCTGCCCGAACTGGCCGCCGGCGGACTACGTCCCATGCCGCCGGGCGCCGACGTGCTGTACCTGCAGCGGTGCCTCGGGGAAGCACCGGCGGATTCCTACTTCGCCGCCCTGGGGGCCTTTCGGAACGCCGCATCCGCCGTCGCGCGCGCCCTGCAGGTGCTGACCAACTGCCGCTGGACGCCGGATGCTTTGCGGCGCGCCGCCGACGGGGCGACTTTCGCCGACCGCTCCGCCCCGGGCCGACTGCGCGACCTGGCTGACCTGTGGGCCGAGCTGGACGAGTGGAAGGGCCGGGCGGGCCTCTTCACCGACGACGATCTGGTAGCGGCGGCCTCCCGGTCCGACAGGGAACCCGCTGAACAGGCTGACGCCCTGCTGATCTACGGCTTCTACGACTTCACGCCCGCGCAGCGCGCGCTGGTGGACCGCCTGATCGCCGCGGCCGACCGCTGTTCGGCATTCGCGCTGTGGGCGGAGGAAGACGGCGCGCCACTGCCGGGCTTCCGATACGCCGCACCCACCGTGGACTGGCTGCGGGAGAATCTGGGCGTGGACGCGGCGGAACCGAGGGATGCGCCGGCGGTTGCGGACGGTCCGGAGGCGGCGCGTCTGGCGGTGGGCCTGTTCGCGGACTACCCGCCTGCCCCCGAGTCAGGAGTGCACTCCGCAGAGCCGGACGGCACTTTCCGGATCGTGAGCTGTCCCGGAGAGGAGCCGGAGGCCGCGGAGGTTACCCGGCGCGCCCTTGTGGAAACAGCGGAGGATGCGGCCGAGGTGGGCGTGCTGCTGAGGAGCCCGGAGCAGACCATGCCGCTGCTGGCGGAGCAGCTCGACCGCGCCGGGATGCGGTGGTACGGGCATGAGGGGATGCCCCTGGCCCGAACGCTGCCGGGGCGCGTGGCTCTGGCGCTGCTGGAGGCGGCCGGCGGGGCGGCGCGCCGTAGCGATGTCATTGATTTCCTGGCGCTTGCGGAACTCCGGTGGCCGGAGGGGCTGTCCGCCGCCACGCTGGACCGGCTCTCGCGGGAGGCCGGCAGTGCGCGCCACCCCAGGGGGTGGCCCAAAGCACTCCGCACACACGCCGAAGACCTGCACCAGGAGGCCGAACATGCCGACTCCGACGCCGACCGGCGAACCCTCGTGGGGAGGGCCGAGGTGTGCGCGACGGCGGCCGGATGGCTGGAGGATTTCCTGCGCCGGATTAACGTCTTCGCCCATGACACCTGGGAAGGGACGACCGAGGCGCTGAGCGACCTGCTGGGGCAGTTCACGCCCGAAGACGCCCCCTGCCTGACGCGGGTGCGGGAACTCATAGAGAGCCTGGCGGGGCTGGACGTCACCGGTTCTCCGGTGCGGGCCGACACCTTTCGATGGATGGTGCGCCGGGCACTGAACGGGACCAGCCGCACCAACCAGCGGTTCCAGCACCCCCGCGTGACAGCCTGCAGCATCATGGGGCTGCGCGGGGTCACCTTCGACACGGTGATCGTGCCCGGCATGGTGGAAAAGGGCTTCCCACGCCGGATACCCGAAGAGCCGCTCCTGCCGGAGACCGACCGCCGCGCGCTCAACGAGGTGGCGTCCGCTCTGGGCTGCGGGGAGCTTCCCCTGCAGGCCCAGCGGTCGGACGAGGAGCGGTATCTGTTCCAGATAGCCCTGGGTTCGGCCCGCCGGGCCGTTGTGCTCACCTATCCACGCCTGGACCAGGACCGGGGGCGGCCGCGTATCCCGTCCCGGTTCTTGAGCGATTGCTGCTCCGCCCTGCTGGGAAGCGCGGTGTACACCTCGTCGCTGGAGGACGGCCCCGCCGCCCCGTGGATCAGGCGCGTGCCACTGAACCCCCGTGATCGGGCGTCGGAGGAGGAAGCTCCGCCGCTGTCCCTGCGGGAATACGACGCGGCCGTCTTCGCCGGCCCCGGCGGTCTGCGGACCGGCTACCTGGCGGAGGTGTCGCCGTGGTTCGCCCGCGCCCTGCAGATGGAGCGGGAGAGGTGGGGCAGGCCCGTCTTCGGTCCCTGCGACGGCAAGATACGTGCCTCCGACCTGCTGGCCCGCCTGCAGCAGGAGCACGGTGCCTTCGCGCGGGCCATCAGCCCCTCCCGGTTGGAGCGCTACGCGCAGTGCCCGTTCCATTACTTCCTGAAGTATGTCCTCGACGTGGACGAGCCGGACGAGCCCACGGAGGAGGCGCTGCTGACGCCGCTGGAGCGTGGATCGCTGGTTCACAAGCTCCTCCGCGAACTCTACGGACGGGAGCTGGCCGGCCGACCGCTGGGGCGGCTCGACGACGAGGAGATCGAGGACCTCCTGGAGACCGCCGAAGAGCTGCTCTCCGAGATCGGCCAGGCGCTCAGCGAACGCCGGCCAGCCGCCTGGATTCCGGAAGCGGAGCAGATACTGGACTCCGTGCTCCGCCTGCTGCGCCACGAGCGCTCGGAGCACGCTGAATGGGTGCCCGACGGGTTCGAGCGGAAGGTGCGCGGCGGCATCGAAGTGGGCGGGCGGCGCCTGCGCTTCCGCGGTCGGATTGACCGGGTGGATCGGACTGCCGACGGTGGCGTTCGGATAGTGGATTACAAGACGGGCAAGCCGGGCCGGTACAAGGAGGACCGCTTCGTCGGGGGCCGACAGCTACAGATGCCGGTCTACCTGCACTGCCTGGCGGAGGAGGAGGGATGGGACGCGGGCGCAGCCCTGTATCTGGAGCTGGGCGGGCCGCAGGACGTGCCGGAGTTCAGCCTCGCCGGGCTGCGGGAGCGTACGGAGGACTTCCGGCGGGCGCTGGACCTGATCGCCGGCGGGGTGGCGGCGGGGGACTTCTTCCCGGCACCGGCCGAGGGGACGGGCTCCTGGGCCTACTGCGGGTCCCACTGTCCCTACGGCCAGGTTTGTGGATCGGCCCGCGGCAAACTCGTGGAGATCAAGGCCGGCGATCCGGACCTCGGCCGTCTCCACCAACTGAGGGAGATCGAGTGACATGCCCGAGACCCTGACCGTCTGCGAGATATTCAGAAGCATCGAGGGCGAAACTTCCTACGCCGGCCTGCCCTGTGCCTTCGTGCGGACCTCGGGCTGCAACCTGGAGTGCGCCTACTGCGACACCCTCTACGCCCGGACGGAACCGGGGCGCGAGATGAGCGTGGGCGACATCTGCGAGGAAGTTCTCGCGTTCGGCACCAGGCTGGCCTGCATCACCGGCGGGGAGCCGCTGCTGCAGCCGGAGCCGGTGACCGCACTGGCCGAGCGCCTGCTCGGGGCCGGGCTTGCGGTGCTGGTGGAGACCAACGGGACGAAGGACATCTCGCCGTTGCCGCGCGAGACGGTCTGCGTGATGGACGTAAAGTGCCCCGGCAGCGGGGAGTCGGGCAGGCTCTTCGCCCCCAACGTGGCGCAGCTCGGGCCGCGCGATGAGGCCAAGTTCGTCATCACGGACCGGCGCGACTTCGACTGGGCGCTGAGCTTCGTGCGGGAGCACGACCTTTGGGGCGGCCCGGAGATACTGTTCGCCCCCGCGCACGGCTTTCTGGAGCCCGTCCGGCTGGCCGACTGGGTCCTTGAGTCCCGCGCCAACGTGCGGCTCAACCTGCAGCTCCACCGCCTCCTCTGGCCGGGCCGTGGGCGCGGCGTATAGCGCGCCTCAGGGCAGCACCTCTGCGCCGGCTGCCTCCGCCATCTCCCGCATTGCCGCCGCGTGGTCCCCGCACGCCATCACCAGGTGGTACTGGCCGCCGGTGATGTGTTCCATGAAGGCGTCCGCATCCTCCAACTCCAGCAGCACCGCGTTGGGACAGTAGGGCGTTTCGTGCAGGTTACTGACGATGCGGCCGGTGGTCAGCAGCAGCCGCTCCGCGTCCTTCGTCAGGCGCGCGACGGTCACCTGTCGCTCCACCGGTGCCTCCGTCTCGATGGTGGGGCTGTCCGGCCCACCGTGATATCTGGCCAGCCGGTAGGGGGCGGGCGGGCCGTCCGGGGCGCTCATGTTGCGCGGCATGACGCAGTGCCCGATCCTGACTCCGGCATCCCTCCGCTCCGACCCGCCCAGGAAAGCGGGCATGGCCCCGGCGCGGCGGAACAGAATCATGGTCAGGAACGCGTCCATGTCTGCCTGGCACGCGGCCGGCACGCCGTCCTCCAGGAACAGCGTTAGCGCCACGCAGGGCACGGGGCTGCCTTCTCCTTTGACGGCGCCGCAGTTGACCGTCAGCGCATCCGCGTCGCGCTCCCGAAAGAGGGACCGCATGGCCACGTAAAAGCGCACGGCCTGCGCGACGGCCTCCTCGGAAGGCATCTCGTAGATACCGCCCCCCTCGGTGTGCTCCAGCAGCTCCTCGGCCAGGAACGCCGCGTCGGCCAGCTCGCCGTCATCCAGGCCCCCCATGCGCCCCAGCAACTCCCCGGCAGGCACCACCTCAATCTCCACCCTCAGCTTCTGGCGCATCAACGCGGTGTCCGAGCTGATCTGCCATTCGTTCAGGTAATCCTGCGGAAGCCCGCCGAACACCAGTGCCCTGTCAGTTGGCTTCTCCACGGCCATCGCTTCCCTCCGGTCGGTGCCAGAAGAGGCGCCAGTATCTCTCGTCCAGTTCGTACACGTTGACCGGACCCTCCGACCGGTCGAAGGAGTCCCGCAGGACCCCGTAACGCTTCATCTCCCGGATGTAATGTTCGTTCGGGACGAAGCCCGCCATGTGGAAACGCTTCATCCCCTTCAATTTCTCGGCCTCCCGAGTAATCTCCGCCAGGACCTTCTGATAGTCGGGATCGTCGGTATCTGCGAACACCGCCCCTTTCTCCTCTCCGGGCGAGTGGCATAGCCCGAGCCCCCCGGCGTTCCGTGCCAGCGGGGCGAGCAACAGCAGGGACTTCTCCGGCCGGCTCAGGTTCAGGTGCGACTCCACGAAGCCGTACCGCCCGCTGATGTATTTCTGCAGCGGCCGGTCCTTGTGGCAGGAGTTGCAGCGGCGTTTGAGAAATCCGGTGTCTATCTTCGGCCAGACCATGCCGGTGCCCAGGGATGCATACGTGCCGGGATAGGTGGCGCCGGCGTGGATCCAGGTGCGGATCATGCGGCGTTCGTGCTCGGACAGCCGGACGTCGTGGTGGCCACCGCCCAGCTTGTCCAGCAACGGGCTCACCGCGGTGCCGTTGGAGCGTGGCGGCCGGTTTCCCCGCGTACCGCCGTGGCCTACCTGCCCGCGCAGCAGCAGGTTGGCATAGCTGTGGGAGTACCACGGCCCGTGATCGCCGGTCAGGGCGAGTTTACCGGCGTAATTCTCATAGTTGTGGCACCGGACGCAGTGGCGGTCCAGGATGGGCTGTATGTCGCGCGGGTAGTCGAAGACCTCCGGCACGCCCGGAACCGGCCGGATGCGGCTGGGTGCGCGCCGGGTGGCATCGAGCGCGCGGGCATGGACGTCGTGCGGCGCCTGGATTCGCGGCTCGTGGCATCCCACGCAGCCGGTCACCTCGCCCGGCATCACGTTGCAGAAGCTCTGCATGCGTTGAACCGAGATGTCCTCCTCGTCCACCGCGACGAAGAAGACAGTCCGCAGCGCCGGCACCTCGAAGTGCGCAGACCCGTCCTCCTCCACCGGCACCGTGCCCAAAACCCGATACAGGAAGTAGGTGCCCCAGTTGCCGCCCTCCGCGCTGTAGTTGCTCAGGGTAATGGGCTCCTGGATGCCGCTGAAATTGACCGGCTTCGGCAGCATCTCCAGAACGAGCAGCTTCTCGATCTCCCCCGGCTCCACACCGCTCATGTTGCGCCCGCGCGTAACGTCGGCCAGGACGAGGCGTCCCGTTGGTTTGGAGGGATCGGTGCGGTCCGGTACGATGGGCTCGCGCGGTCGCGGTCGCACCGGTCGGGGCTCGTGGACCATGGCGCGGGCCCCGTTGCCGCCCGGAACGTCGTCGCCAAGAGAGTAGATGGTGTCGTAGCGCCCCTTTCCGTCCATCATCATGATGCTCCGTTGACGGGCAACCAGGAAGCAGTCTTCGGAGAGCGCGTAGGGGTCTCGCCACTGCTGCGGGCCGTTGTGGCGGCCGTAACGGGGGATGTATTCATCCCGGCTGATGCGCCGGGCCATGCCCTCCGCGTCCGGGCCCGCGTCGGGGTCTATCACGGTGACGGCGCCGTAGTGCTCGTTGCGCCCATGGCCGTGCATGAACGTAGCCACGGCCTTATTCGTGCGCGGGATGGGCTTGGCATCTATCATCAGCGTGCCCGGGAAAGTCGCGTTCCCGAACCACGTCATCACGCCCGTGCCGTCGGGGTTGAAGGTCCACAGATGGTGCCACTCAACCTGGCTGCGGTCCGTGTACTCCCATCGCGTATAGAGCACGCGGCCGTCGGGCAGGGGCCAGGGCGTGTTGTCCGTCTCGACGTTGGGCGATATGCACTCCACGTTGCTCCCGTCCGGGTCGCAGCGATAGACCGTCGCGACCTGGGTGTGCCAGCAGGGCACCCAGCGGCGGCAGCGGGAGGAGCAGAACATGATGCGCCCGTCGGGCAGATAACACGGCTCGATGTCGTCGTACTCGCCGTCCGTTATCTGCCGCAGCGGGCCGGGGCCGGGGAGGTCCATCTCATAGAGGTGGAACTGCTCCGACCCGCCCGGGCGATACGAGAACAGAATCCGATCCGACTCGTAGTTAACAACGGGGTCCCGCACGCTGCCCTCCGGGTCGTCCAGCAACATCGTCTCCTTGCCGGTGCGCAGGTTCAGCCGGCAGAGACGACCGAGGGCGCCGTAGAGCTTGCGGTTGGGATTGCTGGACCAGTAGCTGAAGTTGGCGTACCAGTGCCAGTCCTGGCCGCACTCTCTCACCGCGTACACGATCTCCTCCACGCCGTGCGCGCGGAGCCGCAGCTTTGCCACCGCCCGCCCGATGGCCGCCACGTCCGCTGCGTAATCGGCCACTGTTTCGTCGTTGAACTTGCGCCCTGTACGGGCCGCCTCGACCAGCGATTTTACGTGGGTGCGCCACCGCTTGTGCAGATCGTTGATACGGTCCGGCAGACCGTTTGCCTCGGCTTCGCGCGCCAGAGCGGCGCCCCGCGAGGGGCGATCGGCGATAGAGTCCAGGAGCCGGTTCAGGCGGACGGGGTCGTCCTTCAGGAAGTGGAGCGCCTGCAGGTAGTTGCAGATCAGGCTCAGGGACTCGAGCCTGCGGCGGGACGTCTCCTTCGGCAGCTTCGGCACGTGCGGCAAGAGCGCATCTGAACCCGGCAGGTCGCCCAGTCTAACCCGCGCAGCGCGCAAGACGTCCTCCTCCATCGAAGTCGGATCTGCTTCCCGCAGCCAGCGGTGGGGCTTTTTGACATGAAGGCCCATCTCCCGCGTTTCTGCCGGGAAATCCGCCGTGGTCTTCCGCCACACACGTTGGGCGTCGGCATCGCTCAGACCGGCACCATCGGCGTGGCAGGCCGCGCGTGTGGCCAAAAGCGTTTCGGCAAAACTCTGTCTCTTGACGTAACGGGGTTCGCCCCGCGCCGCGTTGCAGACCAGCAGCAAGCCGGTGACCAGCACGGCCATCCGTGTCCGCTGGTGTGAGTGCATCTGGCAGACCCTCTATGTCTGTCGGCGTTCAGCCAGATGTTAACACATCGCGGCCCGACAGGTAAGGGCACTCGGCCGGCAGCGCTTGCAGCGACGGGGCTGCGGCATTATTATCGTAAGTAGGCAAAACGGGGGAATTCCCCGTTGGTTTGCGTTGAAAATATAGGCGAACTCCAACCCGGCGTCCCGCCCGGCGGGGCGTGTGAGGGCAAGATAATGAGACGACGAAAGCTGGTGCCGGTCCTTCTGCTGGGCGTCTTGCTGGGCTTGAGCGTGGTCTTCGGTGCGGCGCAGAACAGGGATAAAGACGCGGAACTGCCGGAGGAGTTCGCCAGGCCGCTGGCCGAGCTGCTCCAGAAGATAAACGAGCAGTACGTTGAAGAAGTGGACCGCGACGAACTGCTGATCGGCGCCATGCAGGGCATGCTCAGCCGGCTGGACCCCTATTCCAGCTACATGCCGGCCGAACTGATGGAAGACTTCGCCACTACCAGCACCGGGGAGTTCGGCGGCCTGGGGATCGAAATCACCTTCGACGTCACCAAGAGGGCCGTCATCATCCAGCAGACCATCCCCGGCACGCCGGCGTTCCGCTCGGGCCTGCTGGGCGGCGACATGATCGTGGCCGTGCAGGAGGAAGGAAGCGAAGAGACGATCAAGACCTCCGAATTCGATGACGTGTACGACGCGGTCCAGTTGCTGCGCGGCGAGCCGGGCACGAAGGTGACGCTCACCGTCCTGCGGGGTGAAGACGAGAACCTGGAGCGCAAGCAGGTGGAGGTGACGCGCGACATCATCCACGTGCCCGGCGTGGAGGGAACCGAACTGCTGGGCCCCGATGGCAAGGTCGGCTACATCTACATCGCCCACTTCCACCAGAGCATGATCCAGGACTTGCTGGAGGCCATCACACAGCTCCAGCGGGACGGCGCGGAGGGGCTGATACTGGACCTGAGGTTCAATCCCGGCGGCCTGCTCTCGTCCGCTTTGCAGGTGGCCAGCGTGTTCCTGGACGGCAAGCCCATTGTGCGCATCGAGAACCGCAGCGGTCAGTCCGTCACCAAGAAGTCCGGCCCCGGTGACCTCTATCCCAACATGCCCGTCTGCGTGCTGATCAACCGCTACAGCGCCAGCGCTTCGGAGATCGTGGCCGGGGCTCTGTCGGACAATGAGCGGGCCGTGCTGGTCGGCGAGCGCACCCACGGCAAGGCCAGCGTGCAGCAGATATTCGACTTCTCCTCGCTGGCCCGAAAGGACGGCATTAAGCTGACCATCGCCCACTACTACACCCCCTCCGACCGGCCCATCACCAAGGAGGGCATTCAGCCCGACATCGAGGTGAAGATTCCCCCGGAGAACCTCGGAAAGCTCCTGGAGACCATCAACGACCGGACCGCCTTCGAGCAGCCGGAGGACGAGGCGCCGCCGGAGCCCGAGCCAGTTCCGGAGCCTGAAACGGGCGAGGAAGGTGCCGAGGAGGAAGAGGAGGAGTTCCAGGACACCCAACTGCAGCGTGCCGTCGAGGTGGTGACCGACCTGCTGCAGAAGAGGCAGGCCGCCGAACTGACGCGTTCCTACCGGCCTGTCCTGCCGGCCGCCGAGCGCTGAATCCCGTCAGTCCAGCAGGTCGAGCAGTTCAGTCAGAGAGGCGATCACGGCGTCGCCGCCGCAATCGGTTGTCTCGCGCCGTAGCCAGAGTGCCTGCAGCCCGGCCTCCCGCGCGCCGACGAAGTCGTCCTCCCGCGTGTCGCCCACGTGCAGAACCCGCTCCGCCGGCAGGCCGCACTCCCGGAGCGCCTGCTGGAAGATCGCCGGATCGGGTTTCTCAACGCCCACGCAGGCGGAGATGAGCACCCAGTCGAACTCCTGCTGGAGGCCCACTTCCCGCAGCACGTCGCCCAGCCGCACGTCCCAGTTGCTGATCACCCCCAGGCCCTTTCCGCGCCGTCTCAGCTCCCCAAGCGTCGGCACCACATCATCGTAGACCCCCCAGGCCCGGCCGGACGCGAAGTATTCCCACAAAGCCTGGAACATCGCCTCGAAGTCGTGCGGCATGCCAAAGTGCCGGCAGGTCTCCCACACCACCTTCCGCCACCAGTCGAGGGCCTCGCCCTCCGTCCTGCCGTATTCCAGGTCGTCCGGTTCCTGCTGCTCCCGCATGGCCAGCCACGCCTCCTCGAAACGCCGGCTCACCTCCTCCGGGTCGGCCTCAATCCCCTCCCGGCGCAACGCCCGCGCATAGGCCGCGCCGACCGGCGGGTCGGGGTAGATCAACGTATTGCCGGCGTCGAAGAAAACCGCCTCCACTTTCACCGCCTCGCTCCCATCCTTGCTGCCGCAAGCACCCTCACGCGCGGGCGCCGCCCCGGTCATTTTTACCCCGAAGTTCCGACCGCATCAAGGCCGGGCGTAGTTTTGCAATGCGTCCGTCAGAACGTATAATGGTGGTACGGTGCCCCGTTAGCTCAGCGAATAGAGCGCTGGCCTCCGGAGCCAGAGGTCGCAGGTTTGAATCCTGCACGGGGTACCAGTTTTTTGCCGGCCGCGCCGGCAAAAAACAGAGCAGGAGAAAGTTGAGAACGGCGTACACTACGCGGCAAGGAACGGACGTAAACATTGCAGCAACTTGCCGACTCCGGTCGAGGTCATAACCAGAGAGTTCACGCCAAAACGGGGCGTTGTGGCCTTCCCGCCTGAGCTGCATTCGGCTATGCTTGAGAAGATTGCCACCGCGTCGTTCCACGTCAACCCTGCCACACTTTCGAAAGGCCAGTTGCCCCAACAGGTGGTGAAACCGGGCGGTGTCACCCTCAGAAGACGGTGTGCTGCCCAAGGACCCCTGTCCCGCGCCCCAAATGCGGCAGGGTCATTCAATTATCGGTTTTCTGTTGTCCTTTCCGGATCACCGCTG
>CAYVBE010000146.1:0-11027 GCA_964448935.1 uncultured candidatus Brocadiaceae bacterium
GCAGAGCAGTCCGCCGGGCCGGAGTTGACCATCGCCGTCTCGGTGCCCGCCGCGGACCACGGCTGGACCGCCGGCGTCGGCTGGTGGGCGCGCCGCGCCATGGACCTCTATCCGGACGTGAACTGGGTATATGCCACCGCCCAGAACCCGGAGAAGCAGATATCCGACATCAAGGACATGATGGCCCAGCAGAAACTGGACGGCATGGTGGTGCTGGCCACCGAGTCGGCGCCGCTGACCCCCGTCGCCAAACAGGTCCACGAGAACGGCATCTATCTGGTGAATGTGGACCGCGGATTCCTGGAACCGGTGGCGGACCTGTTCATCGAAGGTGACAACGAGGCATTCGGCCGCAAGAGCGCCAAGTTCATGGTGGACAAGCTCGACGGCGATGGCAGAATCATCATCCTGGAAGGCATCCCGTCCACGGTCAACACCGACCGCGTCGAGGCCGCCATGGAGGTCTTCAACAAGCACCCGGACATTGAGGTGCTGGCCAGCCAGTCCGGCATGTGGAACCGCGAGAAATCCCACGAGGTCATGAAAAACCTGTTGACGCAGCACCCCGACTTCGACGCGATCTGGGCTGCGGACGACGACATGGCGCTGGGTGTGGAGCAGGCCCTGAAGGAGGCCGGCAAGACGGAGGACATCTGGATACTGGGCGGCGCGGGCATGAACGACATCGTCAAACGCGTCATGGAGGAGGACCCGCTCTACCCGGCCGACATCACCTATCCGCCGTCCATGATCGCGGTGGGCATCCACATGTGCGTCAGCAACCTGCGGGACGGCAAGATGGAGCAAGTCTCGGAGTTCATGCCCCGTCACATGAAGCTCGACGTGCAGCTCATCACCCCGGAGAACGCGGGGCAGTTCTACTTCCCCGAGTCGGTCTACTGATCTGCCGGGGCGCGCCCCTGCCGATGCAGCGAGGACCGAGGCGTTTTGCTCTCGGCCAAACACACGGACCACTCGCTCTGTGTAAATCACAAAAGAGGGATAACCAGGTATGACGCATGAAGACGGCGGGAAAGACAACTCCTCAAACGACCGGCGTCTCGAGATGGGCCGGCGCGCGTTTCTGGCGTCTGCCGCTGCGGCGGGAGCGGGAATGGCGTTCGGCATCGGCTCGGGATCGGCTTACGGCGCGACCAGCTCGGACGAACTCAACTGCGCCATCATCGGCACCGGCTCCCAGGGAATGGTGCTGCTGCGGGACGCCCTGCGCATACCGGGCATCCGGTTCAAGGCCGTCTGCGACATCTGGGAGTACAGCCGGCGATACGGCAGCGGCGTGATCCGCAGCACGAAACAGCCGGTGCCGAACGTGTACACGGATTACCGCGAGATGCTGGCCTCCGAGGACGACCTGCACGCCGTCCTGATCGCCACGCCGGACTGGATGCACGCGGAACACGCCGTAGCCTGCATCGAGGCCGGGCTGCACGTGTACTGCGAGAAGGAGATGTCCAACAGCCTGGAGGGCGCCCGGCGCATCGTCGAGGCCGCGCAGGAAAGCGACCGGCTGGTGCAGATCGGCCACCAGCGTCGAAGCAACCCCTTCTACCAGCACGGTTTGCAACTGATTGAGAAGGACGAAGCCGTCGGCCGCATCACCTCCTGCTACGGCCAGTGGCACCGCGCCGCGCAGGGGAAAGCCACGGTGCCGGATCGGCTCACGATATCCAAAGATATCCTGGAGAAGTACGGCTACGGCACCATGGACCGCTTCCGCAACTGGCGGTGGTACCGCAAATACTCCGGCGGCCCCATCGCCGACCTGGGGTCGCACCAGATAGACATCTTCAACTGGGTCCTGCATACCGGCCCCTCTCGGGTGGTCGCCAGCGGCGGCGTGGATTACTACGAAGACGGCCGGGAGTGGTACGACCAGATCCTGGCCAATTACGTGTACGAGACCGAGGCGGGACCGGTCCGTGCCCACTATCAGGTGCTGAACACGAGCAGTTTCGGCGGTTACTTCGAGACGTTCATGGGCGACCGCGGCACCATCAACATCTCGGAGGATGTCAGCAAGTGCTTCTACGTGCCCGAGCCCACCAAGTCGGCCCCGGAGTGGGTGGACAAGGCGGACCGCGTCGAGAAGCAGGGCTCCAGCGCCATCGCGCTGATCGGCGAATCGCGCAAGGAAGGCGAGGAGCAGAAGGAAACCATCAAGCCCGAGCTGAAGAAGCCCATCCACCAGTTCCACCTGGAGAACTTCTTCAGCGCCATTCGGGACGGCACGCCGCTGACCTGCCCGGTCGAGGTAGGCTACGAGACCGCCGTCAGCGTGCTGAACGTCAACAAGGCCATTGAGCAGGGCTCCGCGGTGGACTTCGAGCCGACTGATTTCCAGGCCTGACCCCGCCGGGACAGCCTTTCCGAATATCCTGGGTTACCGCGATGGCCAGAGCCGGCACATTCGGCGCGGGACAGGAGACGCTGACGCCCCTGAAGGAGGGCGTGGGCGTCAACAACCCCATCGTGTATCAATCGCTGGGCATCTGCTCCGCGCTGGCCGTCACCAACCAGTTGGACAAGACGCTGGTGATGTGCGCCAGCCTGACCTTCGTGGCCACGCTGAGCTGCACGGCGGTTTCTGTGCTCCGCCACTACACGCCCCGCCGCGTGCGGATGATCACCCAGATGCTCATCATCGCAACACTGGTGATTCTGGTGGACCTTTACCTGCGAAGCCACTGGATCCACATGCGCGACGCCCTGGGACCGTACCTGGAACTGATCATCACGAACTGCCTGATCATGGGCCGGTGCGAGGCGTTCGCCTCCCGCGAGCCGCCGCTGCGGGCGGCCGTGGACGGCCTTGGCGCCTCCCTGGGCTACAGCGCCGTGCTCTGCGCCATCGCCATCATGCGGGAACCCATCGGCAGCGGAACGCTCCTCGGCTGGGAGCTGTTCCCCGAGGGCTTCATGCCCGTCCGCCTGGCAGCCATGGCGCCGGGCGCGTTCCTTGCAATGGGCGTTGTGGTGTGGGTAGTCCGCGCCATCTGGCCCGAAGTCGAATCGGATACCCCGCCGGCCATGCACGGGGAGGCATGAGATGGAAGACCCTCAGACAACCCACGCGGCGGTCATCTTCCTGGCCGCCATGGTCACCAACAACATCCTGCTGGCCGACTTCCTGGGGCTCTGCTCCTTTATCGCCGTCTCCCGGACCATTCGCACCAGCTTTGGCCTCGGCATGGCGGTGGTGTTCGTCCTGGCCTGCACCACACCGCTGAACTACGCCATCTACCACGGCGTGCTGGCGGAGGGCGCCCCGCTCTGCGCCGCCGACCTGACCCACCTGAAGCTGGTGGTCTTCATCATGGTCATCGCCGCCTTCGTGCAACTGGTGGAGATGGTCATCGAGCGCTTCACGCCGGTGCTTTACTACAATCTGGGCATCTTCCTGCCCCTCATCACCGTCAACTGCGCCATCCTGGGCGCCAGCCTGTTCATGCTGGAACGCGGCTACGGCATGATGCAGACCGTGGGTTACGGCATAGGCTCCGGGCTGGGGTGGGCGCTGGCGATCTGCCTGATGGCGGGAATACGACAGCGGCTGCAGCACTCGGACGTGCCCAAACCCCTGCAGGGGCTGGGCATCACCATGATCGTGACCGGCCTGATGGCCGTGGCGTTCCTGGGCTTTTCCGGCATGGCGCGTATCCAGTAGCAAAACACATGGTTGAGACACTCATATACTCGGTCCTCACGATGGCCCTGGTGGGAGGCTTCTTCGCCGCCGCCCTGCTGGTGGCGGACCGCCTCCTGGCCGACTACGGCATCTGCACGGTCAATGTGAACGAGCAGGAAGAGCTGTCCATCGAGGGCGGATGCACTGTGCTGGACGCGCTTTACGACAACCGCATCTTCCTGCCCTCCGGCTGCGGCGGGCAAGGCACGTGCGGCCACTGCAAGGTGAAGGTGCTCTCCGGGGGCGGACCCGTCCTGCCGACCGAACTCCCCCTGCTCACGCGCGAAGAGATGAGCGAGGGGGTCCGGCTGGCCTGCCAGGTGAAGGTGAAGGAGAACATCGAGCTCTGGATCAAGGAAGAGTACTTCAACATCCAGGAGTTCGAGGCCGTGGTGGCCGCCACCCGCATGTTGACGCACGACATGCGGCAGATACGGCTGCGGCTGGTGGAGCCGGAGCAGATCGAGTTCCGACCCGGACAATACGTGCAGGTGGAGGTGCCCGCGCGCGGCGGCCCCGTGCACAGGGCCTATTCCATTGCCTCGCCGCCCGAGGAGCAGAACATGGTGGAGCTGATCGTGCGGTTGATCCACGGAGGCGTGGGCTCGACCTACCTGCACCGGGTTGAGGTGGGCGACGAGGTGCGGTTCACGGGGCCGTACGGCGACTTCGCGCTCAGCGACGATCCGGAGACGGAGATCGTCTGCGTGGCCGGCGGCTGCGGCATCGCGCCCGTAAAATCCATCCTTCAGCACCTGGAGCGGAAATACCCGGACCGCCCCTTCAGCCTGTTCTTCGGGGTTCGGACGCAGGAGGACGTGTTCCTGAGGGAGGAGCTTGATGAACGGACCGAGCGGAACCCCAACTTCCGCGTCTGTTACGCCCTCTCGGAGCCGGAGGCGGGAACGGAGTGGGACGGGGAAACGGGGTTCATTCATCTGGCCGTGGACAAGCACCTGCAGGGAAAGCGCCCGCGGCAGGCGTTTCTGTGCGGCCCGGAGCCCATGATCGAGGCCACCGAGCAGGTACTGAAATCGCGGGGCGTCCCGGAGGACGACATCTACTACGATAGCTGGTGACGGCATGCCCGGTCCTTTGACCAGAATTGCACGCGGCGTCGGCGACCTTGCCTTCGCGGACAGGGACGCGCCGGCCCCGGCGGAGCATCTGCCTTCGGGCATCCGGCTGCGGCGCTACATGGTGGCCGCCGCGGCGTGCGCCCTGCCCTGCCTGGCGGTCGCGGCGTTCTTCCTTGGCAGTCGCGTCCTGCTCATGGCAGCGGTCAGCTTTGCAATGGCGTGGCCGATCGAGCAAGTGGTGGCCCGGCTGAGGGGCAGACGTCTGCGCGGCGGCGCACTGACCGTGGCCTTCCTGCTGGCCCTGGTGCTGCCGGTCAGCCTGCCGCTGTGGCTGGTGGCCCTGACGGCCGCTTTCGGCACGTTCTTCGGCAAGGAGGTCTTCGGCGGGACGGGCCACAGCGTGTTCAACCCGGTACTGATCGGCAAGGCATTCGTGACGGTCAGCTTCCCCACGCTGACGACCGGTCCCTCGTTCACCGGCCTGAGCATGTCAGCAATCCGGCAGGTGGGAAGTATGCACCTGGCGGCTGCGGAAGTGGGGGCGGCCGTGATCGTGGCGATCGGTGTGGTGTTGCTGCTGTGGCGCGCCGTGGACTGGCGCGTGCCGGCGACGACTATCGCGGCGGGGCTGGCGGCGGTTTTCGCGCTCGGCCGGCTCGCCCTCGGCGATGCGCCGACCCTCTACCGGTTCCTGCTGGGCGGCGGGTTCCTGTTCGGAGCGCTGGTGCTGGCGGGCGATCCGGGCACCGCACCGGGGACGCACGGGGCGCGCTGCGCCTACGGGCTGTTGATCGGCGTCCTGGCGGCCCTGATAGCCACCTTCACCGAGAACGCCGACTACGCCATGTATGCCATACTGCTGGGCAACGTGGCGGCCCCCACGATGGACGCGACCGCGCTGGGAGAGACCGGGGGCGAGGGGCAGCCATGAGACAGAAGCTATACCCCATCGCGTTCACGGTCCTGTTGAGCAGCCTCTGCGGCGTGGCCATCGCCGGCGCACAGATTATGTGGGGACCGCTGATCGAGGCGCTGGAACAGTATGAGAAGCAGGAGGCAGTCCTTTCGGTCTTCGGGATCGTCGAACCGGGAGAGTACCGGCCCAAACGTGTGACCGAGATCTATGAGGAGCACGTTTCGAAAGAACGGAAAGGCGAGATGCTCCTCTACAAGATCGAGGACCCGCAGGGCGAGCCGCTGGGGGTGGCCTTCGACGTGAACGGGAAGGGCAGGAACGGCGACGTCTTCGGCGTCATGGCCCTCGCGCCCGACCGCGAGACCGTCCGCGGCGTGCGATTCTATCGTCACAAGGAGACCCCCGGCTACGGGGGCAAGATATCCACGCCCTGGTTCACCAACATGTTTGTCGGCAAGGAGATAACGGGACCGGACGGCACCCCCGGCTTCGAGGTGAGCATCCGAGGCAAAGGGCCGCGCAAGGTGGACGCCATAACCGGCGCCAGCCAGACGACGCGTAACATCGTGGGCGTCATCAACCGGCGCATCCGGGAGTTCATCTCCGGCGGGCGGGAGGTGAAGCCCTTCGAGTTGGATCTGCCGGAGCCGGTCTCTTCCGACATCGGGCTGAACATAGACGTGCAGGACCTCGTGAAACCCACCGGCAAGGCGCGCCCGCCCCTCATGGCGCCGCCGGGCACGAACAACGTGGCGCGGGGCAAACCGGTGACCTCCGGCGCCGGCTTCACCATCATCGGCGAGTTCTCGCAGATCACCGATGGCGTGAAGGAAGCCGGCTTCGGCAATTTCGTCGAGATGATGGGCGGACTGCAGTGGGTTCAGATAGACCTGGAGCAGCCGTGCGAGCTGTTCGCAATCCTGTTCTGGCACGAGCACACAGAGCCCCGCGTGTATTATGATGTAATCGTGCAGCTTGCGGACGATCCCGAGTTCACGCAGAACGTGCGGACGGTCTTCAACAACGATCGCGACAACTCGGCCGGTCTGGGCAAGGGCTCGGACATGCACTACGTGGACAATTACCAGGGCAAGCTCATTCTGGTCGGCGGAGAGGTGGCCCGCTATGTGCGGCTTTACAGCAACGGCAATCACAAAGAAGACGTCAATCGCTACATCGAAGTCGAGGTATTCGGCATTCCCGTAGACTCACAGGGAGAAGATCAATGAGGAGCATTGTAACGGCGTTGATAGTGGCAGCCTGCCTGACGGTACTCACAGCCTGCGGCCCCGGCGACGCGGAGGAACCGACGCCGGCTGAGACACCCGAAGCGACGGAACAGCCGGGGGCAGGCGAGCTGGAGCCGCTGGGGATCGAACTGCCGCAGCCTATGTTCGAGGGGACCCCCAGGCCGGTTGACGAGCCGAACGTCGAGAAACCGCGCGGCAAGGCGCGCCCGCCCTTCCTGGCGCCTCCCGGCACGCAAAACCTGGCCCTCGGCCGGCCCGTGACCAGCAGCGATGAATGGCCCATCATCGGCGACCTGACCCTTGTCACCGACGGCGACAAGGAAGCGTATCAGGGCAGCTTCGTCGAGCTCGGCCCGGGAACGCAGTGGATACAGATTGACCTGGGTCAGACCTCCACCATCTACGCCATCCTCATCTGGCACTACCACGCGCAGGCACGCGTCTATCGGGACGTGATCGTGCAGGTATCGGACGATCCCGACTTCATCACGGGTGTCGAGATGGTGTTCAACAACGATCACGACAACTCGTCCGGCCTCGGCGTCGGAAGCGACAAGGGCTACGTCGAGACCCACGAGGGCAAGCTGATTGACTGCGGCGGCGTGGAGGGCCGCTACGTGCGCCTGTACAGCAACGGCAACTCGTCCAACGAAGTCAACCACTACATCGAGGTTGAGGTCCACGGCAAGCCGACCGAATGAAGAACCGTCCGCTGCTGATCGTTGTGGCGTTGCTGGCGCTGGCGGGCGGGGCGGCGCTGCGCCTCGCCCGGCTCGGCAACCGTCCCATGCACCCCGACGAGGCGGTCCAGGCGTTCAAGCTCGGCCGGCTGCTGGAGGAAGGCGAGTACGTTTACGACCCTCTGGAGTACCACGGTCCCGCGCTGCACTACTGCGCGTGGCCCGTTGTCCGCCTGGGCATCGGCGCCGGGACTCTGGAGCAACTCACCGAGGGAGGACTGCGCCTGACGCCCGCCCTGTTCGGCATAGCGCTGATCGCCCTGCTCTGGCCCCTCCGACGAGACATCGGCCCGGTCGGCGCCGCCTGGGCCGCCGCTTTCACCGCCCTCTCTCCCGCCCTGGTCTTCTACAGTCGCTACTACATCTCCGAGATCCTGCTGGTCAGCTTCTCGTTCGGCGCGCTCGTGGGTTTCTGGCGCTACCTGCGGACAGGCGAACCGTGGCGGTGCGGATGGCCCTGGCTGGTTCTGGCGGGTCTCAGCGTGGGCATGATGCACGCCACCAAAGAGACCTCCGCCATCGTCCTGCTGGCCATGGCCACGGCGGCGGGGCTGTCGCTGCTGTGGAACCGGTGGGAGGGCCGATCATCGGATAAGGCACGGGGCATCGGGGCTGCCAGGGGCATGGGGCTGGCCGTCGCGCTGGCGGCCATCGTGTCGGCCCTGCTCTTCTCCAGCTTCCTGAGCAACACCGGGGGACCGTGGGACAGCATCGCGACGTACTTCAGCTACGCATTCCGCGCCTCCGGCCGCGGCGACGCCTCCTGGCACCTTCACCCCTGGCACTACTACCTGCGCGTGCTGCTGTGGTGGGGAAAACCCGGCAAAGGCTTCTGGACGCACGCGCCGGTTGCAGCTCTCGCGGTCATAGGGTTCATTCGGGGATCGCGCCGGGCCGAGTCAACGCCGGTCAGCGCCCCGCTGGTGCGCTTCCTGGGGCTCTACACGGTGCTGCTGATCGTGATGTACTCCCTGATTCCCTACAAGACCCCGTGGTGCATCCTGGGTGCGGTGCACGGGATGGTGCTGCTGGCGGGCGTCGGCGCGGCGGCTCTCCTGCGGCTGATGCCCGGCCGGGGGCTGCGTATTACAGCCGTGCTGGCCGTGGCTCTGACACTCGGATACACGGGCTGGCAGGCGTGGCGCGACAGCTTCGTGGAGTATGAGAACCCCGGCAGCCCCTACGTGTACGCACAGGCCACGAGCGATGTTCCCGCGCTCGCGGACCGGATTCGCGACCTGGCGTCCGTCCATCCCGCCGGGGAAGCAATGCACATGCAGGTCGTCTGCCCCGGCAACGACTACTGGCCGCTGCCCTGGTATCTGCGCCGCTTCACCGCCGTGGGCTGGCACAATAGTATGCCGGAAGGCGACCCGGCACCCGTCATCATCCTCGAGCCGGAGCTGGAATCCGCGCTGATCGAGGGCCTTTACGAGAGACCGCCGCCCGGGAAACGCACGCTCTACGTGGACTTCCTGCAGTCTATGCCGGAAGGAAAGGTGGAACTGCGACCGAACGTCTTCCTGAGGGCCTATGTGCGGGCCGACCTGTGGGAGAAGTTCGACACACGCCCGACCGGGGAGGAGCCGGCGCCATGACCGGCCGTGCATTCCGCTGCCGCGCGATGGACACCACCTTCGAGCTGCGTCTGCGGACGGAGGACGCTGCCTTCACGGAGCAATTGGCCGGGCAGGCATTTGCCGAGCTGAAGCGCCTGGAGGACGCCCTCAGCCGCTTCCGCCCCGGCAGCGACGTCGCGCGCATCAACCGCCTGGCCAACGGTGAGACCGCGCGGGTCGGGGTCAGTGCCTATGAGTGCCTCCGGATCGCCCGGCGCGTATGGCAGGATACGCGAGGCGCCTTCGATCCGACCGTCGGCTCCCGGCCGTCGGGACGGGGCATGGAAAACCTGGAGATACACGAGGACCACAACGCGGTGACGGTCCACGCGGACGGCCTGCATGTGGACCTGGGGGGCATCGGTAAAGGATATGCCCTGGACACGATGGCCGGACTGCTGCGGGAATGGGACGCTGGTCCGGGCCTGCTGCACGGCGGCGAGAGCACCATCCTGCCCCTTGGCCGATCGCCGGAGGAGGCCTGGCCGGTGGCCCTTCGCCACCCGCAGCACCAGGGTGAAGCCCTGGCAGAGCTGCGGCTGCGGCGCCGCGCGTTGAGCGGGTCGGGCGTGGGGTTGCACGGGGACCATATCGTGGACCCGCGCACGGGACAGCCCGGGACGCGTCCCGCCGCCTGGGCGCTGGCCGGGTCGGCCGCCGTGGCCGACGCGCTCTCCACAGCCTTCATGGTGATGACGGAGCACGAAGTGGCGCAATACTGCCGCGAGCATCCGGGGGCCGGTGCCGTCCTGGCTCAGGCGGGTGAAGACGGTCTGACACTGCGCCGCTTCGGGGACTGGCCCTGATTCCCCGATACGGCGCGTCGGATCGTGACGAGTTGCCGCAGGAGGTCGGGCATGGCGCTGAGGGGGTCGAACCTTGAATCCGGGTCGCTGTGCCACTCGATCGGAAACTCGCGGATGCGGTAGCCGCACCGCACCGCCCGGAGAATCACCCCCACGTCGAACAGAAAGCCGTCGCAGAGGCACGCGCCGTAGAGCTCCCGGGCGACATCTCCCCGATATATCTTAAATCCGCACTGCGTATCTGTCAGGCGATACGGCGTTCTGGCCAGGGCCGGGATGCCCCGCGCCGCCAGGAAGCTGGCCAGGCGCCGGTACGGCCCCCGGGGCCGCGCGACGTGGCTCTCGGGCAGCCACCGGGAGCCGTGGGCTATCTCGCAGGCGCCCTCCCGCAGAAGCCCCAGCCCCTTGCGCGCTTCACGGTAAGGGACGCATAACCCGCTGTCGGCGAACATGGCCCACCTGCCGCGCGATGCCGTCATACCCGTCCGGACGGCGCACCCCTTGCCGTGATTGCGTTCATGCCGCAGCACGCGCAGCTCCACGCCCTCCGGAACCGCCGATCTGCGCGCGGCTTGGACGGTGCCATCGGTTCCGCCGTCATCCACCACGATGACTTCCCCGTGCAGGCCGTCGTGCTTCATGAAGTGCGCGGCGGCCTCCACGTCGGAGCGTATCTTGGCCGCCTCGTTAAAGCTGGGGATGACGATGGAGAGTTGCATATGGCAATTCTGGATGATTCCGGAGCAGCGGGCGCAAGAGCATTGTAGCGCAGGGGTGTGGGGGCAACAAAGCGAAGGTCCTGCGCTTCGAGCGCACGGCGCAGCATCTTCAGAACTCTGCGAGAATTCCGCAAGAGCGCCGCTCACGCCCAACGACACTTGCCATGGCGCACCTCATCCCCTATATTTCGT
>CAYVBE010000147.1:0-10964 GCA_964448935.1 uncultured candidatus Brocadiaceae bacterium
GGTGTTCGTGGACAAGCCCCTGGTGGACAACGCCGAGGACCTGCGCGACCGGATCATGTCGCGCGTCCGCCGATCCCGCTCTGCGGGGCTGGGGGATGAGGGGGCGGGGCCCGCGGCCTCGCTGCAGCCGAAAACCGTGAGGGCCAGGGCGGCGGCAATCAGGCACGTCAACACACGTTTCATCCGGGGGACCTCCTGTGTGACACGATCGAGGGAGCGCTTACTCGGAGCGTCCGCTGCGCTGCATCAGCACGGCGGCCACGATGATGGCGCCTTTCACCAGTCCTTGCAGGTAAGGCGAGACCTGCAACAGGTTTAACATGTTACTGATTACGCCCAGGATTAGCAAGCCGACCACCGTGCCCCAGATGCGCCCGACGCCCCCACTCATGCGGGTGCCACCAATCACCACGGCCGCGATGGCGTCCAGCTCCCACATCGAGCCCGTCTGCCCGCTGCTGACGGAGTTCATCCGGCTGCTGTTCATCAGGGCGGCCAGCCCGGCCAGGGCGCCGATGAGCGTGTAGGTCATGATCTTAACCCGCTCCACGGCGATGGCCGAGTAACGCGCGGCCCGCTCGTTGCAGCCGATGGCATAAACGTAGCGTCCGTAGCGCGTCCAGTTGAGGATGACGTGCGCCACCACCACGGTAAGAATGAAGATCAGCAGCGGCCAGCGCAGGATAAGCGGATTCCCATACTGGTTGGTCAGGTAGGGTAGCCGGATTCCGCCCGTGCCCAGGGACTGGAAGAGCGTGTCGCTGGCAGAGCGGAACTCCCCGCCGTCGGCCAGCGCCAGGGCCAGGGACCGGTAGGCGGCCAGCCCGCCCAGCGTGGCGATGAAGGCGGCCACGCGTCCCCTGGCGATCAGCACGCCGTTGATCATCCCGGCCGCGATGCCGGTGGCCAGAATGATCGTCCACCCGACCAGCACTCCGGCCACCTCCGAGCCGCCTATGCCCAGCCCGTTGGCCACCCCGGCCAGCCAGATGCGCACCGTGCCGGCCGGCAGCGCCAGCCCCGCCTGTCGCGCCTCGGCGGCGGCCTCGGCTATCTCGGGGGCGCCGATCACGGTGTTCATCAGCCAGATGCCCAGCCCACCGGCGAAGGCCACCAGCGAGCCTACGGACAGGTCAATGCCGCCCAGGATGATCACGAACGTCATCCCCAGCGCCACCACGCCGCGATAGGAGAGTTCCTCCAGGATGTTCAGCACGTTCACCGGCAGCAGGAACTTGCGGTTGAACAAACTGGTGAAGCCGACCAGCAGAACCAGCGCCAGCAGCGGGCCGAAGGTCTCCACAATCCGTCGTATCGAGCGGCGCCTCGTGGTCTCTTCGAGCAGGCCGTCCTCGTTCAGTTCAACGGCCTCTTCGCCCCCGGCTGTGTTGTCATTCGTTTTCGCCATTCTCTCGTTCCACTCCGGCCGCATATCGCATGATAACCTCGTCGTTCATCTCGTCCCGCGGTACAACCGCCACCAGCCGCCCGTGCCGCATGACGGCTATCCGGTGGCACATCCCCAGCAGTTCGTTCAACTCGGAGCTGATGAAGACGCATGCCATTCCCCCCCGCGCCAGCTCGCTGATGAGGCGGTATATCTCCTCCTTGGCGCCGATGTCCAGCCCCCGTGTCGGCTCGTCCAGAAGCAGAACGCGTGGCTCGGTCTCCAGCCACTTCGCCAGGGCGATCTTCTGCTGATTGCCGCCGCTCAGCGTGCCGATGGGGTCGTCCACCCCGCCCAGCTTCACCTGCAGCCGGTCCACGTGCCGCCGTGTCGCATCGCGCTCGCGCTCTTTGGACAGCAGGGGGTTCGAGTAGCGGTCCAGGCTGGCGATGGTGGTGTTCTCCACGACGCTTTGTCCCATGATCAGGCCCCGGCCGCGGCGGTCCTCCGGCAGGTAGGCCACGCCCCGCTGCACGGCGGCCCGGGGATCGTGGGGCGGCACCGGCCGGCCTTCCACGTACACCCGGCCGGCCGATCGGCGCCGCAGGCCGGCCACGGCCTCGGCCGTCTCCGTCCGCCCGGCGCCCACCAGCCCGGCAAAACCCAGTATCTCGCCGGCCCGCGCCTCAAAGGAGACGTCCTGCACCCGGCCCGGCACGGACAGGCCCTCGACGCTGAGCAGGGCCTCCGCCCCGGGCTGTTCGGTGGGGGGGAAGTGATCCTCCAGCCGGCGGCCCACCATGCGCGAGGCCAGCTTCGCCTCCGCTACCTCACCCTCGCCCAGTTCATCTCGCTCCAGCATGCACACCAGCTCTCCGTCCCGCAGCACCGTTATCCGGTCGCAGATGCGCAGCACCTCCTCCAGCCGGTGGGAGATGTAGAGCACGGTGACGCCGCGTTCGCTGAGGCCGCGGACCAGTTCGAAGAGCTTCTTCGCCTCGGGCTTTGCCAGCACAGCGGTCGGTTCATCCATGATGAGCACGGCCGCCTCGCAGCTCAGGGCCTTGGCGATCTCCACCATCTGCTGCCGGGCGATGGACAGGTCGCCCAGCCGGGCAGCGGGGTCAATGCGGGCGCCCAGGCGGCTCAGGTGCTGGAGCGCACGCCGGCGGGTCTCGGAGCGATTCACCAGGCCCCCGCGCGTGATCTCCCGCCCCAGATATACATTGTCCGCAACGGACAGCTCGTCCACCAGGTTCAGTTCCTGATGCACCATGGCGATGCCTATCTCAAGCGCATGCGCGGGGTCGTTGACCGTGACCGGGTCGCCGCGATAGACCATGTGGCCGGAGGTGGGCTGGTAGAGTCCGCTGATGATCTTCATCAGGGTGCTCTTGCCCGCGCCGTTCTCGCCGATGATGCCGTGTACCTCGCCCCGGCGGAAACTCAGGCTGACGTCGTCCAGCGCGCGGACCGGGCCGAAGTCCCTGGTCAGCCCTTCGACGCTCAGTATGGTGTCTGCCGTTGCGGTGCTCATCGGCGGTTGCCTGCCATCGTGGGGATCGCCGGGGGAATGCGCGACGGTGCGGATTATACCGGAGCGGCCGGCGGCACTTCCAACGCAGGGACGGGCGGTTGCGCCCGCGGCGGAGGGAGGCTAACATGGGACAGGGTGGCACTGCGCCGACCTGCGGTTCACACAGTTGACCGGTTTCTCTGGAGATTGGAGATGGGCAGAGTACGGGCGATTCTGCTGGCGGTTCTTCTGTGCGCGGCGAGCGCCCGCGGGGCGATCAAGGACGCTGACGTCCAGAAGATGCGCGATGCGGCGCCGGACAAGGCCCCCGCCATGCCGGTGAAGCCGCGCCGGATGCTCGTATTCAACCTCTGCCACGGGTTCAGGCACGGTTCCATCCCTTACGTCGCCAAAGCTCTGGAGGTCATGGGCGAGAAGACGGGCGCCTATGAGACCGTGATCAGCGACGATCCCGAGATGCTCCGCTCGGAGTCGCTCATGCAGTTCGACGCGGTCTGCATGAACAACAACACGACCCGCGTGAAGGGCGCCTTCGAGGACGAAGATCTGCGGCAGAGCTTGCTGGACTTTGTCCGTGAGGGCGGAGGGCTTGTCGGCATCCACGCGGCGACCGACTGCTTCTACAAGTGGCCGGAATACGGCGAGATGATGGGTGGGTACTTCTGGGGCCATCCGTGGCACGAGAACGTCGCCGTGAATATCGAGGAACGCGACCACCCCGTGTGCGCGCCGTTCGAGGAGCCCGTCTTCGAGGTGACCGACGAGATATATCAGTTCCGCGACCCGTACTCCCGCGAAAAGCTGCGCGTTCTGCTGAGCCTGGACACCGATAAGATCAACATGGAAAAGGGAGGCATCCGGCGAAAGGACAAGGACTTCGCCGTGAGCTGGGTGCGCAGCTACGGCAAGGGCCGCGTCTTCTACTGCTCTCTGGGTCACCGCAACGAGATTACGTGGAACCCCACTGTGCTGCGCCACTACCTGGCAGGCATACAGTTTGCCCTGGGGGACCTGCCGGCGCCGACCGCGCCCAGCGCCATGGAGAGGCCCGCTTTCATCGGCGATTGGGAAGGCGTGCGCACCGCCGCCGACGCCGCCCGCAGCCGCATGGTTGCGCAGGTGATCGCCCGCGCCAACGACCGTTACGAGGTCAACCTGCTGCCGCAGTTCGAGACACGCGAGCCCAGGATAGCGGTACTGGAGGGGAAAGAAGAGGGCGGCAAGGTGCCCCTCGAAGGGGAGCAGGGCGGCATCACCTGGAGCGGCACCATGGGGGACGACACCTTCAGCGGCCGGTTCGAAGGCGAGACGTCCGGCACGTTCATACTGCGGCGCGTGGCGCGGCTCTCCCCGACCCTCGGCACTGAGCCGCCTAAGAGCGCGGTGGTGCTCTTCGACGGCAGCGGTGCGGAGGACTGGCGCGAGAACTGGGGCGGCGGAGGCGGAGCGCGGTGGAAGTTCGTGGACGGTGCCATGGAGATCGTCCCCGGCGGTGGGTCGGCCATCTCGAAAGAGCAGTTCGGCGACCACAAGATCCACGTTGAGTTCTGGCTGCCCCTGCAGCCCGGCGCCCGAGGTCAGGGGCGCGCGAACAGCGGCGTCTACGTCCAGCGGCGGTTCGAGGTGCAGGTGCTCGACAGCTACGGCCTGGAAGGGAAGAGCAACGAGTGCGGCGGCATCTACAAGGTCGCTGCGCCACTGGTGAACGCCTGCGCCCCGCCCGAGCAATGGCAGACCTACGACATCACTTTCCACGCCGCCCGCTTCGACGACGAGGGGAATCTGACCAGAGCGCCGCGCATGACCGTCTATCACAACGGCGTGCTAATCCACGAGAACGTTGAACTGGCGGGCGGCACCGGCGGGGGGAAGGGCGGCATCCCGCGCGAAGGCCCCATCCTGCTGCAGGACCACGGCAACCCGGTCCGCTACCGCAACATCTGGGTCCAGCCGCTCGACTGAGGTCGGCCCGGCAAGAGCCCAACCAGGTACACTGAGAGGAACAATTCCATGCCCCGCCCCAACATCGTCTTCCTGATGTCGGACCATACCAATGCGCAGGCAGTGGCGCCGGACAGCCAGTGCCTGACGCCGAACCTCGATGCACTGGCGCAGGATGGACTACGGTTCCGCCGCTGCACCACCACCAACGCGATATGCTCGCCCGCCAGGGCTTCGCTGATGACCTCCACCTACGCGTCCACGCACGGCATGTGGGACTGCACGCATACGCAACGGCAAGAGTGGGTCAACGTCAGCGACCGTCTCACCTACTGGTCGCAGCGTCTGGCCGACGCCGGTTATCTGAACGCCTACTTCGGCAAGTGGCACGTCGAGCAGACGAAAAAGCTGGAGAACTTCGGCTGGCAGGAGTATGACATCGGCATCGGCTCCGCGCGCGGGGAACCGACGCAGGGCTCGGAGCTCGTAGTCGAAAAGGACGGCTACCGTCCTTACCTGATGGCCGGGTTCTCCGATGACGCGCCCGAGCATCACCCCGCCTACGAGCAGGGCATAGACTTCATTCGCGCCGCGGCCGGAGGGGACCGGCCTTTCTGCTGCTTCATCTCCGCCGCCGAGCCTCATGATCCGTATGTGCCGCCCCGACGATTCATGGAGATGTACGACGTAGAGGGCATCCGCCCCAGTCCCACACTTCACGAAGAGGGTACCGACAAACCGGAGGTCGTCGCGCGCATGCGCCGGGTCTGGCAAGACCTGACCGAGGCCGACTGGCGGAGGATATCCGCCGCCTATTGGGCCGTCATCACCTTCCTCGACAGCGAAGTCGGCCGGGTTCTCGACACACTCAGGCAGTGCGGTATGTACGACGAGACGATCGTCGTGGTGACCGCCGACCACGGAGACATGCTGGGCGGACATGGCCTGGCCACCAAGGGTGTCGGTACGGCTTACGAAGAGGTGTACAACATTCCTCTCATTCTCCGGGTGCCCGGCGCGGCTGCCGGGGAGGATGACACACACCGCGTAAGCCTTGTGGATATCGGTCCCACCGTGATGGACTTGCTGGACCTGGAGCCGCCGGAGCCCTGCCACGGCCGCTCGATGCTTCCCATACTACGAGGCGATTCGCGCCCCGAAGAGTGGCAGGACGCCTACGGCGAGTTCTTCGGCCAGCGCTTCGTCTATACGCAACGGATCGTCTGGCACGGCGACTGGAAATACATCTTCTCCCCGGGCGGTGTGGACGAGCTGTACAACCTGGCCGACGATCCCCACGAGGAGCACAATGTGGCGTCCGACCCGGCGCACCGTGACAGGCTCGAGTCCATGTGCCGGCGCATGTGGCGCAAGATGCGGGAGATCGGCGACGGCTCGCTGTTCAACACCCATTACGCCACGCTGCGCACGGCTTCCGTCGGACCGTGGTCCGTGCGGGACGAGGAATAGCCCGGGACCGGTTGCGCGGGGCAATCTCGAGCTCTACCGCAACTTCTGGTTCCGTCCGCTCTACTGACGGTCCGGCTTGACTCCGCCCTGCGGCTTCGGTAAGTTTGTGTCTGGCATCGGCCTGAAATGTGCTGCGGTATGGAAACGTAACGCCTTCACACAACGGGACATCGGCATATGGCTGAGCGTGAAGACCGCCTGGGGCTGTGCGGCGAGAGGTTGGGGGATTACAAGATCCGCTCCGTGCTGGGCAGCGGCGGCTTTGGCGTGGTCTATCAGGCAGTGAACGTGCCGCTTCAGCGCCCGGTGGCGCTCAAGGTGCTCAGCCCGCACAAGTCGAATGTCACGGAGACGCTGTTCAAGCGCTTCCTCCGCGAGGCCCGCCTGCTGGCCCGTATCAGCCATCCCAACATCGCTGCCATCTACCGGGTGGGGCAGGAGGACCGCTACTGCTTCATCGAGATGGAACTGGTCGAGGGCCACAGCCTGGCCCGGTTTGTCTCGGAGAAGGGCGGGAGACTGGAGACCAACACTGCGCTTCAGATCGGCGTGCAGGTGGCCGACGCCCTGGCGGTGGCCCATGAGCAGGCCGGGGTCGTCCACCGCGACCTGAAGCCCTCCAATGTCCTCATCCGGTCGGATGAGAAAGTCAAGCTGATAGACTTCGGTCTGGCGAAGCCGGTGCTGGGCCAGGACTCGATGCACCTTACGGTGTCCGGCACCTTTGTGGGAACGCCCTCCTACGCCTCTCCGGAGCAGGCCCGCGGTGAGAAGCCCGACCATCGCTCGGACCTCTACAGCTTCGGCGGGGTGCTGTATTTCATGCTGACCGGGCGGCCGCCTTTCCCGGCGGGACCGGAGGACAGCCCTCTGAGCGTGCTGCACCGCATAGCCACCACGTCACCTCCGTCGCTGGACGAGCAGGTGGAGGATGTGGACGAACGCGTGAGCACGAGCGTGATGAGGCTGCTGGCGAGCAAGCCGGAGGATCGTCCCCAGACGGCCGGGGAAGCAAGCCAGGAGCTTAAAAGTCTGCTGGAGGCACGCTCCGGCGCCGAAGTGCCGGCGGTCGCCGGCGCAGGCGCGTCCGGAAAGCCGGCGACCTGGCTGAAGGGCGCTGTGGCTGCCGCAGTGGCGGTCGTGCTGGCAATCGGTGCCATGTTGCTGTGGCCCCGGAGGACTCCGGAGCCCCCGAGCGCGGAAGCACCGGCGGTCGAGTCAGCTCCTGCAGTTCCGCAGGAACTGCCCGCCACCGAAGGTGGCCGGTCCACAACGTCCACAGACTCCACTCAGTCCACGCAGTTCGGTGGCTCCGGCAAGCCGGACCATGAGGTCGCACAGCAACCGGCGGCCGCTGGTGCCGACGACCCGGGTTCCGCGGAAGGCACCCGTCTCCCGGAAGAACCCGTCGAGGAAGAGACGGACCCGGACAATATCCAGGCGTTCGCTCCCGGCGCCTCGACCGGACTGGAGGCGGACCCCGAGGGGACCGGCCGGGAGAGCCATACCGATGCCCGAAAACCCAGCGAGGAAACTCCGCAAACAACGGCGCCCGAGCCGTCCGAGACCGAAGAGGGCGAATCGGAGGAATCCTCCGACCTCCCGAACGCCGAGCAGGCGCGGGAGTTGCAGAAGCGGGTGGCCGAACGCCTGGGCGTGCCGGTGAAGCGGGAGTTCCGCCTCAGCCCGCAGGAAAGCATCACCTTCGTGCTCATCCCGCCGGGACGCTTCATGATGGGCAGCCCGCCGGACGAGCCCGGCCATAACTCCAATGAGTACCGCCACCCCGTGGTCATAACGCATCCCTTCTACATGAGCGCCACGGAGGTGACGGAAGCCCAGTACGAGGCGGTTATGGGGCAGAATCCCGGCCTGGCCCAGAAGCCGGATCATCCCGTGGTCATGGTATCGTGGGAAGACGCCGTGGAGTTCTGCCGACGCGTGTCGCAGAAGGGCAAAGTCAACTGCCGCCTGCCCACGGAGGCGCAGTGGGAATGGGCCTGCCGCGCCGGTACGAGCACGCCTTTTTTCTTCGGAGATGATTCGCCGGAAAGCGACATCTACCGGCAGTATGTGGCGAACGACAAGCCGCACAACACGGTTCCGGTAGCGCAGGCAAAGCCCAATGCCTGGGGTCTCTATGATATGCACGGCAACGTCATGGAGTGGTGTCGGGATGTCTACGCCGAAGACTACTACAAACACAGCCCTCTCCAGGACCCGACCGGCCCGGAACCGCCCGAGCATGGCAATGCTCAACGAGTTATCCGTTCCATGAGCTACAGTGCGTGGGGGACCCGATCGGCGATGCGTGCACGAGGAAGCCAAAACATGTCGGGTAATGACAAAGGCTTCCGCGTCGTGCTGCTGCCCGGGCGCTGATTCCGCCCGTCCCTCACGGGTTCCACCAGGAGATGTGGTCCGTACCTACCTCGCGCGCCTTCCTTGCCAGTTCCGCGAACTCCTCGCTCTCCAGGTACTCCTGCCGCGACAGATCGTAGGGGTGCGGGAGGCGCTCCAGGAAGGTATCGAGACGCGTCCGCAGGCCCTCCAGTCTCTCGGCGTGAGCCGGGTCGCGCGCCAGACTGTGCTGCTCCTCCGGATCGCTTTCCAGGTCGTAGAGTTGATCGGCGTCGTAGTAGCCGCGGTAACTGTCCATGGCGATCTGCGCGTGGCACTGGCCCTCCCGGTCCATGTGATTCGGCGCGAGGTCATACTCGCCTTCCTGCATCGCCCGGAGGGTGCGTTCCGGGAACCGCAGCGCGATATACTTCCACCCCTCCGTGCGCACCGCCCGGCGATATCCCACCTCGAAATACAGCGCTTCGCGCGGCGGGACGGACTCTCCCCGTAGCAGCGGGCCCAGATTGCAGCCGTCGAAGCGCACCTCCTCGGGCGCCTCGATGTCGCAGAGCCCCAGCAGCGTGGGCATCAGGTCAATGTTCTGCACCAGCGTCTCCTCCACCTTCCCGCCGTCGAGCAGGCCCGGCGCCGAGATGACCAGCGGCACGCGCGTCCCGCGGTCGTAGCAGGTCGCCTTGCCCGGCTCGATGTTGTGATCGCTGCAGAACACGAACACCGTTTTATCCGCCGCGCCCATCGCATCCAGCCGGTCCAGCAGCGCGCCCACCTGGTCGTCTATCCACAGGGCAAACACATGCTTGTCGGTCACCTCGATGCCACTCTCGCGGAGTCGCTCCGGCAGTTCGGTGCGCGGCGGCAGCGGCTCGGGGCGGGGGTCCACCTTGCCGCCCGGCGTGTACCGCCAGTCGCGGTCCACGCCCTCCAGCGCGCCGGGACCGTGCGTGCAGGTGGACGCGTAGTGCAGCAGGAACGGCCGCCCGTCGTCGCAGGTGTCCAGGAAGTCCAGCGCCTTCTGCATGGACCACTCGATGTGGTGGTCGTGCAGCGCCTTCAGCGGCCAGTTGCCGTTGTTGGCCCAGATGATCCCGTCGGCAAAGTCGTAACCCCCCGTCCGCCGCACCTCGTGCTGGTAGACGGCCTGGAGCCGCCGCAGCTTCGCGTCCACCTCCGGGTCGTCCGGGTCCGCGTCCGTGTCGAAATCCGGCACCGGCAGCAGATCGTTCGTGTGTCCAACGTGCCACTTCCCGGCGAAGCCCGTCCGGTAACCCGCCTCACGGAACAGGAAGCCCTGGCTGGGAATATCGGCGTTCAGGTAGACGTTGAACTCCACGCTCGCCGGCTCGTCCGGCGGCTGCTCCTCCAGGAACACCGGGTCGGGGCAGGTCCCCGCGTAGCGCCCGGTCAGGTAGGAATAGCGGCTCGGCTGACAGATGGCCGAGGAGCAGAATGCCCGATCGAACCGCACCCCGGAGCGGCAAAGCCGGTCCAGATTGGGCGTCGGCACCGTGCCGCCGTAGCATCCCAGATACTCATGGGCCGTATCGTCCACAATAAAGAACACCACATTCGGCCGCCCGTCCGCCGCCATCATTTGTCCCCGCACCAAGTAGAAGGTGAACGCCGATTATAAGGCAAGGCAGGCGGCCCTCAAGGAGCAGCAGAGTGCCGAACGCCACCCCGCCCATAGCCGATGCAGCAAACACAATGTCAAAGAGCAGCACATCCAAAATCGGGCCAAAGTCGTTGGCGCACCTGGCATCTCCCGCCTCCAGCCTGAAAGCCTGCCGTCGGTTTTGTTTTGTCAGAGACCCCCTCGGGGTCGGTCTACGCGGTCAAATCGTTGCAATTCGCGCAGACAGGCGCCATTAACGTGAGCGAAGGAGCACTCATGCCTGCGCGTGGAACGGACTCCCACCCAAGAACGTCGCTCTTGCGGCCATGTCGGAAGCCGACCGTGATTATATGCGATATCCCCGTTCTCGTCAAGAGTAGTGTTGTTGTGCTATCTGCCGGTGTCTTATAGCAGGAGCGCGCACCGCTGATCGCGGCAAAAAGATAGGTGCCGATTTATAGGGCACGGGATATTGTCCGCAATGACCGACCGTGTGGTGCAGGCGCCCCTCCTGACGACTGGGGGGCAAGCCCTTGTGTGTTCTCGTTTCGTGATCCAGGTTACTGCGGCCTTCTCGCGTGTTGTGCCGCCGCTATCCTCGTGAGGCGAGGTGCAAAGTCAGTCGCAAGATACAGCATTCTGCTCGATGAGCG
>CAYVBE010000148.1:0-10874 GCA_964448935.1 uncultured candidatus Brocadiaceae bacterium
GCCAGGTGCAGCCGGTGTCGGGTGGGCACCTTCTGCGTCGCGGCCTCGATGGCGGAGATGGCGCTGGGGTCCCTGGCAAGGCGCGGGATGCCCGTCCGCAGGTCATCGGGCACCTCCAGATCGTCCGGCAGGTAGGAATGAAGGTCCGGCGATTCAATGCGGCCCGGGTCCCGAATCCGGACCGACTCCTCGTGATCGTGTGACATAACGGTCCCCGCTGATGGCTGCGCCGCAGTGTATCAAATCACGCTTCCACGCCAAGCATACTCAGCCCGCCCGTCCAGCGCAAGCCGAAGCAAGAGTCCCCAGGTTCCCCCCCCCGGCTGCTTGCCTCCACCGCAAAAACGGAAATGGAACTATGCACTTGACCCCACATGCATACTGCATGTGCTATGCCCCTCCATGGCCGATTACCCGAAAAACGCGCTCGAATGTGACCGGTAGCTCGCCACCGGTGAGGCCTGCTGCGATTACATTTGGCAGGTTCGTTACCCGCAGGGGTTTGTATGCCCGGGCTGCGGTGGAACCCAGGTCTGCGAAATGGGCTCTGGCCGCCAGTGGTGCCGGTGTTGCAGCTACCAATTGTCGGTGACCGCTGGACCGATCTTCCAGGGCACCGTTCGTCCGCCGCACCTTGACTACTACCTTGTGGAGTTCACCTTTCGGTTCAACAGTCGCACATGGCGTTCGCACGGCAAGCTTTTCTACCGTCTGATGCAGCAGGCAATCGCCGTAGAGCCCGCAACAGGTCGCCAGATCAAGGGCAAAACGCCAGGCCAGTGACCTGCAACATATGGCACCCACAAGACCGAAGTACATAGCCGGACTACTGAATTCAATCGGAGTTCGCACTCCCCAGGCAGAGCAGCCGCCCGTCACTCATCGAAATGTAGAGCCGGCCGGCAGCGGCGGCCATACCATCGAAGACTGGCTGGCTTGCCAGGTCCATCTCGGCAAGTTTGGCGCCGTCGTCCGCCGATACGGACCAGAGCAGCCCGCCGGTGCGCCCCTCGAACGGGGCCAGCAGGTCGTCGGGATCGGCCGGGTCCTTCGTGCCGGCGACGAACACCACTTTGCCCGATCCGCCCGCGTGGCGCGCCAGCACGAGCGCGTCAATGATCATCGGCACCTTCGTCTGCCACAGGGGCGGTTCCTTCCGCCCCATGGGACCCAGCGTCCACGGCTTGAACTCGCCGGTCAGCTCTCCCTGCGACCGGGCTTTGTTGGTGTTCGCGTCGGCGACCAGAAGGCTCTGGTCGCCGGGCACGTAGAAGCCGAAACGACCGGAGTGCTCCGGCCAGGTCTGAGCCGCGTAAGTCTTCTCGTCGTCGACCACGAGCAGCCGGCCCTGTTTGGCGCCCTGGACGCCGTAGTGCCAGCCGGGCCATCGGTCGGAATAGATCCACCACTTGCGCTCGTCCATCGAGGCGTCCAGGAAACCGTTGTTGGAGATCAGGTGCGGCTCCATGTCCCGCGCGCCGAACGGGTCCAAACGCGGCGGGGACACATCGTTCAGCTCCCGGTCAAAGACCTTCTGAAACAGGTATATCTTCCCTCCGGCGCCGACCAGGATGTCCGACCGTGCTCCGGGCATCGTGTTGCCCACCGTGTACTCGGTGGAACCCTCCTCCGTGGCGCGTTTCAGGATGTCCTCCATTTCCCGCACCGACGCGGTCTTCAGGCCCTTGGTGAGTTCCTCCAGGTCGGGCCTCGGGCCTTCAACGAGGGTGTGGCGCAGCACCCTGCCAGTAGCGGCGTCGAGGCCGTAAATGTGAATTCCTCCGTCCAGATAGCTGGAGCGCCCGGCCGTCGCATATACGACATCGTCCATCACCAGCACGCTGCCGTGGGCGGGCCAGACCGATTCGAGCTTGCCGTAGGACATCAGCCGCCGGTCCTGCGGGGCCACCCGGAAACGCCAGGCCAGTCGGCCGTCCGCCGCGTTCAGGGCATAGATGCGGCCGTCGGCGCAGCCGAAGATGACCAGCCCCTCGTGCACCGTGGGGGGCGAGTCCACCGGCCCACCCGCGGTGAAGCGCCAGAGCTCCCGCCCGCCGTCCGCGGCCAGGCAGACGATCCGGTGCGCGTCCTTGCGCGCCACGAACACCCGCCCGGCGGCAATCACGGGGGGCGTGAGATCACCACCGAGGTCGGCCGCCCAGAAAACGTCCGGGGCTGCCGCCACGATGGTACTCCCCTGGCCGCTGCGCTCCGCATCGTGACGATAGGTCGGCCAGTCTTCGGGACCGGGGGCGTCCGAGGCCACGGTTTCCACCGCGCTTTCCATCAACCGCGACTCTAAGGCAGCCGCCTCGATGTCCACCCCCGGCCTGCCGCGGCCGTGGACCACGCTGAAACCGGGCACCTTGACGCCCGGGTAGCACGAGCACGGGTCCGGCGGCGCGTAGAGCAGGCCGTTGGCGGGCATCACACCGTAGCTGCACGCGCCGCGCAGCCAGTCGGGCGCGGCGTGATTGTCGCCGCGCAGGTCCACGAACTCCGCGCCACGCCGGGGCGCTATCAGGTAGCGCTCGGTCGCCTTGCCCCGGTAGCAGCGGGTGTGGTGGCCGCGGTCCATCATATTGCCGATGTCGGGTCTTCGCACCTGCTCTCCGGTGAGTGGGTCGAGTCCGGCCCCGCCCCTCTGGGCCCACACCAGCCCGTCGGCGATCATGTAACTCGCCACCGAGGCGAATCCCCACGTGGCCCTCGGGCCGCCGGTCCACAGTACTTCACCGTTCTCGCCCGAGAGACACCTGACGCCGTCCTGCGCGTTGAAGTAGGCGTTCCCCTCGTAGAAAACCACGGTGCCGCTGTAGGCACGCGGGCCGATCGTCTTCAGGCCGTCTTTCTCGCGACCGATACGCTCGCAGGGCGTGCGCCAGAGTTCCTCCCCGGTGGCCAGGTCCAGGCAGACTACTTCCGCGAAGTTGTAATAGGCCACGCGCTGGTCGTCCGCGGCCAGCGATTCCGGCGCCACGCGGCGGGCCTCCGTGCGCCAGAGCACCTCGCCCGTTTCACCGTCCATGGCCGCTATCTCCTCGGGGCCGGATTCCATGACCATGTTCAGGAACTTTTTCGCATCATGCGTGCCGTCATTCGCGGTGCGAACGGGGATGTCGCGCACACGCAGAGCCAGTGTGCCGTCGGAAGCGAGAACCATCTCATCCACGTCGCTCACGTGGTCGTAGGTGGCCAGGATTTCCCCGGTTGCCGCGTTCAAGACGCTCAGCGGACCGCGGTATGCCAGCGTGGCATAGACCCGCCCGCCGTCGGCCACCACGCGCCGGTTCAGCTCCAGCGGCGCGCCCCAGTTGTTGTACATGCCGAAGATCGTGGGGCCGGGATCAGCCCAGTAGTTCGGCCCGAAACCCTCCAGCCGCTGCTGCCATAGCCTGACGCCGTTGAAGGCGTCGCGCGCCATCAGCGCCCATTTCTCTTTGAACCCCTGGCTCAACACGCCGACCGGTCCCTGGTCCTTGATGTAGAAGATGCGCCCGGCGTCACTGACCAAAGCGTTGAACCCGGGATTCCACGCATGGGAGCGCAGCCACCGCGGCCCGCACTCCCACTGAAGGCGGTCCGGCGGCTGCACCAGGGCGTCCTTTGAGACGGGGTTGTTCGTGGAGTCGTACAGGTAGTGCGTCCAGTCGTCCATCGCTTCGGGCCACGGCTTCTCGCGCATCTGCCAGCCGTCACCCGTGCGCAGGCAGGCAACTCCACCGGGCGAGAGCACCCGCATGACCTCTTCCATAGGCGCCGAAGAAGGGTCCTCAACGACCATCAGGCTCACCAGATTATCAACGTAGGGAAGCTCATGGCCGTCCCACTGCTCGACGGAGACGGGGCCGTAGACGCCGCGCCTCTGAAGTTCGGCGCGCAACTTCTCGACCGTGTCGGCATCGGTGCTCAGTCCATGCACCACATAGCCGTCCCCCGGCCGAAGGTCACCCAGTCGGTCCGCGTCGCTCCCGATCGCGACCACCAAACCGCCCTGTACGCCGGCCTCCGCCGCAAGGTCCTCGGCGGCCCCGGCGGGCCGCATCCCGGCAGCACAGACCAGTCCCAGAAAGGCCGCCATAACCATCCATACCCTCTTCATCCGTCTTACCCTTTGAGTACTCAAGTCAGCCTCCTTGTAGGATTCGAAGCATCGAATCATTGAAGCGGTCCGGCGTCATGATCGGGGTAGATGCGGCCGTCCACCCACTTCATAGGCACCAGCGCGGGACGCTGGCAGTATCCACGTTCCGAGGCCATCTCGCCGCCCGGCGGGAAGAACACACAGCCCCACCAGCGGCCCTCGAGGTCCTCGAAGAAGTTACCGTGGCCGCCGTCGGCCAGGGCGGTGTAGCGCGGGCCGAAGGGGCCATGGACGTGCTCCGATGCGGCGACGATGGCGTCATAGCCGGCGTTGCGCTCCCCACCGCCGTGTCCGTGATGCCGATACGTGTAGCCGCCGTCCTCGGTCTTCCACGCCCAGGCGGTCACGACCAGGTGATACCTCCCCCCGTGCTCGAACATATGCACGCCCTCGCGCGCGGGTTCGGGATCGTAGCCCGTCTGCCAGGGGCGGTGTACCTCCACGACCCCGTCGAGCCCTTCTTTCAGCGTCGCCACCTGGCCGTCCTGCCAGATGAAATAGAGCGTCCCGTCATCCTCGAAGACCTTTGCGTCAATGTAGTTCGTCAGGGCGCAGTCGGTCGTGGTCTCGTAGGGGCCTTCCGGCTCGCCGCTGGCGCTGCGCAGGATGAACGTGCCCCCGAAGCGGTCGCCCAGCCACTCGTCCCCCCGCACGCCGACGTTGAAGTTCATACAACCGATGATCAGGTAGTTGTCGAGCGACGGCGAGTAGTGGATTTTAGGTGCCCAGAGGGAGCGTTTGACGCGCACGTCGGGCGGCGGCGGGTCCTCGTAGAACCGCTCCGGCGTCATCAGGTCGGGGCCGTCGGGCCAGTAGACGTAGAAATTCCGCAGCCACTCCGGTCCGTCGTCCAGCGACCAGACCGCGCCCAGCGGCTCCCACTCCACCAGATCGGGCGAGCGCCACAGCCGGGCGGAGTCGCTCCACACCCATGCCTGCCCCCGCGGGCCGCCCACGGGGCGTGTGGTGCCGGAGAGGTAGTAGCAGTCGTCCCGGCCGATCGTGATGTGCGGGTCGCGCATCCAGTAGTCGAACACCGGTTCCACGAAATCCGGTATCTGCGTGCGCGGATCGTGAATGTCCACGTCGCCGTAAGTCTCCTTACTGTCGTTCATTATGGCTATCCTTCCTCTATCGCACCGGCCGCGTTGCCGACGCGCTGCTCGTAGAGCGGGTCGCCCGGGATGCACGTGGGGCCGCAGTTGCACACGTAGCGGCTGGCGGTCTGGCCGATCCTGGGGCCCAGCGCGCGCCACATGGCTTCCGTCTCCAGGCAGAGCGCGATCAGTGTGTCCGGGCTGATGTCCCGTATCTGATCTATCAGGAAGCTCAACATGGTGTAACGCGCATCGTGCGGCATGGGCCGGCCGCTGCCGTTTCGGTATCCGCGCTCCCGCAGAAACGGCGCCGCAGCCCGCATGGCGGCCACGTAGTCCGGATCGAGCAGGTCGAAGTCCAGGCACTTCTCGGTCTCCTCCAGGTCCATCCACCCCAGCGGACAGAGACTGACCACGTCGGGATCGGTCCGCGCGAACATCTCCTCCAACAGCAGGCGGTTCTCCTCCCGCCAGCCCTTCACGGGGATGATGGGCGAGAGCCGGAACCGCACGATGTAGCCGGCGTCCTGCAGGCGACGGGCGGCGTCAAAGCGCCCGACCATGCCGTCGGTGCCCTCCTCGAAGTGCTCGATCTGCGACGGGCCGGCAACGCTCCACTGCAGGATCGTCTGCCCCTGATGGTCGTAGTCCAGCAGGTAGTCCGTATCGGCACTCTTGCCGACGTAGATTTCCAGATAGCGGTCCTCCTCGCGGGCGAAGCGCTCCACCAGCACGCGGGAGGCGTCGTATTCCGGTTCGAAACACGGGATGTCGCTCTGGTTGTCCCATTTATAGAGCCGCTGCCGCGGCGCGCGGGCAAAGAGGCCGTCCAGGTGCTCGGCGTACTCCTCCATGTTGACCAGCACGCGCATGACGCGGTTGGCGCCGCAGTAGGCGCAGCGGAAGGGGCAGCCGCCGATGCTGTGGAGCTGCCAGGCGCTCTGGCAGACTATGCCCTTCTTCTCGCGCCGCCAGTCCGGGTCGCCGTCGGGACGCCGCCAGAAGGTGTGGAAACCGTAGAGATCGTGGTCGGCCAGGTGCGGATAGCGCTCGCGCAGGTCCTTCTCCTCCGAGTCGGAGGGGAACTTCGCGGTGGTAAGAACGATGTCCGGATCGCTCTTCTCACTGACCTCGCCCCAGCGCCCTCGCCACGCCCACCGGTCCCCGGCGGCGATCCGGTCCAGCTCCGACATGCTCACCCACTCGACGGAGCCCGCATCCAGGGCGGCGATCATGGCCTCCGTGCGGCGCAGCGCCTCCGGGGTGTCCCGGATGTCCTCCGTTGCATATACCCGTTCGGGCGTCATGTGCAGCATCTTGGCATCTCCCTTCCCGGCGCCGTATCACTTCTCCTCACAGTCCGGCCCACCCGCCATGCCGGGGTCTCCGTGCATCAGCCGCCGGGTCGGTACAGACGCTCCAGCCGCCGGCACCATTCGGTGTAGGTTGCGAACGAGAACGGCGGCTCGCCCCAGACGTAATGGTTGTGTCCGGTGCGGCTTCCGGTCTGCCATTGCAGGATCAAGAGCGCTGGCTCCTCGTGCGGCGCCAGCTCACGCAGCGCAGTTGTCCAGTTGGCTTCCACCGAAAACCCGTCTGACCGCACGTGCCGTTCCTGACCGGACGGGTCCACCGCGCTGATATCGAACTCGCCCTGGACCGCCTGCAGCGTGTCGTTGGCGACATAAAGCTGTCGCACGCCGTCGCCCTCCACATCCTGGACCATCAGGCAGACGGGCTGCTGCGAGGCACGGACCCAGTCGTAGGACGGTTGCTTGCGGCGCCATCGGTAGTCCACCACGGAGTAGTTGAACATCATCGGCCACATGTCCATCAGCGACCACCAGAGCACGCCGGTCTTGCGCCACCGGCGGCAGCGCGAGTGCTCGACGGCGAACTTGAACATATCCGCACAGACGATGTTCAGCGCCAGGGCCAGCTCTTCCCACCGGTCCAGGGAAAACTCGCGGTCGAAGAAATGGCGGAGGCGGCTCCTCGTGGCGTCCTTCCAGGTCAGGAAGTGCTCGTCCGTCTGGTGGCGGTCCAGCGTGTAGCCGCCGGGGCCCACCGGCTCATCCCAGAGCCGTCGGGCGCGGGGAAGCTCCCGCTCGACGATCTCGGGGGTCTGCGACATGGAGTTGACGAAGAACGGGCCGGTCTCGCCGATGAAACGGGCATTCGAGCGCCGGTAGGCTGCGCGGAACTCCTCGCTCCCCGGATACAGGTGCTCCTCCGGGCTGGTCATGCCGGACCGCTCCTCCGGCGGCAACCGCCTCTCGGCGGCCAGACAATCGGCCTTGTAGGGCGAGCTGGGCACATAGTCGCGATAGGGATCGTGCAACTTCACCGCGTCGCGCAGCACCTCGCGGGTTATGCGGTTGTCCGAGGGCAGCAGCTTTTTGGGGATGAGCGTGTTCCAGAAGAAGGTGGCGTCCACCTCGTTGTCGCCGCACCAGACCGCGAGCGAGGGGTGGTTGCGCAGGCGCTTCACCACCATCTCCGCCTCGCGGGCGACGGCATCGCAGAAAAAATCGTCCACCGGGGGGAACTCGCAGGCGAACATGAAATCCTGCCAGACCAGGATGCCGTGCTCGTCACAGTAGTCGAAGAAGTCGTGATCCTCGTAGACTCCGCCGCCCCAGATGCGCACCATGTTGCAGTGCAGATCGCTGCACAAATCCAGAGCCTTGCGCGTCCTTTGGGCGGCACGCGAGTGCAGGGCGTCCTTCGGCTTCCAGTTTGTGCCGCGGATGTATATCTTCCGGCCGTTGCAGACGAAGACGAACTCGCCCTCGCCCTCCGCCGTGATGACCTCCGTGCGCACCAGGTCTACCTCCCGGATGCCGAACCGGTCGGACCGCTCCGCGACTACCTCCCCGCACTTCAGTAGCTCGAGGGACAGGTCGTAGAGCACCGCCTCTCCATAGCCGGACGGCCACCAGAGCCGCACCTCCGACCGCGGCAGACTCAGGCTGATCTTGCCGGCCGTGAACTCGACGGGGAACTCCGCCTCATGCACGGCCTCGCTATCCAGCGAGAGCGTCAGCCTGCCCTCGTAGCCGGAAAGATCAACGTCCGGCGTCTCGATGGCCCAGTTGACGCCGATCGTGGCCATCTCGTCGCTGATCCGCCGGGTGTAGGCGTAGACCTCGGAGAACCGGACCTCCGGGCGGAGCAGCAGATAGACGGGCCGCCACAGGCCGGCGCTCAGCAGCCGGGGCGCGTTGTCCCATCCCCACATGTGGCGCGCCTTGCGCAGGTAGGCCGCACCCTGACGGTGGTCGCGCTGCACCTGGAAAGCGCTGTAATCGTGGCGCCGCGCGAACCGCTCCGGGCTCCGTATGCAGACCGACAGCGAGTTGCCCTCCGCCCGGAGGCGCGAGGTCACGTCCACCGAATGCGGCACGAACATGTTCTCGCAACGCAGAACCTGCTCCCCGTTGAGCGTGACGTCCGCGATGGTATCCACACCCTCGAAGACCAGCCGGACACTCTCGCCTTCCTCGACCTGCGGAGCGTCGAACTGCGTCTCGTACGTCCAATCGTCAACCCGCTCGAACTCCCGCATCGCCCGGATGTCGTCCGGCGGCCAGGGGTCGTCAATCAACCCCTCGCTCTGGAGATCAATCTCCACGTTGCCGGGCACCGTCGCGGCCATGCGGTGGACCTCCCCGGTGTCCGGACGGGTGAAGGCGAGGGTCCAGTCGCCGTCCGGGAGAATGCTCCGGCTGCCGTCCAGCCGCACGGGTCCGCCGTCGGATTCTGACATCGTTGTCCCTTCCTCTCAGGTGCCCGTCAACCGAGATCCGCGGCATTGCGGATGAACTCGGCCAGCCCGACCTCGGTGCCGGGGTGGCTCAACATGCCCTGCAGCACGGGATAGGTGACGGCGATCGAGTGCGCGCCGGCCTTGATGGCCTCGACGGCCTGCTGCACGTCCTTGATGCTGGCGCCCACGATGCAGGTCTCGATGCCGAACGCATCGTAACACTCTCGGATATCGCGGATCACGTCAATGCCATCGGCGCCCGCCATCTTGGACCGGCCGATAAACGGGCTGATGAAGGGCGAGCCGGCCAGCCCCGCTGCCAGGCCCTGGCCGGGGTTGAAGATGAGCGTGGCGTTCGTGGCAACGCCCTGCGGCAGCAGCCGCTTGATGGCCTTCAGGCCCTCGTAGGTCGTGGGAATCTTGACCGCCAGGTTCGGACCAAGCTCGTTCAGGCGCAGGGCGTCGTCTTCCAGCTCGTCCGCGGTGCGCCCGAGGGCTTGCAGCGCGATCGGACCGTCGAAGAAGCTCCGTATCTCGTTCACCACATCCTGCGGATTGATGCCCGAGCCCATGAGCTTGTTCGGGTTGGTGGCGACACCGTCAATGATCCCGGTGGTCACCGCGTCGCGAATCTCCTCAACGTCCGCCGTGTCCAGAAACAGCCTTGGATACTCCATTACACATCTCCCTTCTGTTGAACGAAGTCCACCGCTTCTCGAATGAGCGGCGATGATCTCTCCAGTGTAGTTGCAGCCGCCAATGCTTCCGTCAGGGCCGACTCACCCGCGTCGGGTGCCGGCCAGCGGTCCGTCTCGTTTTCCATCGCAAAGAGCGCCGCCGCGCCGATCAGCCGGCCGAAGCCATCGGTCGGCTGCCCGTGCCGTCGCAGCAGCCTGAGCGCCCCGATTATGCGCTCCTCGGGCCCGAGCTTCCGGGACGGATCGCGGCATACGCGCTCTATCGTATCGCCAACGGCGCGGTTGGGGAAACGCTCCTGCAGGAGCAAGCGTTTGTGGCCCTCCAGCTCATCCCTCGACCAGGCATCATACTCCCGCGCCAGCGCCGCGCAAATGCGGTCCAGCAGCTCCGCCAGGAGCGACGCGAGTTCCTCATCTTCGGCCGCCTGCCAGACGTAGCGGTAGCCCTTCAGCGCGCCGAGGTAGCCCAGTACGGCGTGCCCGAAGTTGTTCGTGTATTTCTTGCGGTCGAAGTACGCGCCGACGTCCTCGACGAATCGCAGTCCGGGCCAGTCGGGGAGCGGTCCCTGCCAGTTTCCGGACGCCGCGAAGAGCGGGCTGCGCCCCTCGGCATGGACGTGCAGCAGACCCTCGTCGTCTGTCTCGGCCCCGACTACGATGCGCTCTACGGAACACTGCACGCACCCCGGGGCGCCGTGCTGCCCGGATAACTGCTCTCTCAACTCTTCGGCGCCGTAACGGTAGTTTTCGCAGACCAGGACGTTCCACGGGCCGTCCTCTCGCTCGTCGCACACGGATGCCAGCGCACGCCCGACGGCCTCAACGTTGGCCGCCCCGACGGCGGTCGCGCAGACAGAAGCCCGCCGCAGGACGGCCCGTGCCTCCGGACTGCCCGCGGCAGATATCTCGAACGGGCCGATGCGGCGCTCCGTCGTGCTCTCCCCGGCGTGGATGTGCAGGGCGTATTCCGGCATTGCAGAGAGCGACTCGACGACCGTCGGATCGGCTTCAAGAAACACGGGCAGCAGCCCGGCGTCTTGAAAAAGCTCGCCCGCCAGGCCCTTGCCTATGTTGCCGGCGCCGAAAATGACGCCGATTGGTCGTGTTTCAGTCACGACAACGCCTTCCTCAATCCAGAATCACGTAATCCCTTGCGGGCACCTAGT
>CAYVBE010000149.1:0-10807 GCA_964448935.1 uncultured candidatus Brocadiaceae bacterium
CACGCTGTGCGACGGGCTGAACCGCGTGGGCTGGCCGGTCGAGAAGCCACGCGGCACCATGTTCCTGTGGGCGCCGGTTCCGGAGGACTTCCGGGAGATGGGCTCGGTGGACTTCACCTTCATGCTGCTGGAGGAGGCCAACGTGGCCGTCGCGCCCGGGGCCGCTTTCGGCCAGCGGGGCGACGGCTTCGTGCGTATGGCTTTCGTGGAGAATCGCCAGAGGCTGCGCCAGGCCGTGCGCCAGATAGGCCGCTGCCTGCGCGGGCATCGAGAAGGATAGGAGAATGTGACGATCGAAACCCGGACGAAGACGTTCCAGCGCGGCGGCGTTCACCCGCCGGAGGGCAAAGAGCGCACCAGCGACGTGCCTCTGGCCGTGTCGCAGCCCCCGGAGGAGGTCGCCGTGCTGATGGTGCAGCACATCGGGGCGCCCGCCGCTCCCGTGGTCAACAAGAAGGACCACGTCGCCAAGGGACAGATCGTCGGCGAGGCCCAGGGCTACGTGAGCGCCAACATCCACGCGCCCGTCAGCGGCACCGTGCGCGCCGTGGAGGACCGCGTCTACAGCGTGACCGGCGCGCGGGTGCCGGCCGTCGTCATCGAGAACGACGGCGAGGAAGAGTGGGCGGAAGGCGTGAACGAGCGGCAGGACGTGGCATCCCTGCCGCCGTCCAAGATGGTGGAGCTGGTGCAGGAGTGCGGCGTGGTGGGCCTGGGCGGGGCCACGTTCCCGGCGCACGTCAAGCTCAGCCCGCCCCCCGACAGCCCCATCGAATACGCCTTCATCAACGGCACCGAATGCGAGCCTTACGTGACCGTCGACCACCGGCTGATGCTGGAGCGCACCGAGGACCTGGTGCGCGGCCTGAAGCTGATCATGCGCATCGTCCACGCCGACAGGGGCGTCGTGGGCATTGAGACGAACAAGCCGGACGCCATCAAGGCCGTCACCGAAGCCGCAAAGGGCGAGACGGACATCAGCGTGGTCCCCCTGGAGGTCCGGTATCCGCAAGGAGCGGAGCAGCAGCTCATCACAGCCGTGACGGGCCGGGAAGTACCCTCCGGCGGCGGCCTGCCCTCGGACGTAGGCTGCCTGGTGCATAACGTGGCCACCGCCCTGGCTATCCTGGAAGCCGTGGAGATGAAGCGGCCCCTCATCCAGCGCGCCGTGACGGTGACCGGCGAAGGCATCGAGGAGGCCGGAAACTTCATCGAGCGCATCGGAACCGATGTCGGAGACATCGCCCGCCGCCAGGGACTGCGCGAGGACGCCGAGCAACTCATCCTGGGCGGACCGATGATGGGCATCGCACAGGGTGTGCCGGACGTGCCCCTGGTGAAGGGTAACAACTGCCTGCTGGTGCGCCGCGGGGTGGATGTGCCCGTGCAGCGCGACTGCATCCGCTGCGGACGCTGCGTCGAACACTGCCCCCTGGGGCTGATGCCAGGCCTGTTCAGTGTGGCCTGCGAGAACCGGGACTGGAACGCGGCGCGGGAGCTGAACGTGCTGGAGTGCAAGGAATGCGGCTGCTGCGCATACGTCTGCCCCGCCCGCCGCCGGATCGTGCAGCAGGTCCAGTGGGCGAAGGCGGAGCTGCGCAAGCAGAGGGCGCAGCAAGAATGATAGAGACCAACTGACCCCGGACGAGGAACACCATGGACCGGCAGCTCGTGGTCAGCACTTCCCCGCATGTCAGGGCGCCGCAGGACATCAAGGTGGTCATGTGGAACGTTCTGGCCGCGCTTCTGCCGGCCATAGCCGTCAGTCTCTACTTCTTCGGACCGTCGGCCCTCCAGGTTTACCTGATCAGCATCGTCGGCGCGGAGCTGACCGAGCTGGCCTGCCTGCGGATGCGGGGGGAGCCGCTGGCGCGGGCGCTGGACGGCAGCGCGCTCGTGACGGCCGTGCTGCTGGCCATGGTTCTGCCGCCGAATGTGGCGTGGTACTGCCCGCTGGTAGGATCGGTATTCGCCATCGGCATCGTGAAACATACCTTCGGCGGCCTGGGAAATAACATCTGGAACCCGGCTTTGGCCGCGCGTATCTTCCTCCAGTTCGCCTACGCCAACCAGATAAGCCTCTCCCAATGGCCGGTTCCCAGGCGGCTGTGGGGCGCCGCCGTGGAGGGCCTCGCCCAGGCCAGCCCCCTGGCCAAAGGGGCGGCCGGCACGGCATACGACCACCTGGACCTGTTCTTCGGCAACGGCGTGCCGGGCTCCATCGGGGAGACCTGCAAGGTGGCGCTGCTGGTCGGAGGACTCTACCTCATCGCCCGGCAGATCGTGGACTGGCGCATACCGCTCTGCTACATCGGCACGGTCTTCGTGCTGACCTGGATACTGCCGGCCGGCGAAGGCGCGCCGAGCTGGGCGCGTGACCCGGTGTATCACGTTCTGTCCGGCGGCCTGGTGATCGGCGCCTTCTTCATGGCCACGGACATGGTGACCACCCCCATGACCCGCGTGGGACGCGCCGTCTTCGGGGTGGGATGCGGCATACTGGTGGCCATCGTGCGGCGCTACGGCGGCTATCCGGAGGGGGTGGCTTACTCCATTGTGCTGATGAACACGTGTACTCCATTGATTGACCGCTGGGTGCGGCCACGCATCTACGGATCGCGCACGCCTAAACCGGCGGCGAGATGACATGAGCAAAGCGAACCAAACCGGCGGATCGCCGAGGCTGGCGCAGGGCATCATTGTGCTGGCACTCATCTGCCTGGGCAGCGGCCTGGGCGTGGGCACGCTCTACTCACAGATGAAGCAGGATATCGAGCATAAACGGGAGAACGTCTTTCAGGAGAGCCTGGCGGAGGTCCTCGGGCCGGCGGATCAGTACCAGACCGTGGGCGAGTACGCGCCCGATGCCCTGCGGGAAGAGATCGTCTACCGCAACGAGACGGACTCCGGCGTGTTCTACGCCGCGATGGGCAGCACGAACGGGTACCAGAGCAAGATCAGGGTGCTGGCTTCCGTGAAGGTCAAGGAACCGGACAGGCCCGTGGGCGACGACCCGGTGATACACCGCATCTCGGTCGTGTTCAGCCAGGAGACCCCGGGCCTCGGCGCGCGGGTCGAGGAGGTCCAGAAGGACGTCTCCCTCTGGGCCAGGCTGATGGGCCGGACGACCCAGGGCTCGGGCCGCCCATGGTTCCAGGAACAGTTCGACAACAAGAAGCTCAGCGACCTGAAAGTGGAAAAGGACCAGGGCGGCGACTCCGGCGTGGAGGGCACCACTCAGGCCACTCCGCTGCGCCCCATAACCGGCGCCACCATCACGAGCCGGGCGACCACCGGAGCCGTGCGAAAGGCGGTCGAGAACATCATCAAGCGCACCACGGAAGTGTATGGCGAATGAGCGAGCAGAGTCACAAAGCCAACCCGGAAGAACAGCCCGAGCTGAAGCGTGTTGTCGAGGCCCTGCTGTTCAGCTCCGACCGGCCCGTCAGCAGCACCCGCATCGCGCAGCTCTGCGACGCGGAGGACGGCCGCCAGGTCCGCGCCATCATCGAGGACCTCCGGCGCGAATACGAGGAAGAGGAGCACGCCTTCCGGGTGGAGGAGATCGCGGGCGGGTTCCAGGTGCTGACGCATCCGCGCTACGCCCCGTGGGTCGGCCGTCTGCACACCTCTCAGCAGCAAGAATCCCTCAGCCAGGCCGCGCTGGAGACGCTGGCCATCGTCGCCTACCGCCAGCCCGTCACGCGGGCCGAGGTCGAGGACATCCGCGGCGTCCACTGCGGGCACATGCTCCGCTCGCTGGTGGACAAGCGGCTGGTTAAAGTGGCCGGCCGCGCCGACGAACTCGGCCGCCCCATGCTCTACGGCACCACCCGTCACTTCCTGGAGGCATTCGGCCTGCGGTCGCTGAAAGACCTGCCCCGGCGCGAGAAACTCGTCCAGCCCTCCCCCGCGCCCAAAGCACCCGCCACCGAGGACGCGGAGCCGGATGAGAACGCAGACTCGGAGGGATCCCCCGACTCCACTGAATGATTCCCCGCCCCTCTGCGTGACGCCGCCGCCCATTCATGTTAAGCTGTGCCCGCCGGCCGGCACTCGCACTCCAGAGCGTACCCGCGGATGAACAGCATCACACTCAGGGACGCCGTCCACGGCGACATCTACCTGACCCGGCAGGAGACCGACCTGCTCGACACGGTCGCGATGCAGCGGCTGCGCGGCATACGGCAACTGGGCACGGCGTTCTACGTCTATCCCACCGCGCAGCACTCGCGCTTTGAGCACTGCCTGGGCACCTGCTGGATGGCCCGCCGCATTGTCCAGCGCGTGGAGTCGGAAGGCGGATTCCCCCTGCCGGAGGTCGAGAAGCGCGCCGTCTGCCTGGCCGCCCTCGTGCATGACGTCACGCACATCCCCTTCGGCCACACTTTCGAGGACGAGCGGCGCCTGCTGGAACGGCACGACCTCAGCCGCTCCCGCTACGACCGCCTGATCGCAGGCGGCAAACTCGGCGAGAAACTTCGCGCCTCCGAAGCCGGACGGCTGGCCCTGAAAACCCTCGCCCCCGACCCCGAGCACACCTACCTGCGCGACATCGTCAGCGGCACCATCTGCGCCGACCTGCTGGACTACCTGAAACGCGACAATTACTTCTGCGGACTCTCCTACCGGTTCGACGAGCGCATCTTCCACTACTTCCGCGTGGTGGACGGGCGGCTGACCCTGGCCCTGCACAAAGGCGGCCTGCTGCGGCGCGACGCCCTGACCGAGATCACCAACCTGCTGCGCATACGCTACGTGCTCAGCGAGCGCGTCTATTACCACCACGCCAAGATTGCCTCCGGGGTGATGGTCTCCAAGGCCGTCGAGCGCGCCCTGAACTCCGGGTTCACCGAAGAGCGGCTCTGTCGTCTGACCGACGACGCGCTCATTCACTACCTGCGGGAGCACTTCCGGGACGACGAACCGCTGACCGAACTGCTGGGTGATTTCTGCAGCCGGCGCCTGTTCAAGCGCTGCTACATGGTGTCCCGCTCCGTTGGGGAACAGGCCGTTGCGAGGCTGGTGCGCAGCTACCACCTGAACGAACGCGGAGACCGAGACGCGGCCGAGGAGCGCATCGCGCACTCCCTGGGCGTGCCGGCGCACCGGATTGCCGTCTATTGCGCGCCCCCCGGAATGGCGCTGAAGGAGGCGGACGTGCCCGTGACCATGCCGGCCGGCGACATCCAGAAGCTCTCCTCGCTGAACAGCGCCGAGATCCAGATCCTCAAGGACCAGCACCGCGCCCTGTGGAAACTCTACGTGTTCGCGAGCGCCCACCTGGAGGCGGACCTGATGCGGGCGGGCGAGGTCTGCGAAGAGGTCATCGGCTTCCCCAACGAGCTGCCCGCGGAGCGCGCCGGGAACATGCTGTGACCGCGCCCCCCGCTCAGCGCGGTGACTGCGTCTGAAAGCCGCTCCTGGGGGCCACGTTGCCGCGGCGATGCCACACGTTGCCGCTGCCGGAGGTGGTGTACACCACTACCCCGCGATCCTCCAGTGCCGAGACCAGCGCAGGATGCGGGTTGATGTCCACCCCGCCGGAGGATATGTAAGCCAGCGCGGGGTGCATCAGGTCCAGCACCTCGGGGCCCAGGTTGTGCTTGCTGCCGTGGGCCGGCACCTTCAGCCAGTGCACGTCGCGCAGCGCATCCCGGTCCTCCACGGCCTTCAGCGCCCGGCGGCCCGCGTCCCCGGTGAACAGGTAGCGGTCGCCCTCATAGGTCATAAGGGCAATCAGCGATGCCTGCCGCGTCGTCTCCGGGTCGTCTATGGCCTCCTTGAGAATCTCATCGGGGCTGGCGGCCTTTGTGGGGGCCGTGCGTCCGCGGCGGAAGGAAACCGCCTGCTCGATCATGCGGTCCATCATCTCCGTGCTGCCGAAGAACCCCACACACTCCTCGAAGAACCCCTCCGTGGGCCCCAGCACCCGGAGCGGGCCGATCTGGTTGTTGCGGTCCGCGAAAGGCTCGGCGATAGGAACGCCCGCAGCCGTCAGGGCCTGGATGAGGTCCTGGGTGGACTGCAGCGAAAACCGGAGGTAATTGGCCACCGATCGGACGGCCGTGGAACTGGCTGCGTCCGCCAGCTCCGAGGCCCTTTCCATGGCCCGTTTCACCGACACCCCGTGGCCGCTCACGTCATGGACCCACGCCTGCCCGATGCCCTCACTGCCGAGTGTCTCCACCAAGTGTACCAATCCGGAGGCGTGCGCGTGGTCCACGTGCGACAGGATCAGGTGGTCCAGGTGACCGCCGTAGTAGGTGTCCAGGTGGCGCAGGATTCGCTCCCCGTCCTCCCAGTTGCGCCCCCCGTCCATCAGGATCACCTGCTTCGACCCGTCCACCACCAGTTCAACCAGAAACGCGTCCGAATCACCGACCGGCAGCATGTCAATCTGAAGGCCCGGCATGAGGCCCCCTTTCTTGCTGATTGTTTATCTCCCCTTAATGGAGACTAATTCACCGGGGCCTCAGCGTCAAGGGCAGCGGCAGAACAACGACCTGCGGTTCGCGCGGAGTGCCCCCCTTTCGCTTGCATTTTCGCGACTGCGCCGGTACAAAGGGTCGCTCTTTGTTAGGTTCGCGTTAGCGGCACTTCCGAACGCCTGGAAGGCCGCTGGAAACGTTCTCGACCGCGTGCCGATCTACACCTCAGGAGACCCCCGCATGAGCAGCGAAAAGGTGAGAGTCGCCGTCATCGGCGTCGGAGGCATGGGCTACACCCACGCCCGGATGAGCAGCGAACTGGAGGAGTTCGAGCTGGTGGGCCTGGCCGACATCAACCCCGACCGCGCCCGCGATATGGGCGAGGAATGGGAATGCCCCCACTACACCAGCCACGAAGAACTGCTGGAGAACGAGGAACTCGACGCCGTCACCATCGCCACGCCCCACTACTTCCACCCGCCCATCGCCATAGACGGCTTCGCGGCCGGGCTGCACGTGCTGAGCGAGAAGCCTATCGGCGTGCGCGTGGGCGAGGCACAAAAGATGGGCGAAGCGGCCAGGAAAGCGGGAAAACTGTTCGCCGTGATGTTTCAGGCACGCACTCGGCCGGAGATACGTAAGGCGTGTGAGCTCGTCGAGAAAGGCGAACTCGGGAAGTTGAAACGATCCCTGCTGGTGGCCCCCTGCTTCCGCTCCCAGGCATACTACGACTCGGGCACCTGGCGCGCGACTTGGGCCGGCGAGGGCGGCGGCGTCATGATGAACCAGGCGCCCCACTCGATGGACCTCTTCACACTTCTGGGCGGCATGCCGTCCAGGGTGCGCGGCCGCTGCGCCACGCTGATGCACGAAATCGAAGTGGAGGACCACGCGGAAGGGATGCTGGAGTACGAGAACGGCGCCTGCGGCTACGTCTACATGAGCACCTGCGAGGCCGGCCCCACGGTGTTGGAATTCGTCGGCGACAGCGGTCGGCTGCGCATCGAGGGCGGCGAGCTTTCCTTCTGGCGCTACAGCCCGGCGGTCAGTGAGTTCAACCGGGAAAACACCGAGATGTGGGGCAGCCCCGACATCGAGCAGGTGGAACTGGAACTGCCCGAGTGCGAGAGCGGCCACCGGGAGCTGATGCGTAACTTCGGCCGAGCGATCCTGGAGGGTGAACCGCTCGTGGCCCCGGGCGAAGAGGGCCTCAAATCCCTGGAACTCGCCAACGCCATCACCCTCTCCGCGCACAAAGGCGAGCCGGTGGACTTGCCCATATCCCGCGCCGAGTTTAACGATTTGATTGACTACCTCCGGTCAACATCCAGCTTCGAGGAAGACTGGGCGGCGACGAAGGCGGAGAGCGACCCCAGTATCTGACGCCGGCGAAGACGGGCGCGCGGGCGGCATCTGATACGCATCACCAGGCAGATTAGTTTCTTCTGACCGGAACGGCACACCATGGAGCCGGAAGGCACTCTGGACATCATTTTCTTCGTCATCGGCGGACTGGGCCTCTTTCTGTACGGCATGCGGGTCATGAGCGACGGCCTCCGCCGCGTGGCCGGTGAGGGCCTGCGCCGGATACTACGCATGGTCACACAGAACGTCTATGTGGCCGTCCTCTCGGGGGCTGCCGTCACCTGTCTCATCCAGAGTTCCAGCGCCACCACGGTCATGGTAGTAGGCTTTGTGAACGCCGGGCTCATGCAGCTCAGCCAGGCCATCGGCGTCATCATGGGCGCCAACATCGGCACTACTTTCACCGCCTGGATGGTCGGCGTGCTGGGCCTGTTCAAGATCACGAACTACGCGCTGCCCGCCATCGGCATCGGCCTCTTGATGAACATGGTGGGCAAACGGCGCTGGAAGCACTGGGGGTCCGTTGTGCTGGGTTTCGGGCTGCTGTTCTTCGGCCTTTCCCTGATGAAGGACGCCTTCGGCGCGCTGGAGCACAGCGATCAGGTCCGGAGGCTGGTGGCCAGGTTCTGCAACCATCCGCTTTCCGGCGTGCTGATCGGCACGGTGATGACCATGCTGGTCCAGTCCTCCAGCGCCAGTATCGCCATCGCGCAGACACTGGCGCTCAGCGGCGTGCTCACCTTCCCGCAGGCACTGCCGTTCGTTCTGGGCGACAACATCGGCACCACCATTACCGCGCAGATCGCCTCGGTCGGCACCAACGTCAACGCCCGCCGCGCGGCACGTGCACACATGCTGTTCAACCTCTTCGGCGTGGCCCTGGTGCTGCCGTTCGTCTGGTCCGGCCACTACCAGCGCCTCGTGGATTTCCTGGTCCCCGGCGACGCCAGCGCGCCCACCTACGTGATGGTCCACATCGCGTTCAGCCACAGCCTGTTCAACATCGTGAACACCCTGATCTTCATGCCTCTGGCCGGCGTATTGGCCGCGGCGGTGAAACGCCTTGTGCCCGGCGAGGCCGGTGTAGTCCAGGTGGAGCCGCAGTACCTGGAGGAACACCTGCTGGAGACCCCCGCCATCGCCCTGGAGCAGGCCCGACGGGAGGTGGTGCGGATGATCGAGCTGGCCGGCAGCGCCCAAAAGGATGCCAGTGATGCCTTCTTCAGCGGGGATAAGGAGAAGATTGATCGGGTCTCGCGCAAGGAGGAAGCCATTGACAACCTCCAGAACAAGATCACCCAGTACCTCATACAGATCAGCCAGCGGGACCTGGAGCCCGAGGAGTCCAACGAGCTGCCCGTGCTGCTTCACAGCGTCAACGACATCGAGCGCCTGGGGGACCACGCCGTCAACCTGGCCGAGGCTGCGGGAAGGAAGATGGAACAGGAATTGCGCTTCAGCGACGCGGCCATGGAAGAGATATCCTTGATGCGCGAAGAGGTGACGAAGATGTTCTCCATCGTCACGCACGCCCTGCGGGAAAACGACCGGGAAGCCGCCGGGAAGGCCCTGGAGAACGAGGAACGCCTGAACGGCATGGAGCGGCAGTTCCGGGAGAGCCATCTGCGCCGGCTGGCGGAGGGCACCTGCAACTTCTACAGCGGCCTGACCTTCGTGGACTGCATCTACAACTACGAGAAGATCGGCGACCACCTGCTGAACGCCGCCCAGGCCGTGCTGGGCGACTTCCAATGGGGCGAAAAGGTCCGAGGCGTAGAGTCCGGCCCCGCCGCCGATCCACCCCTCCCCCCCGAGCAGTTCGAACCCGACGCCCCCACCTGACGCTCTCCGGCGCGCTTTGAGCAGGCACCTGGGGCGACTCCAAGGAGGGTCGTGTGCTTCGGCGGGGCCTGCCCCCGCCGGTCACTTCTCCCCGCGCGGGTACCATTTTCTGGCAAAAACGCCATTGTCGCTTGCTTTCGACAGTAGTTGTGGTATAATGCTGCTGAAAGATGCGCTCCGACACGCTCGGTTAGCGGCGCGGTTTCGGCCGCGTGGAGTGATCTGGGGGTCGCTTCGTAACTACGCTCCCGCCCGGGCGGTATCCTACGAGAGATTCTCGCACGGGCGGCATGGCATCTGTAGGCCGTAATCCGTTCCCGTGGCTCCCTCGCCCGGGAAACGGCCCGAGCCTCAAGATGCTTTCATAGTTCCGGAAGACGTTCCTTCCAGGTCGCCGACCAATAGCGTTCATGGTTGCGCGACTTTCAACCGAATGAGACGGGACACGTGTCCCTGTCTCGCAAGAAAGCATCATTAGTAACGAGGTTACGCAATGCCTAAAGGTACCGTAAAGTGGTTCAGTGATCAGAAGGGCTTCGGCTTTATAGAGCCGGAGGAAGGCAATGAGGACGTTTTCGTTCACCACAGCGCCATCCAAGGGATGGGCTTCAAGTCTCTGGCTGAAAACGACGAGGTCGAGTTCGACGTCGAAGACAGCCCTAAAGGGCCCAGAGCAGCAAACGTGGTGAAGCTCTGACGAGCTGAACCCCAGACGTACACACGAGACGCCGCCGTGCGGAGGGACACGGCGGCGTCCTTTTTTTGCCCGTCTCAGCCCAACGTCTCACGCAGGGCGGCGTAAGTGCCGGTCGGCATCCTTTGCTGTCGTATGTGCTCGAAGGTCAACTCCAGCATCCGCATGTCCGGGTCGAACCTGGCCAGGGACCATCGGTGCCGTACCGCGGAAACGAACGTCAGGTCGTCCGCGAACGCGGTCAATAAACACGCGGTTGACGGCGGACTCCTCCCCCACAGCGGTGATGAAGCCCTTCGGAATGGGCTCGGGCATGGGCGGCCGCCGGAGGGTGAACCGGCGCGCGCCCCAGCCGTTGTGGTCCTTCAACAGGTTCTCGTGCCAGTCGTGGGCGGTCCGCTCGAACGCCTGCACGGCGGTCTAGTCCCAGTACAAGCGTAATAAAATCCGCGAAAAGGGTGAAAACGCATAGAAA
>CAYVBE010000150.1:0-10791 GCA_964448935.1 uncultured candidatus Brocadiaceae bacterium
GGTCGGTGCCGTCCACCAGGACGGTTCCGCCGGTGGGCCGCAGCATGGCGCCCACCGCCAGCAGCAGGGTGGTCTTGCCGCAGCCGCTGGGGCCCTGCACGGCGAAGAACTCGCCGCTTCGGACGCGGAATGAAACGTCGTCCAGCGCGCGCACGGCGCCATCGGGGCCGGCAAACTCGTTCGTCAGATTCTCAACCTGTATCACGCTTCGTCACTCCCTTCTCAAAACCGATGCCGGGTCCTGGTAGCACGCGCTCAGGGCGGGTATCCAGCCGGCTACCACGGACAGGACGCAGGCGGCCAGCAGCAGGCCCGCGGCCAGGCCCGGACCCAGCAGGCTCCACGGCGAGGTGCCGTCGGCAGCCGACTCGGAGACATCGCTGAGCGCCTCGGCCGCGGCAGCCGGCTCCAGCAGGCCGGCCAGCCAGCTTCCGCCGAACATTCCCAGCAACAGCCCGATCAGACCACCCACGAGCCCGAAGATGAACGTCTTCGAGACGAACAGAGTCAGGATGTGGGACGACCGATAGCCCATCGCGCGCATGATGCCGATCTCCGACCGCCGGTCACGCACGCTGAAGAACATCAACATTCCGATCCAGGCGGCGCACAGCACCATGACCAGCGGCACCAGCAGGGCGACCGCGCGCTCACGCTCGGCGCGCAGCCTTTTTCGGTGTTGCTCCTCCTGCTCCAGCCTGGCCTTCACCTGCTCCTTCAGCTTCAGTCGTGCCTCCTCGCGCGCGAGCTTGCGCGTGCCCTTCTCAACGACACGGGTGCCCGGCAGGATCTCCGCCAGCTTCTGCCGGAGCTCTCCCGGGTCCACGATGCCCGGGCAGAGGCACTCCAGGGCCAGCAAGGCGTTTATCTTGCCCTGCTTGTCCAGCATATTCTGAGCTTCATCCAGGCTGATCCACGCGGTGACGTCGTCTTTGCTGCCGCGTTCTTCGTAGCACTTGTGGACGGTGAACTGCCGGTCCATCAGCCGCACGGTTTCCCCCTCGCTGATGCCCAGACTGGTGTGCAGCTCGTGGCCCAGCACGATGGTGCCCTCGGGCACGGGCTGCACCATGGGGGCGCGGTAGCGCTTGTTGGGGTTGGGCACCTCGCCGCGCGTGCCGACCAGGATGATGGTTCGCTTCACCTCCGGCCAGACGATTCGCTGCTGCAGGATAGGGAAAAAGTGCCTGACCAGAATGATGCCCGATTGGGCAAGCTTATGGACGTAGTCCTCGGGCATGTATTTGGTGCCGTAATCCTCTGAATACCAGTCCCTCAGTTCCTGCTCTTCGGGGAGGATAAGCAGGTTGAAGCCCAGCTTCAGCATGGCGCGGCGCATCTGGTCCTCCAGTTCCTTCAGCTCCGCCTCGGCCTCCTGCCGCGCCTGCTGCAGGATGCGCTCGGTGTGCGCGTCGTGGGCCCGCAGCAGGACGACCGCGCCCGCCAGCACACCCACGGCGATGGCCACGGCCACAATGCCGGCCACCAGCCTGAGCTTACGGTGGAGTATCTCTTTTATGATGAGTGTCCGGATTTTCATTCTTTTCCTCCGTCAGACTTTGTGCCGTCTTTTCACTCGCTGCGCAGCACCACGGCGGGGTCCCTGCGCAGCGCTTGTGCCACGGACCACAGGCCGGCCAGGGCGGCGACGCCCACGGCCGTGGCCAGGGCAATGGCCAGCGAGAGGACATCCGAGCCATCCACGGCGATCGAGAGCGCGCCGGGCCGCAGCGCCTCCAGGACTATGCCGAACCCCTTCCCGGCGAGGAACCCGATCAGGCCCCCGCAGATGCCCATCATGACGGGCCGGAAGAACAGCAGCGCGAACACCCGGCCCGACCCCACGCCGATGGCGCGGAAAACGCCTATCTCCAGCCTGCGGTTCCAGACGTTGCGCAGGGAGAGCAGCCCCACGCACGTCAGCGCGCCGATGAAAACGACGCCTACCACCACGCCGGCGCTCATCTTGCGCCGCGCCTTCAGGTCGGCCCTCTCCTGCCGTGTGCGGGCGATGGCCAGCCGGTGCTTCTCGCTCATGCTGTTGACGGCCTGCGCGCGGGCCAGCACCTCGGAGCCCTTCTCGATCACGCGCGTATCGGGCAGCACGCCGGTTATCTCCTCCCGCACCCGTGCAAGCTTGCCCAGAGCAGCGCGTGCCTGCACGGCAAGTATCTCGTTGATTTTCCCCGCCTTGTCCAGAAGCTCCTGCGCGTCCGCCAGGTTCAGGAAAAGCGTTATGTCGTCTTTCGATCCCTGTTCGGGGCGGACCCGGGCGATGCGAAACTCCCTGTCCTCGAGGTGAATGGCCTGCCCTGCCTCCAGCCCCAGGCCACGCGCAATCTCATGGCCCACGACCACCTGACCCGGCGGCACGGAGAGCACGAACTGGTCCCCGACCTCCGGTCCGGAACCGCTCACCACATCTCCGGTGCCCACCACGATGACCGTCCAGCCCTTCTCCTTCCACTTCAGCTTCGTGCGCAGCCGGGGAATCAGGTGCTCGACGGTCATCAGGTCGCTTTCCGCCAGGCGGTCAACGTATTCCTGCGGCATGTACTGGGAGGCGTAATCGTCGGCATAGAAGTCGCCCAGGTTCTGGTCCGCGGGGAGTATGACCACGTTGAACCCCAGCTTTTCGACCGCTGAGTTCACGTCGGCCGCCATCCGGTCCATCTTCTCCTTCACGGCGGCCTGCTTTTCGGCCATGATCTGCTCGGTGCGCCGGTCGTGCATCCGAAGCAGCTCCATCGAACCCACCAGGCAGGCCACGGCTGCAGCCACGGCCAGCAGGCCCAGCAGGAAATTCGTGCGGCGGTGGGCGATCTCCCTGGCTGCTATGGTCAGCAGGTTCATTCGTGGCATGGTGCTTCCGGGGGGTTTCGGTCTATCGGTTGGCGCCGTGCTTTTTGCGCAAGATCAGCGTGCCCGCCACCGCGCACGCGGCCACGGCCAGCGCGGCGAGCAAGATGCTTCTGGCCAGCCAGTCGCCGCCCTCTTCCGTGGCTTCCGCCTGCTCCGCCGTCTCAGCGGCCTGGGAAGCCTCCGAAGCGGGGTCCGCAACGTCCGTCGGGTCGGTCTCGGCCGTTTCCGTCGCGGCGGGCTCCTCCGGCTCCTCGCCTTCGGCAAACACGCCCGTCAGCGGCACGTTTTCGAGCTCGCCGGCGGTCTCTTCGGCCGTCGTGCCCCTTTGCCAATCGTCCCAGTTGGCGGCCATCAGCAGGTCGAGGCCCGGGTTCTGGGACTTGATGGTACACTGGCAGGCGCCGGTCAGGAACCAGGAGATGTCCTCGATGTTCCGGTCGCTTATCTCCTCGCCCACCAGCACGTCCAGCACGCGGCCGCGCCCGAAAACGGGAAACGCCACCGGCGCCTCGGAAGGCTTCCATCGCTCCTCGGGCAGCGAGGCGGACAACACACTGAGGATCAGTCCTTCCTCCGGGCTGTCGGCTGCCACCCGGGTCATCTGCAGTTCCGGATGCTCCGCTTCGGGTTCGGATGCCTCTTCCCCGTCCTCCCCTTCCTCCTCGTAATATCCGTAGTCGTAGGGAATGGGCAGGACAAGCTCCTCCTCCAATTCGGGAAGGGCTTCCCGGAGGACTTTGGCGGCGGCCTCATCCTGCTGCTGGTTGCCGCTCTCGACCAGCACCCACAGGAAGGAAGTGCCGCCCAGCAACTCCTCCGCAATGCGGGACCGCAACGGCGAGCCCGCCAGCATCTCGAGGTTCTCCGCCGTCAACTCCCCGGACCAGACCGGAAAGAGATCCCGCGCCATCGGGGGCAGGCAGACCACCAGCCGCGGCGTCTCCTGCGAAGACTGGCCCTCCCAGAGCTTCTGAACGTGCTCGGCCATCTCGCCCGCGACGTCCGCCGTGGTCACACGGGCGTTCAGCCTGTCCACCCGCCGGTAGTCGCTCAGCTCCTCCAGTTCCGTGACGAGCTGCTGGTGCTGCCCGGAAAGGGGCTCCTTGTGGAACACAAACACCTCGTAATCGGCAGGCATCCAGAACTGCAACGCATACTCGAAAACCGGCGTCGTGCACGCTGATGCGCTCTGGACGCCGAATACGGCCGATATAATCAACAGCGCCAGGACCGTCTTTATCGCTTTCATACCTCTATTGTCCCCCTAATCCCATCCTCAGTCAATCCGCGGCGGCGCCGGCTGCCTCGATGCCCTGCAGCACGCCGCCCTCTATCACTCCCACCCGGTCGGCCACAAGGCCGGTTTCCCTCCGGTTGTGGGATACGTGAATGGTTGTAACGTCGAATCTCTGCTGCACCTCGCGCAACTGCCGGCACAGCGCGTCGCGCGTGTCCTCGTCAATGGCGCTGACCGGTTCGTCCAGCAGCAGCACTGTGGGGCGCACTATGAGCGCGCGCGCCAGGCTGACCTTCTGCCGCTCTCCGCCGCTCAGGCCGGCCGGCATGCGTTCCAGCAGGTGCCGGACGCCCATGACATCCGCCATCTCGGCAACCGCCTCGTCCATGCGATTCCTTCCGTCGCGCCTGACCTCCAGGCCGAACCGGATGTTCTCGCTCACGTTTCGGCGGGGGAACAGGACGCCCTCCTGGGGCACGTAGCCGATGTTGCGCTTCCAGGGCGGCACGGTGTCCACCCGTTTTCCGCCGATCCGGATGCGCCCCGCCTCCGGCAGGTGCAGTCCGGCTATCAGCTTGAGCAGAACGGTCTTGCCCGCGCCGTTCGGCCCGGTCAGGACGAAGTATTCCCCCTGTCGGACCGACAGGGACAGATCCTGCAGGGCGAAATCGCCGATCCGGAAAGAGACATCTTCCAGCTCTATACCGCTCTGCTCTACCACAGGTATCCTTTGCCTCCCAGCTTTTTAAACACCACCAGCGTGGCCGTGCTGAGGATTACCATCATGGCCCCCACCACCAGGGCGACCTCGATCCTGCCGATGCTGGTCTCCAGGAATATCGTCGTGGGCATGATCTCCGTCTTGTAGCGCATCGTGCCGGCCACCAGGATGATGGGGCCGAACAGGCCGAATATCCGTGCCCAGCTAATCACCACGCCCGCTATCAGGCTGGGCACAATGTTGGGAAGCACAACCTTGCGGAAGGTCTGCAGCCTGCCGGCGCCCAGGGTCATGGCCACCTCCTCGTAGCGCGGGTCCAGGCTGTCGAACCCCGCCTTTATGGCCCTCACCGCGAAAGCGCATCCCACCGCGAACTGCACCAACACGATGCCCAGCGGTTGATACACGAAAAGGCCGTCCTCGACCAGCCCCCGGTCCAGCCAGCGTCCCACGCCCGTGTTGAAGAAAATCAGCACGGCCAGGCCCATCACCAGCGGCGGCAGCACGATGGGCAGGTCCAGCACGGTGTCCAGCACGAAATGGCCCGGAAACCGGTGCCTGGACAGCACGTATCCGGACGGCACGGCCACCGCCACGGACAGCACGGTGCTGGTGACGCTGGTGACCACGGACAGCTTGACGGCGTGCAGCAGCGCCCGGTCGCTGAGCGCGGTGTGCAGGGCGTCACGTCCGAAGGAGAAAAAAATGCAACCGACGAACACGGCGATCAGAAGCAGATACAGCCCCAGCGGCACCGCCATCAGCCAGTCGAAGGTCTTGCCGTAGAGGGATGCGCCTCGCTTCAAAGGTCCTCCCCGACCGGCCGGAAGCCGTGGTCCACGAACAGTTGCTCCTTCTCCGCCAGGAACTCGTAGAACCTCTCGGCGCTCGCGTTGCCCGCTCCCACCGTCGTGAGGCCCACGGTCACCTGGATGTTGGAAAGGTCGGTCTTCCCGAACGTGGCCGAGGTGACGGCATCTATGTGCTCACCGGGGATGGGTATGGACTTCAGCTCGTCCCGGAACAGGTGCGCGGCGCCGTTCCAGACGAGGCCGGCGTCCAGCGAGCCCATCTGCACCTCGGTGCAGCGCTGCTGGTGGCCGTGTCCGGTCTTGCTCACGTTCTCGCGAATCTCGTCGCCGTAGGGCAGGTTCTTCAGCAGGTTCTCGACGATCACCCCGGAGGTGCTGTACTTCGGGTCGCCAACGCCGACGCGAAGGCCCTCCTTTGTCAGGTCCTGCAGGGACCGGATATCGTGGGGATTCTCCCTGGGCACTACGATCACGATGTCGGCGTAGGCCACGGCGTCCCAGCGCTCGATCAACCTTTTCTCCTCCGCCCACGGCATGTAGGGATCGTGGCAGATCAGGATGTCGCCCCGCCCGGTGTTCTCCAGTTGCGCGCACAGGACGGCGGAGCCGCCGTAGGTGGCCGTCACGGTGTCCTCGGAGATCTGCTTATACTCCTCCACCGCTTCTTCGAGCGGCTGGCGGAAGGACCCGCCGCAGAGCACGAACACGTCCGAACGTTCCTGTTGCGTTACGACGCCGACGAAAACGGCAACCGCCGCCACGACTATGCCGAACAAAACGAACCATACCAGAGACCTTCTCATAGCTCTCTCCTGTGATTTAATCAGTCTTCTTCCGTTCTCTCGCGGCCTTCATTCAATGACACCGTGTACCCGCGCTCCCGGAACATCTCCCGCGCCCGCTGCGAGGTAATGAACGCGATGAACTCCGCCGCCCGCTCCGGATGCCGTGATGAAGCCAGCCGGACGATCGGTATCGTGGACGGGATGTTACGTTCGGGCGGTATGGGGACTATCTCGCCGTGCTCCAGGAAGTTACGGGCGTTGGCGTCCCACATGATAACGGCGTCCACGGAACCCATCTTTACGGCCACGCCCAGCTCGTTCACCGTGCCGCTCTGGTAGACGACGTTCGGCTCCACGGCGGAGTAGGGGATTTCGTTTTTCTCGAATATCTTGAGGGTCCGCTTGCCGACGGCGCAGGCCCGGGGATCGCCCAGGCCGACGCGCAGCCCCTGCCTCCAGAGGTCCTCCAACGATTCGATGCCCTTCGGGTTCCCCGCCTGGACGAAGATGACCGGCACGAAGTAACTGACGATGCCCTTGGTGTCGCCGTCGGCCAGACCCTCCTCGATTGCCCGGTCCACGTAGTGCTCGGCGCCAGGCATGTAGAGGTCCCCGCTCTGGTGCGACGATATCTGCCCGAGAAGCGTTCCGCTGCCGGCGTAGCTGGTTCTGACCCCGACCTCGTATTCCTCCTCGAACGCGCCGATCACGGGCTCGACGCCCGGCCGAATGCCGGCGCCGCAGTAGAGCATCAGGCCCGCGTCCTCGCCGGCCGGCCAGACCAGCAGCGCAATGGCCACGGCCACGAGCAGCGCGATGACGATACCGCCGGTCTTGCTTTTCGCGGACACGATGGTCTTCCCGGTTGAATCAGGGCTTGCCGAGTTCAGGCCGTCGGCGCCCGGCAAACGCCATTTCACCTCAAAAGCCGAATCTCCCCCCGCCGACCTCTGATTTACCATTATATCACCACCGGGGCGGCCGCGAAAGCCGGTATCGGTGGTCCCCTGTCAGCCGGATGCGTGTTGGAGTGCCTCGCGGGCGCGGGCGACGACCTGCGGGTTGGCTTCGGCGACGTCGTTCCGCTCGGCGATGTCGTCGGGCAGGTGGTAGAGCTGAATCGGGCCGTTGCCCTGCCGGAGGGCTTTCCAGTCGTCCATCCGGACGGCCTGCTTATCCTTGAACTCCCAGTACAGGTAATCGTGCTTCCGCTGCGCCTCTTCGTTCCCCAGCAGGGCCGGCAGCATGGAGAGACCGTCTATGCCGTCCGGGGGCCGCACGCCGACCAGTTCGGCGCAGGTGGGCAGCAGGTCCCAGAACGCGCTCACGTGGTCGCTTTCCGAGCCGGCGGGCACGCGACCCGGCCACCAGGCGATCGTCGGCACGCGGATGCCGCCCTCCCTCAGGGAGCGCTTCGCCCCGCTGAACGGCCCGGTGCTGTTGAAAAAGCCCGGATCTTGGCCGCCCGCCGGGCAGGGCCCGTTGTCACTGGTGAAGATAACCAGCGTCCGCTCCGCGATGCCCAGCTCCCCCAGGAGCGCCAGTATCCGACCGATGTCCCGGTCCATGCGGGTGATCATGCCGGCCCGGGCGGCGTTCGGGGCGGACTGGTCCACGTAGTATTGCCGCTCCGTCTCGTGCGGCTTCTCCGGGAATTTGCCCAGATACTCCTGAAGCGAGTCCTCCGGCACGGTGACGTCCGCGTGCGGAATGGTGTAGGGCAGATACCAGAAGAACGGCTCCTCCCGGTGCCGCCGGATGAATTCCAGTGACTCCTGCGTGAACAGATCGTGGACGTACGTCTCTCCGGTCATACCCTGGTTGCCGGGCAGGGGCACCTTCTCGTCGTTGCGCCAGACCCATTCCGGGTAGTAGCGATGTGCGCGGCCCTGGCTGTGGAAGCCGAAGAAGTGGTCGAAGCCCTGCTTGTTGGGATCGCCCGTGGAGCCGCTGCCGCCCAGCCCCCACTTGCCCGCGGCGCCGGTGGCGTAACCGGCCTGCTTCATCACCTCGGCAACGGTCACCTCGTCCGCGGGCAGCGGGCGGCCTCCATTGCTGCGGATGGCCGCGTGGCCCATATGCCGGCCGGTCATCAGGGCGCATCGCGAGGGTGCGCAGACGGTGCTGCCGGAGTAGTGCTGCGTCAGCCGCATGCCCTCGGCCGCCATGCGTGCCAGGTTCGGGGTGCGTATCTTGTCCTGCCCGAATGGCTCGATGTCGCCGTAACCCAGGTCGTCGGCCAGGATGTAGATCACGTTGGGCTTGTTCACGTCGGTCTCCGCGGCAGAGACAAAGCGAGAGAGGGCCAGCGCGCCGGGAGCGGCGGCCATGGACTTCAGCACTTCGCGTCGTGTCAGGTCGGCTTTCGACATCGTTGCCTCCGGTTTCAGCGCCTATTCTTCGTAGTCCGGGTTCTTCTGAGGCATGGGGGCTTCCACGCGCTTTCGCCATTCGAGCATGACGCGGTGCAGTTCCTTTGCCTTCTCGGGCTCCTTCTCCGCCAGGTTGTTCTTCTCGCCGGGGTCCTCGGGGATGTTGTAGAGCTCCAGGTGGCCATCCTCGAAGAACTCCAGCAGCTTGTAATCGCCCTTCCGCACCACGCCGACGGGCGGGCTGCCCTTGATGTAGCCCGGGAAGTGCCAGAACAGGGGCCGGTCCTCCCGGGCCTGCTCGCCCCGCAGCAGCGGAAGCAGGCTCTCGCCATCCAGCACGTGGTCCGGCGGCTCGGGGCAACCGGCGGCGGCCAGGAACGTGGGCATGAAGTCCACCCCGTGCACCGGCACGTGGCACCGCCGGCCGGGCTCCACCACGCCGGGCCACGAGACGACCATGGGCACGCGGATGCCGCCCTCGTAGAAATCCCTCTTCGCCCCCCGCAGCGGCGGCATGGGGCTGTCGCCACCCCTGGCGCCGTTGTCGCTGAAGAATACCACGAGCGTATCGTCCGTCAGCCCCGCATCGTCCAGAGCGGCCAGCACCCGGCCGATGTTGGCGTCCATGTTTTCGACCATGGCCGCGTAGCTTGCGTCGAGGCCGGAGCCATCGGGTATCTTGCGCTGGTATTTCGCCAGTAACTCCTTTTTCGGCTGCAACGGGCTGTGAGGGCAGTGGTAGGAGAGAAACAGGAAGAACGGCTCCTCCCCGGCCCCTTCGATGCAGCGGCACGCCTCGTCGGTAAACCGGTCGGTCAGGTAGCGACCGCCCGCCTCCTCGCGCAACTCCGAGCGGACCGTCTCCCCGTCCGGGCCGCGGCGCACGATGGGATACTCGTAGGGTGGGAAATAGCCCCTGCGCGGCGAGCCGTTGCCGCTGCCGCCGACGTTCAGGTCGAACCCCTGCGCGACAGGCCCAGCCCGCGAGCCGGCGCCGCCGAGGTGCCACTTGCCAATGAAGGTGCAGCGATAGCCGCACCGTCGGAGCCCCTCGGCCATGGTCACCTTCTCGGGGTCCAGGTCGTGCCTGCTGCGCACGGACTTCAGCGGGTGGGGTTTCTTCGGATTGAGCTGGTAGATGCCGTGGCGCACGGTATACTGACCCGTCAACATGCTGGCGCGGGAGGGGCCGCAGTTGGCCGCCGGCACGTAGGCATGGTCGAAGACGACGCCGCCCGCGGCCAGCCGGTCCAGGTGGGGCGTCTCGATGGAGGTATCCCCCATGAACCCCGCATCGGTCCAGCCCATGTCGTCCGCCAGGATGAACACGATGTTCGGCTTCGATGTCTCAGCACCCCCGGCCGTCGGCAGGGCGCAGAACGGCAGCGCCGCCGCCCCCGCCGCAGCCGCCATGAACTCCCGCCGCGTCCAACGGCCGTCGCTCCCGTGTCGGTCAGTCATGCCGAAACTTCTCCACTGAATCACGGTGAGACCACGCACGGTCGCACGACCTTGACTTCCCGGGCCGGATTAGCTAGGATTATTCAAGGGATGGGCGACGCGTTGCGCGCGGTTACCAACTTCCGAGACACCCCGATTATGTCACAAGGCAGGAGACCGGGCAACCGCGCTGAAGGTTGACTTTCCGTCCCACAGAGGCGGCGTAGCCAAGTGGACCAAGGCAACGGTTTGCAAAATCGTCATTCATGGGTTCGAATCCCATCGCCGCCTCCATTTCTTTGCGACCAGGGCTCATCTGACTTTCTGCACATAGTCGCTGCAGTGTTCAAACCCGGCGCTTGACAGTTCTCCTGGGTAAGCCTGGCCTGTTCGGTCCGAGGGGGCTTTCCCTGAAGTCATACCATGGCTGCGCCCGGCCGAAGGGGCAGAGCAAGCCCCGCAAGTTTTTGCGCTTGGCATTTTCAGTGTGATAAGCTACGATGCGAGGTGCAAGGGACGTCGCCAGCCACGATTGAGACTGCAGAGGCCCCTTATACAAAAT
>CAYVBE010000151.1:0-10724 GCA_964448935.1 uncultured candidatus Brocadiaceae bacterium
GGGCGCTGACCTCGCTGCCGGCCTGCACGAAGCGGAAGATGTTGTCCACGAAGTGCAGCACGTCACCGCCCATCTCATCGCGAAAGTACTCGGCGATCGAGAGTGCCGCCAGGCCGACGCGGAACCGGGCGCCGGGAGGCTCGTTCATCTGGCCGTAGATAAGCGCGCACTTGTCCAGCACGCCGCTCTCCTTCATCTCCAGCCACAGCTCGTTTCCCTCTCGGGTGCGCTCTCCGACGCCGCTGAAGACGCTGCGCCCGCCGTGCTCGATGGCGATATTGCGAATCAGCTCGCGCTGAAGGACTGTCTTTCCGCAGCCGGCGCCGCCGATGGCGCCGATCTTGCCGCCCTTGGGGAAGGGGATCAGGAAGTCAATGACCTTCAGGCCGGTTTCCAGCAGCGTGGTCTCGACCGACTGGTCCTCCAGGGCCGGGGCGTCGCGGTGGATGGGCCAGCGCTCTTCCGACTCTACGGGTCCCAGCTCGTCAATGGGCTGGCCGGTGACGTCCAGGATGCGTCCCAGCGTGGCCTCGCCGACGGGCACGGTGATGGGCTCGCCGGTGTCACGAGCGGTTTGCGCGCGCTTGAGGCCCTCGGTGGGTGACATGGCCACACAGCGGACAACGTTGTCTCCCAGATGGTGAGCGACCTCGAGGACAAGCCTGCCGTCCTGCGAGCCGCCTTCCACCTCAACGGCGTTGTAAAGGGCCGGTAGCTCCTCCGGTGGGAACTCGATGTCCACCACCGGGCCGATAATCTGTACGATGGTTCCTTCGCCGGGCATGTCTTTTTCCACCCCGCGTTCTGTGGTATCTCTATTTCATGGCTTCGGCTCCGCCCACCACGTCGAGTATCTCCCGCGTGATGCTTTCCTGGCGGAGTCGGTTCATCTCGAGTGTCAGATCTTCGACCATCTCTTCGGCGTTGTCCGTGGCGTTGTCCATGGCCATCATGCGCGCGCCGTGCTCGCTGGCCTGGGCCTCCAGGAGCGCCCTGTAGACCTGCACGCTCAGGTTGTGCTCCAGCAGGCGGGTGGCCAGCCCTTCGTAGCTGGGCTCGTAGAGGTATACCAGCCCCTCGGCTTCGCGGATCTCTTCCGGTTCTGCGTGCACGCCCTCGGGGACCTCCCGCTCGTGGTGCTCGACGATCTCGAGCCGGTGCTGCTCGGGCGGGCAGGGCAGCAGACGCCGGGAGACACCCATCTGGCGCAGGGGACTGAAGAATTCCGTGAACACAACCCGCACCTCGTCCACCTCGTCGTTCAGGAAAAGCTGTCGCATCTCCTGGCATATCTCCTGCGCGGTCACGAAGTGGACCGGGTTGAATATCTCCTCGTAGCCACTCTGGACGGTGAAACCCTCCCGCTTCAGGCCGACGATGCCGCGCGTGCCCACGGCGAACAACTGGTATTTCTCATCGGGGTGCTCGCGCAGCACCTCGACCGTGTCGGCCACCACACGGTTGTTGTAAGACCCGCAGAGCCCCCGGTCGCTGGCGATGCTCAACACGGCGATGCGATTGCCGGGCCTTTCGGCGAAGAACTCATGCTCGCCGCCGAAGGCTCCCTGCAGGAAGCGCGCGCAGAGGTGATCCAATCTGGAAGAGTAGGGGCGTAGCGAGCGTATGGCCTCCTCGGAGCGTCGCAGCCGCGCCGCCGCCACCATCTTCATGGCGCGGGTGATCTGCTGGATGTTCTTCACCCCGCCGATGCGGTCCTTTATTTCCCTGAAAGACGGCATTTTCGCCCGTTGGCTGAAGTCTTGCTGCTGTTACGCCGGCCGCTCAATCCCCTTCTTCCTGACCTTCTTCCTCTGCCTCTGGCTCCGCCTCTTCATCGCCATCTTCGGTGTCGGCGCCCGAGACGAAGGTCCGTTTGAACTCCTTGATGGCCTCTTCGAGGTTCTCCGTGGCCTCGTCGCTCAACTCGCTGGTCTCCGCGATATCCTCGGGTATATCGGGATGCTCGTTGCGGATGTAAGTGTGGAATTCCTCCTCAAAGCGCTGCACCTCGTCCACGCTGATGTCCGCCAGGTGCTCCTCGACGCCCAGGTAGATGCTGATGACCTGGAACTCGACGGGCATGGGCTCGTACTGGTCCTGCTTGAGCAGCTCCGTCAGGCGTTCGCCGCGCGCAAGCTGGCGGCGGGTGGCCTCGTCCAACTCCGTGCCGAACTGCGCGAACGCCTCCATCTCCCGGTACTGCGCCAGGGACAGCTTCAGTTCGCCGGCCACGCTCTTCATGGCCGGAATCTGCGCGGCGCTGCCCACACGCGAGACGCTGGTGCCCACGTTCATTGCCGGGCGGATCATCTTGTGGAACAGGTCGGTTTCCAGGAATATCTGCCCGTCGGTGATGCTGATGAGGTTGGTGGGGATGTAGGTGGAGATGTCCCCGGCCTTGGTCTCGACGATGGGCAGGGCGGTCATGGAGCCGCCGTTGACGACCTCGCGCTCGCTGATGTCGGCCCCGCAGTGGACGCAGGTCTTGGCCGACTCCAGCTCCTCGACGTTCTCCTCCTCGGGCGGCAGGGGGGTGAGCAGTCCGCAGGAACCGCAGACCTTGCCGTCGCTGGATTTCATGGCCCGTTCCAGCAGCCGGCTGTGCAGGTAGAAGATGTCGCCCGGATATGCCTCACGGCCCGGCGGGCGGCGCAGGAGCAGGGATATCTGGCGGTAGGCCTCTGCGTGTTTGGAGAGGTCGTCGTAAACGACCACTGAGTGACCGCCGCGCTCCATGACGTCCTCGCCCAGGGCGCAGCCGGCGTAGGGGGCCAGGTACCACTGCGCAGCGGGCGAGCTTGCCGGTGCAGCAACCACCACGGTCTGATCCATCACACCTTCCTGCTCGAAGGTCTCGACGATGCGTGCGATGGTGGACATCTTCTGGCCGATGGCCACGTAGACGCAGGCGACGTCGGTGTCGCGTTGGTTTAGGATGGAGTCCACCACCAGGGCGGTCTTGCCGGTCTGGCGGTCGCCGACGATCAGCTCGCGCTGCCCTCGGCCGATGGGCGTAAGGGCGTCCACGATTTTGTAGCCGGTGTGCAGCGGCTCCTTGACCGGCTGGCGCTTGACGATGCCCGAGGCCACACGCTCGACCTGGCGATACCGGTCCGTGTCTACCGGCCCGCGCCCGTCCAGCGGCCGCCCGGTGGAATCCACAACGCGCCCCAGCAGGGCCTCGCCCACGGGGATGCTGGCGATGCGCTCGGTGCGCCGGACGCGATCGCCTTCCCGGATCAGCTCGTCCTCTCCCATCAGCACGCAGCCGATGTTATCCTCTTCCAGATTCATCGCGATGCCGATGACGTCGTGGGGGAACTCCAGCAGCTCCATCGCCTTGCACTCGGTGATGCCGTAGACACGGGCGATGCCGTCACCCACCTCCAGCACGGTGCCGACGGTGGCAAAGTCGGCAGCCGTTTCCTCTCCCTCGAGCGCCTGCCGGATAACCGAGCTGACTTCTTCGGGCCGTATCGAGGTCTCATCCGCCATGGGCTATTCTCTCCCTGATTCTGCTCAACTCTCCCCGGAGGCTTCCGTCGTAAAAGCTGCCATCCAGGCTGACCTGGAAGCCGCTGACCAGGGATTGATCGGTATCTTCAATGAGGCGTATCTTCTTTTTCGTGCGTTGCTCAAGCCTGTTCAGTATGCGCTGGCGCTGGTCGTCCGTCAGCGAGACGGCGCTCGTCACCCGTGCGGTCACGATGCCCAGGCGCCGGTCGGCGGCCTCCGCGAACGCTTCCGCCAGCCCGCCCAGGACGGCCAGGCGCTTTTTGTCCACCAGGTGCGACAGCAGCCGGCGCGTCAGGGTGCTGAGGCCGATCTTCTCACTCAGTGCATTGAGGAGCTTCTTCTTCTCGTCGCGGCTCTTGCGGGCCGTCATGGTGAAGGTCCGGAACTGCACGTTCTCCGCCAGTGCATCGGCCAGGGCGTTCAGCTCGGACCGCACGGTTCGCAGGTCGCCGCTCTCCTCGGCGGCGTCGGCCAGCGCTTCCGCGTACCTTCTGTTCAGCACGGTTCGCTTCATTCGTGCCGGGCTTCCTCATCTGGTTCCACGGCCATTTGCTCGAGCATTTCGTCTATGTAGCGGTGGTGGTCTTCGGTACCCAGTTCGCGCTGCAGCAGGCGGGAGGTGACTTGCATGACCAGGTCGGCCACCTCTTCCCGGAGCTTCGTCCTGGCGCGCCGGAACTCCTCTTCCAGCCGCTCCTCGGTCTCTTCGGTGATCCGTTCCGCTTCACGCCGTGCCCGCTGGATCACCTCGTCGCGCTGCTGCTCGGCGGTCTGGCGCGCTTGCTCAAGGATACCCGTGCGCTCCGCCTTAAGCTCGGACAACTCCTGCCTGCGCTTGTGGACCAGTTGTTGCGCCTCTTCCTCCCGCTCGTCGGCTTCCTCCAGCTTCTCCCGCACGCGCCGCCGGCGCTCGTCCAGGAACTTCATCATCGGGTCCCAGAACCATCCATACAGGACCAGCAGGAGGATGCCGAAGTTCAGGCACTGCATAATCAACGTGTAGTTGATGTTGATGATCGAGCCCTGCCGACGGAACATGTCCAGGAGTCGGGCGGCTTCCTGCTGGCTGAACTCCCCGGTGCGGATCTTCTCGGGATCCACGTTGAGGGCCGCTTCGCGCGCGCTGTTCAGGTGGTGTTGGATCAGTTCCGTGACCTGCTCCGGATGCTGCAGGCGAGCCTCGTAAGCAAAGTTGATGACCGCCACGCTTACGGTGATGACATAGAGCACCGCAATGACGATCAGCCCCTTCTTGGCGCCGGGTTTCATGAGATGCCTCTATCCTTCCTGTGCTGCGGTGCCGTCTCCTGGTCGCGCTAAGACGATGGTCAGACCACGAAGATCAGCAGCAGGGCGATCACCAGCGAGTAGATGCCGGTGGACTCACTGACGGCCTGGCCGATCAGCATGGTCCTGGTAAGCAGGGGCGACTCCTCGGGCCGTTTGGCTATGCCTTCACATGCCTTGCCGGCGGCAAAACCCTCGCCGATGCCCGGCCCTATCGCGCCGAAACCCATGGCCAATCCCGCGCCCAGCAGGGCGGCCGCACGAATGATGGCTTCTTCCATGGTTCTTCCGTCCTCCGGTAAATGGACAAATCCGCTAAGTAACGAAGAAAATCAAAAGGAGCGCGATCACGAGAGCGTAGATGCTGGTGGACTGGCTCACGGCGCCGCCGATGAGCATGGTCCGCGTGAGGGTGGTACTCTCATCCGGGCTTCGGCCCACGGCGTCGCATGCGCCCGCTGCCGCCATGCCCGTGCCGAACCCCGGACCGATGGCGCCCGCGCCCATGCAGAGCCCCGCCGACAGAGCGCTGACTGTCAGCACGACGTCGTTGCCGGTAAAGGTCTGAAAAGTCTGCGCAAATGCCAGTATGACCGCAACAACCAGTGCAAAGACTGCCGGGCTGGTGGCCAGCGCCTGGCCCAGCAGCATCATAATGGTGCTCTCGCCGCGCGTGTCCGGGTTGCGCCCGATGCTGTCCGCGGTCCGTGCGCCGGCGAGTCCCGCTCCCACGCCGCTGCCTATAGCTCCCAGGCCCATCGCCAGCCCCGCGCCCACCACGGCGCCCATCGCCTCCAGACAGGCGGCGGGCTGCACGAAAATCAGGATGAAGGCCACCACGAGCGCGAAGATTCCGCTCGTCTCGGCCACGGCCTGGCCCACGAGCATCGTGCGGGTCAGGGAACCGGCCGCGGACGGCTGCCGGGCGATGGAATCCACCGTTTCAGCGGCGTTGTAGCCCTCGCCCACACCCGCGCCGATGGCACCGAAGCCCATGGCGATGCCGCCGGCCAGGAACTGACTGGCAGACATCAGCCTCTCCAAGACCGCGCCCTCAGCCATTATCTCGAGTCCTGCTGCCACGAATCGCTCCCTCAGTCTCTTATCTGGACCGCCGTATACGCAAGCGCAAGCATGGCGAACACGAAGGCATGCACCAGGCCGATGAACAAGCCAAAAAACGCGTTCAAAAACGGCGGCAGCCCGATATAGAGTATCAAGTGCGAGATCACCGTCAGAATCACGAATCCACCGAAGATGTTGCCGAACAGCCGGAACGGGTGCGAGATGGCCTTGCCGATCTCGCCCACCACGTTCAGCGGCGCCATGGCCACGTTGGGTATCCGACCGAGCTGTACCGAATAGATCGCCACCAGCACGGTGTTGGCCACCAGCACGAACAGCAGCACGCCGGCCGCCACGCGCGCCCCGGTAGCCATCTTCGGGAAGGCGTCCACGTAGTTCGACAGGAGCACGTAGTTCAGCAGGACGGCGCCGCCCAGGATGATCACGCCGAGCACTCTGGTGATGCCCAGGTCGCCGGGAAAACTGGGTTCGTAGAAGCTCCACAGCCAGTCGCGGAAGCCTTTGATCCGTATGGCTGATATGTGCACGACAAAGAATACGATCAGCGCCAGCCCCAGCGGGGTGTTCAGATCCTGCGTGGGGCACAGAAACCCCGGCCATCCCAGGGGTTCCAGGAAATTGGGCAGCGTGCCTATGATGTTGGACAGAAGCACGAAAACGAACAGCGTGGCCACGAACGGCATGTACTTCCGCCCGTGCTCCTTTCCCAGCGTGTTGTTGCAGATGTTCTCAAAGAATTCGGCCAGCCCTTCGAAGACGACCTGCACGCGGCCGGGAACGGCGCTCAGGGAACGCACCGCCAGCGCGGACGCGACCACCAGAATGGCCATCACGATCCACGTATTGTAGAGCGTGGCCAGATTGAAGCCCTCAAAGGGCAGCCCCCATATCTGAACCGGCGCATTTGGCAGTATGTCCATGGTGCCTCCCGGCGATTACCCGCGGGCCGACTTCTCGATGCACGAAATCTTGGAGCGGTCCAGCAGTTCGGCCGCGATGACCGAGGCGTTCATCACCAGCAGTCCCGGAATCGCCCCCCAGGGACTGAAGACAGCGGGCCACAGGAAGGCCACCGCCAGGCCGGCACCGCTCAGGACGAAGTTCATCAGGCGCAGCCGCACCAGTCCACCCGCCGTCGGGCTCTGCAGCATCGCGCGATAGCGCAGCCGGAAGCGGACCATGCTGACGATGGCGCCCAGAAGCAGCCCCAGGGCGTATTCCCGGCCCGCCAGGAAATACAGCGTCCCGGCCGCCGTCAGGGCCAGCACCTGCGCAATGCGCGAGGCCCGGCGCCAGAATGCAGCCGCCTCGGTTCGGTCATCTTTCATGGTCAGGTTCGCAATCCTGCGGATTTGCGGTTTGTTCTATCTCTCAGCCTTGCCGTCGCCTGTCGTCTCGATGGTTTTCATGACCAACCGATACACGGCCACCATGCCGCCACCTATGCCGAGCAGGATGAGCGCTACGGTCAGGGCATACCCGGTGCCGAGCAGACCGTCCAGGTAATAACCCACCAGAAGGCCGCCGACGATGCAGGCGGCCATAATGAGCCCCAACTGGCCGACCAGCGCAAGTGTGGCCGCTATGTTAACGGGTTCTTCTTCCGACATAAGAACACTCCTGACCGGCCGACCGCCCGACAGACTGAAGCATAACATTCTTGCAGGTACCGGCCGGCTTGTCAACGACGGGGAATGCGGAACGTTGCACGGAAAGCGCGTGGCGGCTATCGTACCTCTGGCTTCAGGGAGGCGAAAACACCATGGCGGCGGCGGGCGAGGGAGGCAACGCGGTGGTTCTGCTCAGCGGAGGACTGGACTCCGCCACCGCGTTGGCCGTTGCCGGGCGGGACGGCTATCGCTGCCTGTGCCTGAGCTTCCGCTACGGGCAGCGTCACGCCGTAGAGCTTCAGGCAGCGCGGCGGGTGGCCCGCTCGTTGGGCGCGGTTGAGCACACGGTCCTCGATTTGCCACTGGCCGAACTGGGCGGGTCGTCGCTGACGGATGCCGACGCGGAAGTGCCTCAAGGGCGCGAGGAGCGGGACGAAATCCCCAGCACCTACGTGCCGGCGCGGAACACGGTGTTCCTCTCCTGCGGTCTGGCCTATGCCGAGGTTACGGAAGCGGAGGCGATCTACATCGGGGTGAACGCCGTGGACTACAGCGGATACCCCGACTGCCGGCCGGAGTTCATCGAGGCATTTCGCGGAGTGGCGGAGCTGGCCACGCGGCGTGCTGTGGAGGGAAATCCGCCCCGGATCGTGGCGCCCCTCATCGAGCTGAGCAAAGCGCAGATCATCCGGCTCGGGACGGAACTGGGGGTGGAGTACTCCCTGACTGTAAGTTGCTACGACCCGGACGCCGAGGGCCGCGCCTGCGGGCGGTGCGATAGCTGCCTGCTGCGCCGAAGAGGGTTCGAGCAGGCCGGCGTGCCGGATCCCACCAGATACCAGAGTGACCCAAGGGAGGATTGAAAGCTATGAGGGATATCCTGGCCGTAGCGGCCAGCGCCCGGCGCGACGGCAACAGCGACACGCTGCTGGAAGCCGCTCTGGAGGTCTGTCGCAAGGAGGGAGCGCAGGTGGAGAGGGTAGTTCCGCGGGAGCTGTCCATCTCCCCGTGCATGAGCTGCAACGCCTGCTTCAGGACCGGCGCCTGCATCCAGCACGACGTGATGAAGGACCTCTACCCGCGCTTCTGCGAGGCGGATCACATCGTGGTGGCCTCACCGATCTATTTCACCGCGCTGCCGGGTCACTTCAAGGTGCTCATTGACCGGTTTCAGTGCTTCTGGGCGCGGACCTACCTGCTGGAGGATAAACCGGAACCGCGGCGCAGCGGGCTGTTCCTCTGCGCGGGCGCGATGCACCGGGAGAGGTACTACCAGAGCTGCCTGACCACGGTGAAGACCTGGCTCTCCGTCCTGAACGTCGGCTGCTCGCTGGCGCGTTTCTTCCCGGGTCTGGACGAGCCGCGGGACGTGGAGGATCACCCGGAGTATCTGGACGGCGCCCGAGAACTGGCCCGGCAGATGCTGCAGGGCGGCGCGGCCGAATAGTCAGTGCGGACGGACCGCCGCCATGAGGCCCGGCAGGGCGATGGCCAGCATGAGGCAGACGATGGCAAACGCGTCCCCGATGTGCATGTAAGGGGTCCGGGCGTCGCACAGGCGGACGGGCACCGCCAGCGCACCCTTCGTTCCCGGTTCCAGCCGCCTGTAGACCTCCCCGCGCGGGCCTATGAAGCAGGTGATGCCCGTGTTGGCGGCCCGCACTACCGTTGTGCGCGTCTCGACGGCCCGGAACACGGCCATCGCCAGATGCTGGCCGAGCTCTCCGGGGATGGAATACCAGCCCTCGTCCGTGACGTTGACGAAGAAGCGTGCCCCCTTCAGCCGAAAGTCCCGCACCAGTAAGGGGAAGACGTCCTCGTAGCAGATCAGTGCGCTGAAGGGAACGGTGCCCTCTCCCCCGTCGGGCAGGTCGAAGACCGTCATCTCCTTGCCGGGTGTCAGGTTGCGGGTGAAGGGCGTGAACGCCTGCAGGAACGGTAGCGTGTCCACCCACGGCACGTATTCGCCGAACGGCACGAGGTGAACCTTGTCGTAACGCCCTTGTATTCTGCCCTCGGACGATACGAAAACCGCGCTATTGCCATACCCGGTCACCGTGGGGCCGTAGACGCCGATCTCGTCGGCCCGCGCCGGTCTCTGGGTGAGCATGGGGGCGCCGACGAGGAGCGGGCAGTCCAGCGCGGACACCGCCTCCTGGAGGTGGTCGAGGGCAAGCCCCAGAAGCCGGCGGGCGCCGGGTCTCAGGGCGCCGGGCGCAACGTTGAGGGCCACCGGGACGGTAGTTTCCGGCCAGACCACCATCCCGGGGGCACGGTCCGCCAGGCCAAGAGTCAGGTCGAGGGCACGCGCCATCTCGTCCTCCAAAGCGGCATAAGTCTCCTCGGCGGACCTAACTCCGCCGAATATCTCGCTGCGCCGGCGGGCCACGTTCTGCTGCACCGCTCCCACCACCGGCCCCCTCTCGATCACCAGGTCCCCCCGAACCTGCTGACCGACCATGGCGCATAGGGCCACGGCCAGAAGAGGAAGGGTTGGGTGCAGCCAGCGCACCCGCTCCCCCCGCAGCAGGGACCGCACCAGTGAGGCGATGCCGGCGTTGCACCAGAACACGAGGAAGCTGAGGCCGTACACGCCCGCCCACGCTGCAAGCTGCAGCAGGGCGCCGAAGCGGTATTGCGTGTAGCCCAGGAACAGCCATGGAAAGCCCGGCCCCAGCCGGGCGCGGAACAGCTCCAGCCCGGTCCAGAGACAGGCCGCCATCACGGGCCATAACGCCGGGAACCGGCCCGATAGGTAGCGGATCAGCACGGCGCCCACGACCAGGTAAACGCCGACGTAGAGCGCAAGGACCGGCCAACCGGCTACGCTGACCGGCGCAACCCAGGCGAAGGCCGGCAGGTATGCGAACGCCGCCGCCACGGTGCCGTATGCCGCGCAGGCCGCCGTGGTGCGGGCCCTGCGGATGACGATGAGCAGGGGCACGAAGGCGATAAACCCCAGAGGGCCGAGGTCGGCCGGCGGGAACGACAGGAAGAGCGCAAGCCCGCTGAGCGCCGCCGCAGCGCCGAGGGCGAGCGCGCCTCGCCTCGGGGGCACGGTCGTTTTCGGTGTGTGGTCGCTCATGCCGTATATCCTCTATCCCGGCGGACGCCCGCGATCCCCCGCTTAGTGGTCCATAACAGTTGATTCTTGGGGTTCAGCCGGAGCGCCGGTGGACCAGATGCAAGGCGCGGTGAGCGAAGCGCAACGCAGCAGATGGCGTG
>CAYVBE010000152.1:0-10673 GCA_964448935.1 uncultured candidatus Brocadiaceae bacterium
TCTACTACCTGTCGCAGCAGGCGGGGATGTACGTGCTGAGTGAGGGGCCGGAGTTCGAGCTTCTGGCCCACAACCGAATCGAGTCCGAACCCGAGGACAGCTACTTCAACGCCTCCCCCGTGCCGCTGGAAGGCGGCCGGCTGCTGTTGCGCAGCGACTGGGGGCTTTACTGCATAGGTGAGGATGCGGAATAGGTTGAGCCAGGACTACCGTTCATTGAGGAGAGGTGGAGACATGCGTTGCAAAACTTTGTTGGCGCTGGTTCTGACGTTCGCGCTGGGTGTCGCGGCTTTTGGCGAGGATGACTGGACGCAGTTCCGCGGTCCCGGCGGAGAGGGCGTCTCGACGGCCACCGGCCTGCCGGTGGAGTGGAACGATGGCACCAACATCACGTGGAAGACGGATCTGCCGGGTCCTGGCTCGTCCAGCCCCGTGGTCTACGGCGATCGGATGTTCGTGACCTGCTATTCGGGCTACGGGACGGAGGTATACCGGAACCGGGGGGCCCGGAACCGGAGCGAAGGCGGGCCGGGGGACAGAGAGGACCTGACGCACCACGTCATCTGCCTCGATGCGGACAGCGGCAAGATCCTGTGGGACCAGAAGCTGGATCGGGGCTCGAAGCGGGGCAGATTCGGCGGCCCGCTGACCTATCACGGCTACGCCTCCGGCACGCCCGCCGTGGACGGGGAGGCCGTGTACGTCTTTTTCGGGCCGGTCGGCGTATTCGCGTTTAGCCACGAGGGCAAACAGCTCTGGCAGGCCGACGTGGGCAGCGGCACCCACGGCTGGGGAACCGGTTCGTCCCCGCTTCTCTACGAGGATAAAGTCATTGTGAACGCGGGCGTGGAGAGCGGCTCTCTGGTGGCGCTTGATAGAAAGACGGGCGACAGGGCTTGGCGCTCGGGCGGCATGAGCGCCACCTGGGTCAGCCCCATGGTGGTGAATGCCGGCGACCGCAAAGAGATCGCCGTGAGCGTCCGCAACCAGGTGAAGGCGTTCGATCCGCAGACGGGCGAGCAACTCTGGCACTGCGAGGGGATACACGACTACGTCTGCTCCAGCGTCGTTTCTCACGACGGCGTGGCCTACGTCATCGGCGGGCGGAGGGGCGAGTGCCTGGCCGTGCGCGCCGGCGGCGAGGGGGATGTCTCCGAAAGTCATGTGCTGTGGCGCGCGAACGTGGGCAGCAACGTGCCCTCGCCGGTCTATCACGACGGCCATCTCTACTGGTCGCACGAGAAGCGCGGCATCCTCTACTGCGTGAACGCGGAGACCGGCGAGGTCGTCTACCAGGAGAAGCTGCCCTCCGACGGGCGGGCGCCGATGTTCTACGCCTCGCCCATCCTGGCCGACGGGCGGCTCTACTACGTCAGCCGGCAGGGCGGCACCTTCGTGGTCCCCGCGAAACCGGAGTTCGAACTGCTGGCGCACAACACGATCGAGTCGGACGACAGCATTTGGAACGCCGCCCCCATCGTGGACGACGGCCGCCTGTTGATCCGCAGCGGCAAAGCACTCTACTGCATCAGCAAGTAACACGTCTCGCGGACGGAGAAATCATGATGTGCAAGACCGGCCACGTAGTCCTGCTGATCATCTTTGTGTCGGTATTTTTGGCCGGCGCGGTTCGGGCGGAGGATGAGGCGAGGCCCGGGGAGCTTATCGTGGAGCCGCCGATGCTGATCTGCCTGGGGTTTGAGTGGCGGATCGAGGGCGACGACAACCTCAATGCCTCCGCCGCGGTCGAGTACCGCAGGGCGGGCGTCGGCGAGTGGCGGAAGGCCCTGCCGCTATGCCGCATCAGCTACTCAACACGTCTGGGCGAGGACGGCGCGCGGCTGGCAGACAAACGCACCGTCCACGCCCTGACGGGCAGCATCCTGAACCTGGAGGAGGACACCGAATACGAGGTGCGCCTGACTCTGACTGACCCGGACGGTGTATCAGGCGAACCGACAAAGACTCAGACGCTTCGGACCCGTGCCGAGCCGGTGCCTTTCCGGGACGGCGAGGTGCGCCACGTCTATCCGACTCGCTACAAGGGTGAGAAGCAGCAGCCCGCCTACCGGAGCATCATGCACGCGGTCAACGGTTTCCACCCGTGGTGCGACTGCTACCAGACCGTGCACCCGAACGCCGCGCCGCCCGGCACGGTCATCAAGCTGCACCCGGGCAAGTATTCCATTGATCGGTTCAACTACCGGGAGCCCACCCAGCGGTGGTTGCACGGGACCATCACGCTCGTGGCCGACGGCGCGCCGCAGAAACCCATCGCCATCGTGGGCGTCGGCGACGGCGAGGTCATCATTGACGGCGGGGGCAACTGGAACCTGTTCAACGTGATGGCCGCGGACTACCTGCACTTCGAGAACCTGACCATCCAGAACACTGACATCGCCTTCCACGGCGGCTTCCAGGGCGTGATGGGCTGCAAGGGCCTGACGGTGAAAAACTGCCGCATGAAGAACATCGTATACGGCGTGCTGGCGCAGGACGGCCGGAGCGAGAACTTCTACATCGCCGACAACCGCTTCATCGGGCGCAACCCCGGCGACCGCTTCAATCCACGCAGCGGGGGCGCCTGGGGCAAGACGGAGGCCGGCTACGCCGTGAACCTGTCCGGCAAGGGCCACGTGGTTTGCTACAACTACGCGGCGAACTTCTGGGACGTCATCAACGTGTTCACCAGCGCCATGGCTGACCCGTTCTTCGGCCAGCAGGCACGGGCGATTGATATCTACAACAACGACCTCTACAACGCGACGGACAACTTCATCGAGGCCGACGGGAGCTTTGCTAACACGCGCATCATGCGCAACCGCTGCTTCAACTGCCTGGCCACGCCGCTCTCGGTCCAGCCGGTCTACCAGGGCCCCGTCTACTGGGTGCGCAACGTGGTCTTCAACGCCAACGGCGCCTTCAAGCTGGCCGGTGGCCGCAACGTGCTGGCGTTCCACAATTTCCTGAACGGCCACCAGCGCATGGACTTCACCTCCCACGAGGTCTTCCACAACAACGTGTTCTGCGGCCCCGCCATCACGTCGGGCGGCCGCCGCAAGCGCGGGGTGCTGAACGTGAACCGCGTGGACGACACCGTGCGCGACTACAATGCTTTCCGTGTGGCGGGCGAGCGCGTGGACTGGATGTTCACGGCCGGCGATGAGCAGTTCCGCACGCTGGCGGCCTTCAGCGAGGCCACCGGGTTGGAACGGCACGGCATCACGTTTGAGAGTTACAACATCTTCGCCGATGCGACCGAGGCGACGTATGCCGACAGCAACGAGGACCCGTTGGTGGACCCCGACACGGTGGACCTGATGCCCGCCGACGGCTCGCCCCTGATTGACGCCGGGGTGGTCATCTCAAACATCAACGAGGACTTCGAGGGTGATGCGCCGGATGTCGGCCCGTATGAGAAGGGCCGGCCGAATCCGCACTACGGACCCCGCACGGACCTGCCCCGCGAGCTGCTGCTGCGGGAACCGGAGGACACCCCCGCGGAACACGTGCCGGAGCCGCTGGGCGAGGTCGTCCTGCGGGTGAACTGCGGCGCGGAGATACCTTACGTGGACCCTGCAGGCAAACGCTGGGCGGCGGACCGGAAGCGCGCCGAGGACCGACGGGGCTGGACGGGCCAGTCCGGCGACGTGCTGCGCCGCGGCGTCGTGCAGGGCTCGCCCCTGCAGCAGATGCTCTTGCGCGAGCGCTACGGCATGGACGCCTATGTGTTCCCCGTGAAGAACGGCGCGTACGCTGTGCGCCTGCACTTCAACGAGGGTTTCCTGAAGGCAGCCGGCCAGCGCATCTTTGCCGTGACGGCCGAGGGAAGCACGGTCGTGGACGGCATGGACGTGTTGAAGACCGCCGGCGGCCGCAACCGCGCCATGAGCCGGGAGTTCGAGGTGAAGGTCAACGACGGCGAGCTGCGCCTGGAGTTCAGCGCCACGGAAGACAACCCGATGATCTGCGGGATCGAGGTCTTCCGGAAGTGAGCAGGTTGTTACAGGCATTAATGGAATGCAAACGGAGACTACAGATGAGAACCGCACTTCGCATCGTGTTTCTGCTGGTCCTGCTCGCATCGTTCGGGCTTGGTCAGGAAGAAGCCCCTGCCGACGCGGTCACCCCCGGTGAGCTTATCGTGGAGCCACCTACGCTGATCTGCCTGGGATTTGAATGGCGCGTGGAGGGCGACGCCAACGGCAACGCCACCGCCGGCGTGCAATACCGTAAGGCCGGTACGGACCGGTGGCACGAACACCTGCCCCTCTACCGGATCGGCAAGGGCAAGACGGCCAACTACGGCTTCGGCAACTTCGGCGATCCCAATCACAACATGCGCTACGATATCCCGGACGCCCTTGCCGGCAGCGTGATGGACCTGGAGCCGGGCACCGACTACGAGGTGCGCCTGGAGATGGCGGACCCCGACGGCGTCGTGGGCGAACCGGTGAAAACCATCGCGCTCTCCACCCGCCCCGAGCCGAGGCCGTTCGAGGGTGGCGAGGTCCGGCACGTCTATCCGCCCGGATACAAGGGCGAGAAGCAGCAGCCCGCCTACCGGAGCATCATGCACGCGGTCAACGGCTTCCACCCGTGGTGCGACTGCTACCAGACCGTGCACCCAAACGCCGCGCCGCCCGGCACGGTGGTCAAGCTCCACGCCGGCAACTACAAGATCGACCGATTCAACTACCGGGAGCCCACCCAGCGGTGGCTGCACGGCATCATCACCCTTGTGGCCGACGGCACGCCGGATAAGCCCATCGCCATCGTGGCCGCCGGGGAAGGCGAGGTGGTCATTGACGGCAGTGGCAACCATCAGCTCTTCAACGTCATGGCGGCCGATTACCTCTACTTCGAGGGCCTGACCATCAAGAACACCGATGTCGCCTTCTTCGGCGGTTTCCAGGGCCAGAACGGCTGCAAGGGCCTGACGGTGAAGAACTGCTGGATCGAGGACGTCATGTACGGCGTGCTCGCCCAGGACGGCCGCAGTGAGGGGTTCTACATCGCCGACAACGTCATCATCGGCCGCAACCCGCACGACCGCTTCAACCCCCGCAGCGGCGGCGCCTGGGGCCGCACCGATGCCGGCTACGCGGTGAACCTGGCGGGCAAGGGCCACGTGGCCTGCTACAACTACTGCGCGGATATGTGGGACGTGATGAACGTCTTCACCAACAGCCTGGCCGACCCCGCACTGGGGCAGCAGAGCCGGGCGATTGATTTCTACAACAACGATATCGTGAACGGCACGGACAACTTTATCGAGGCCGACGGCGGCTATGCCAACATCCGGATGCTGCGCAACCGCTGCTTCAATGTCATGGGGGGGCCGCTCTCGAACCAGCCCGTTTACGCCGGTCCGGTCTACTGGATCCGCAACATCGTCTGGAACGCCTACAACGGCTCCTCGCTCCTGAAGCCGGGCGCCAGTACGCAGGTGCTCATCTGCCTGAACAACACCTCCTCAACCGGCATGCGCACGCCGGGCAACGACACCTGCGATATCCGCAACAACCTGCTTGTCGGCCCCGCAGAGCAGCGCACTGCCGGCGAGCAGCAGTACATCGCGCGCTACCGGGCCGGAGCGGAGCCCGGCCGCACGGTGGATTACAACGCCTACCGCGTGGGGCAGCCCGGCACGCCCTGGCAAGTGCGTGACCAGGAGTTCAAGACCTTTCAGCAGTTCCGGGTCGCCACCGGGCTGGAGGAGCACGGGCTGACGGTCGAGGGCTACGGGGTGTTCGCCGATGCCGAGGAGCCGCCCCACGCCTATTCCAACAGCGACCCGCTCGTGCGCCCCACGGAGGTGGACATACGCCCCGCCGCGGGTTCACCGATCGTGGACGCCGGCGTGCACATTCCCGGCGTGACCGACGGTTACGAGGGCGAAGCGCCGGACATCGGCGCTCTGGAGCGCGGCCGGCCCGTCCCGACCTACGGACCCCGCAGAGGGCCGTATCTGGAACGCCTGCAGGCCCTGCGTGAAGGGCGTTACACCCCACAGCAGACGAACGTGTTCACGGGCGAGACCGAGGAGGAGCCCGAGATACCCGCCGTCCGGGGCGCGACGCTCGGGAAGGCGGTCACCGCCGTGGCCGACGAGAACGGCGACGGAATCATCGAGTCCATCACCGTCGGAGATGACACCTTCGACCTGGAATCGCTGGTCTTCGGCATTGCCCGCACCGAGAGCGACTGGTCGGTGGCGGGAATGAACAACTTCAACATGAAAAACGGCATGCCCACGCACGGCGGCGGCACGCTGGTGGTGGACTTCACCTCCTTCGGGGGCGGCGTTTGGACGGACTCCAACGGTGAGGCGCCGGATTTCTTCATCTTCGAGGCCGGCGGCAACGACAACGTCTTCGTCGCCCCCATCATGAGCGACGACGTGATCGGCAAGTCGGCGGCTATCGAGAAGGGCGCCTGGGGTGACACCGGCATCGCCACCCCCATCGGCGCCGGCAACGCGGTCGGCGTGGCCATCGAGGTGAGCGAACTGCTGGACGGGCAGGGCGAGCCGCTGTCCCGCGACGCGAGACTGAAAGGCCTGCGCATCGTCAATCGGCCCACCGGCATGGACCTGACCTGCGTCTGCGCCGTGGCGCCGGGGGAATGAAGCAGAGCACTGTTCGAGACAGAGGAGGGAAGAGAATGAGTCAGAAGAAGCTGAGCGTGCTGGACCTGAAGCGAATGAAAGACGAGGGCGAGGCGGTCGTCTGGGTTACCGCCTACGACTACATCACGGCGCAGCTTGCCGAGCAGGCCGACATGGACATGATTCTGGTGGGCGACAGCCTGGGGATGTGCATCTACGGCTATCCGGGCACCATACCGGTCACCATGGACCAGTGCATCTACCACTGCGAAGCGGTGCGCCGCGCGGCGCCCAACACGTTCATCATCGGGGACATGCCCTTCGGCTCCTACCAGGTGAATGCCGACGAGGCCGTCCGCAACGCCATCCGCTTCCACAAGGAGGCCGATGTGGACGCCGTCAAGCTGGAGGGCGGCGCGCGGGTGGCCGGCGTGGTGGAGGCCATCGCCGAGGCCGGCATGCTGGTGATGGGCCACCTGGGCCTGACGCCGCAGTCCTCGAACGCCCTGGGCGGCTTCAAGGCGCAGGGCCGCACCGCCGAGACCGCGAAGGACGTCATCGAGGACGCCCGCGTTATCCACGAGGCCGGCGCGTTCTCCATCCTCATCGAGGCCGTCCCGCCGGAGGTGACCGCAATCATCCGCGACGAGCTTCCCATACCGGTCTATTCCATCGGCGCCGGGCCGGAGGCCGACGGACAGCTCATGATCTGCAGCGACATCATCGGCCACTTCCAGGCATTCACCCCGAAGTTCGTCAAGCGCTATGGCGACGTGGCGGGCGAGATCAGCAAGTCTTTCTCAAAATACGTCCGGGAAGTCCGCGACGGGACCTTTCCCGACGAGGGCTATGTTTATACCATGTTGGAAGGGGAGCGCGAGAAGCTGGAGGACCTGCTGGGCGAGTAACCGAGAGTTCCACAAGAAGGGGGGCAAGACAGATGAAAGCAATGGTGATCGAGGAGTTCGGCGGGCCCGAGGTCTTTCACCCGGCCGACGTGCCGGAGCCGAAGCTGAAGCGCGGACACGTGATCATCCGCGTGGCCGCGTCCAGCGTGAACCCGATTGACTGGAAGATCCGCAGTGGCGCCGTGACGGGCATCGCGCCGGACTTCCCGGCCGTGCTGCACGGCGACGTGGCGGGCACGATCGAGGCCGTCGGCGAGGGTGTCGAGCGTTTCGAGCCCGGCGACGAGGTCTATGCCTGCCCCGGCGGCTTCGCGGACTGCCCCGGTGCGCTGGCTGAGCTTATGTCGGCCGACGCCGACCTGGTGGCCCACAAGCCGCAGCGGCTGGGGCTGGAGGAGGCCGCCGTCCTGCCGCTCGCCTCCATCACCGCCTGGGAGGCGCTGATTGACCGCGCGGGCGTGCAGCCGGGGCAGCGCGTGCTGGTGCACGCCGGCGCGGGCGGCGTGGGACACGTGGGCGTGCAACTGGCCAAAAACGCCGGCGCCATCACCCACACCACCATTTCCGGCAAGACCAAGGCCATGGCCGCGCGCGACATTGGCGCGGACGTCTGCATCAACTATCGCAAGACCGAGGTCGAGGATTATGTTCAGGAATACAGCGACGGCGAGGGCTTCGACGTGGTCTTCGACACCGTGGGCGGCGAGAACATGGCGCGGTCCTTCCAGGCCGTCCGCACCGGCGGCACCGTGGTGACCATCGCGGCGCGCGGCACGCAGGACCTGACGGTCTGCCACGGCAAAGGCATCACGCTGCACTTCGTACTGATGCTGCTGCCCCTGCTGACCGGCCGCGGGCGGGCGCATCACGGGGATATCCTCACCCAACTTGCGCGCCTGGTTGACGACGGCCGGGTGAAGCCGCTGCTGGACCCCTCGATCTATCCGTTCCGGGACGTCGGCGCGGCGCACGAGAAGCTCGAAGCCGGCGAGGCCATCGGCAAGATCCGCCTCCGGGCCGACTTCTGAGCAGGCACTCCACACGGAGCTTCGCATGGGCAAGAAGAAGCGCATCCGGCCGCTCGTGGTCTGCGTCTTCCGCAACGGCAACCGCATCATGCTGGAGGAGAGCTACGACCCCACCAAGGACGAGGTCTTCTACCGCCCGCCCGGCGGGGGCATCCACTTCGGCGAGACGAGCGCGGATGCGTTATGTCGGGAGATGGAAGAGGAGATCGGCATCGTCCCGAAGAACCCCACCGTGCTCGGGGTGCTGGAGAACCTCTTCACCTTCGACGGCGAGCCGGGCCACGAGATCGTTTTTGTTTACGACGCCGAGATGCCGGGCCCGGCCCTCTACGAGCAGGAGGAGTTCCGGGGCTATGAATCCGACGGCGAGCCAATCCGGGCCTTCTGGCAGGACCTGAACGAGATAGGCCCCGACACTCCGCCCATCTACCCGGACGACCTGTTGTATTTGCTGGACGAGACCGGGAAGAGATCGAGGACTGGCTGACCGGCTGGCCGGCTGCCGAAGCGGACGAGTTAGCGTGTGCTCTCGTTCCGGTTCCCTCCGGGAACGCATGCGCTTACTCGCTGGAGATGTGAAATTACACACTTTTCTGGACTTGAGTAGGAAACAGAAAATGGGTAGCAGAGGATTCGTTGTGACCGCAGTGCTCACAGTCGCCGGACTGATAATCACCGGAGCCGCTGTGGGCGAAATGCGCCATGCCGGGCCGGAATCTGCCATTCCGGCAAGCTGGAAGTTTCGGGGAAGAATCGACACACCGGGCTATGCGGGGGAAGCGTATAAGGGGGCCGCGAAGTTTCCGTATTACCCGAGCGTACTGGTGAAGCAAAATGGTGAACTGCTCGACGCCCGGAAGTTCGCTTCCGAAGCGAAACAGCCCGGATTGCTGGCGGTCTCAACTGATCACGGTTATGGCAATCATAGCGGAATTCGAGTGTACAATTTTTCACCCGAACATCCAGAGGACCTTACGTTGCTGAGCACCGTAAGAAATCCGGCGGAAGGCCATCACCATTTCGAAACTCCCTGGCTGTTCATTCGTCCCACGGATGAAAGACTGTGCATGGTCGCTCATGCGATGGGGCCCTGGAGAGGAAGACAGACTTCCATCCTTTTCTCAACGGAGAACGGAGTAAACTGGACTTGCGAAGGCACCGCTATTCCGGCAGGCGAAGACGGACTTACGGGGTACGCTCGGGGAGTCGTCAGACAGGACGGCAAACAGAGCTGCCTGATATATGTATCCCTGAATCGCGGCGGGGCTAAGGGCTCATGGCGCATTAGCCGAGATGATGACGGCGACGGCCTTGATGCGCGAATGATTGGCGATCCGATGGGTTATTTTGACAAGTCGAATGGACGGGGAACGGAACCGGTTCCCCAGCAGATCATACGGAGAGGGAACGAGTTCTGGGGATTGTTTCTGCGCAAGAAAACCGGATCCCACGGATCTTCTATAGGGGATTCAACGCTGATCCTTCAGCGGTACGACCAGGCACCGGCGGAAGATTTTGCGGATATATTTCGCCATGTTACCGATCCCCGCCAGGTGTTGATTAAACCGAGCGATAACCGATACACAGAAAGGGGAGTCACAAGCGCGTTTGCTTACAGCTATAGGAGCAAATGGTATATGTACGTGGTCGGCCGGCAGAGCGGGAGAACAAACAGAACAAATCACCTGCTGCTGTATACGCCCTCGGCAGCGGATGAAAAGTGAACGGCGGATTCTGTTTCAAGCTTTGACGCTGCGATAGCCTGCCCGAAAGGGCGTTCGGTGAACCACTTTATGGACCGGAAAGAGCGTTCCGAAGGCCGTTGCAGGGCTGCACTGTGCGCGTAACGGTTGAATCGCCCGCCATACGGCGGGCTCCGGGTTGGTTGAGCGCCCGGTCCCCAGGACTCCCTGTGGCCGCCCTGGGCTAACATTGAAACGCCCGCCCTGCGGCGGGCTAACAGCTTGGGGGCGGCGAAAGCCCGCCACCATTTTGGACCTGACGTTGCGTACAACCGCACCCTTGGGCCGTCAGGGCCGAAGGCCGGCGCCCGTGGGGCGCATCAAGTTAGCCCGGGGCGGAGGCGTCGGAGACGCCGCAGCCCTGGGTTACAGGACCAAAACCAGG
>CAYVBE010000153.1:0-10626 GCA_964448935.1 uncultured candidatus Brocadiaceae bacterium
ATCAGGGTGGTCACCAGCACAGGCAATACCTGGCCGTAGAGAACTCCCACCAGCAAGGCCACGGAGGCTGGAAAAGCGCTCCAGCCAAGAAAGAAGACACGGAAACGCAGCCACTCTTCGAACTGCTTCCTCCGCGGGAGGTTGTCGTCCTCAGTGCGCTGTCTCCTCCTTTTCAGACAGCGCCGCGGATATGTATGTGAGCAACGTTGGCACGTAGCGCAGATACAGTTTGGACTTTGAGATGGGTACCGAGGAACTCCGCTGCGGATGCGCAACGTTCTGCGGGCCGTAAGGCGGTCAGCCGGTCCGGGTTGCCCGTCTCCTCTCAGGCTCAGGCCGCTGTTGCCTGCGGGCCCGCGGCGTTGCGTTCGTCTCGTCGCTGGGTGCACCCGAGGGTCAGTAGCTGAAGACAACGCCCACGTGCCAGCGGTCGCTCTGGCCCGGCAGGTCGGCGGTGTGCCACTGGATGCCATAGTCAACTCGCACGTCCAGACGCCGCGCGATACTGTAGCGGAGGCCGGGGCCCAGAGAGGATATGGTAATGTCGTCGTCCGTTCCGGGCATGGCGTCGTAGCGGAGAGCGACACCATAGTCCAAGAAGACGAGAAACTGCAACCGGTCCTCCAGTTCCGGGCAGCCAAGGGTTTCGCCCAGATGCATGGGAGGAGTTCGCAACTCGTTACGGAGGTAGAAACCCGCATCTGTATTCGTCAGCGCGCGTGTGTCAAAGCCCCTGACGGAGTAGTAGCCCCCGAAACCGAGTTGCTCGCTGGGAAGCAAATTGTCGCTCGCCGCCTGGTAGACCAGTTTGTTATGGAGAGTAAAATCATCTGGCAGGTTTGTCAGGCGTTCGAGGTCTACGCGGGCGTAGAAGTACTCCGGATCAGCAAGGAAGCGAGCCGCCTCAAAATCGTCGTCATCGGCATGGCCGTAGGGCCCGCCGGGGCTGTAGAAGCCCTTAGCCTCCAATGAAGTCCGGCCGCACCGGTCGCGCGCAACCATCCGGTAGCCCAGCATGAACTGCCCCAACTCGGTCGTCTCGCCGGTGGCCCGCACAGCGCCGAATTGCGCGTCTGAATCTGAACGCTTGTACTCATAGCCCGTCAGCAGTTCGTGGCGTATCTGACCGTTCTCCGGATCGGACAGCGGTATCTCGTAACGCAGGCCAAGCTGATCGGTTCCGCCCTCTATGTCGAAGCCGCCAGTCGAGACATCGGTGTCCACTGTGTAGCCGTAAAGCGTCAGCACGTGCCGCCATGGAAGGCGACGGATGTAGGACAGCGCGTGCCCGCGCAGCCGGTCAAACTCGCTGCTCGCGGTAAACTGATAGTTCAACTGGTCGTCGTCCGTAAACACGTTGCCCCAGTTGAATCCGGTGAGCCAACGGGTGTGGCCCGTCAGCTCATTGCCACTGTCTTCATATCCGCCGTAAACCCGGAAAGGCCGCCGGTCGGTGACATCCAGCACCACGTTGGTGGTGCCGGCCGTTTCGCCGGGGGTGAGCACAACGTCAATGTGCCTGAAGGGGTTGCGGTTCAGCCATCGGACATCCTCGCGTAGTGCCCGGCGGCTTATGGAATCGCCCGCCTGCAGGCGGACCTGATCGCGCATGGGGCCTTCGTCGAAGTACCGGGCGCCCTCCACCTGCACCTGATCCACAGTGCCCTCGACGATCAGAAACTGCACCGTGCCGGCGCTGATGTCCTGCTCCGGCACCCGCACGTCCACCACTGGCCTGTCGTGCTTGCGGCAGTAGAGTACCGCCTCTCGGGCCACCTCGCCGATCAGTCTCATCGTCACAGGTCTTCCCAGGAAGGGCCTCACCCGCTGGCGGAACTGTGGTGTGTCCAGCAGTGGAACGGCAATCACCGCCACGCCCTCTACCTCAAGGGCGTCGGACGCAATATCGTCCTGGGAACCAACGAAGACCAGTCCCCGCAGGCTCTCGACCAGCACCTCGTCCTTCCGGAACTCCTCTGCCAGTTCCGCTGCTTCCTCTTCCCGCACTTCACCGCGCTCTTCGGCTCCGGGGACCGGTTTAGGCTCGATCTCCGGTTCGATCTGAGCCATCAGAGGACAACACACAAACGATACTAGCGCCACCGCCGTCCACCATCTCGCCGCCTGGGCTCTGGCACGCATGGGGCCTCCTTCCCAGCGATTAATACTCGGATTATTCGGTTTCTTCGGATTCAAACAGGTCATACGACGACAGTCTGCCCATCAACACGCCCAGCACCTCCGCTGCTTCGCGGACGTAGTGGATCATGAAGCCGACCTCCATCGGGTCCGGCGCCAGGAACGACTCCACTATGCGGCGAGGACGTTCCGTCTCGTCATAGGTGTCGTTCTGTGGTATGGGCCTCTGCCCGGCAACGACGTAAAGGAAGCCGCTGCCCTGGAAGCCGGCCGCGACCGGCGGCGGCGGGAAGTATGGAGAATTGAACTGCTCCGGACCGGTCAGCATATTCTTGACGATGTTGTCCGGATCGTGGGAGTAGATCAGCCAGCGCTGCACGCCCGGGAATGCATCGGACCCGACACCGTTGACAAAATCGCCCTCGGTGGCCAGTGTCAACGTGTGTGGGCTCTCAGAGCCGATTGGCGCATCCAGCAGCAGGTCGCCCCCGCCGCGAATTCCCAGCGTGAAAGCGCCGTGCATCAGGTTCTCGGAGATCATGTTTATTAAATCAGGCTCGGAAAGGACGGCCGCGTAAGTCCCCGTTGGCTCGCCTTGTTCGGTGTACAGTAGTTCCGTCAGAAGGATTACCTCGGAATCGACGATATCACCGCCCAGGTGCCCGATCCAGTAGGTGCTAAAGCACCCTCTGGAAAGGACCGTGGACCCCGCGACATCAATAAAAATGTCCCCTTCAATCGTGTACATCCCGTTGTCTCCCTCGCCTCCGTGGCCAATCACAGCGGGGCTGTTCGCTTCATCGCCGCCCCAGACAACCAGGTACTCCGGCTGGAAGATCGTAATATCACCGATCGGGTCGGCGCCAATGTCCGGCGCCCCATGGCCCATCTGGGCGTAGCTGCCGGGGCCTTCGCCGCCCTCGAAGGACACAAAGCCGCCCGTGGTCAGGTCTATGTCCCCCTCATAAAGGCCGGTGGCGCAGCAGCCTCCATGCCCGAGCTGCGCATAGCTCTCTTCACCCCACCCGCCCAGGAACGCGGTTGCACCGTCGGCATCGGCACCGGGGAAGCCGGGCGGGAAGGCTTCCGGCGGCAGCGACAAACTACCCCCGACATTGAGCCAGATATCGCCCGTGCCGCTGCCCAGGGAGCCGAGCCCACCGTGGCCGACCTGCGCGTAACTCCCGTCACCGCCGCCCTCCGCAGCGAAAAGACCCTCGGTCAACACATTGACGGCGCCCTCGCTGCTGCCGGCAGATTCCAGCCCCCCGTGCCCGATCTGGGCGTAGCCGCCGTCAATACCGCCCATCAACATGCCAACACCGAGCTCGGACATACCGTTCAGATCGATTTGCCCGATGAATTCAGTAAGGAATCCTTCAAGGCCACTCAAGGTGCCCCCTTGCTCCAGGTAGACATCTATGTCACCGCTGAACCGCAGCGGCTGTTCACCCCGCTGGAAGGCCGTGCCGGCTTCGCCTCCGCCGTGGCCGATCTGGCCGTACGACGTTGAGTCCGTGCCGCCGGCCAGGACCAGAATGTTGCCGGCGTCCAGGTCTATATACCCCTGGCACTGCAGGCCTTCGCTCTCGGGCTGCATTTCCCGACGGGCTCCGCCGTGACCGATCTGGGCATAGGCGCCCTCGACGCCTTCGTTCTGCCCGCCCGTCATCAGAACACCGCCTACATCCCACACGCCGCCAACCGGGAACTCGCCGTCCAGCAGCACTTCATCGCCCGGCGGTTCGTTGTATACCAGGGCACCGGTTCTTGCCACGTCCACCTCGATCGCACCGCTATGCACTCCCCATGTTTCGCAAGGGGCCGAACCGCCGTGGCCGACCTGCGCATATGCGCCTCCCTCATCGCTACCCGCCATCATGAGCAAAACATCGCCCGGCGCCAGCCAGATGTCGCCCGTAAACTCCCCGGTGGTGTTGCAGCCGCCGTGGCCAGCCTGGGCGTAAGAATCACCACCACTGCCGCCCAGGAAAGCTACGCCCTCCAGTTTGGCGAACATCCACTCCTCGCCGGTGCCCGGCGCCGGATCACCGGAGTCTTCCGGCGCTCCGACAAGCAGTTCTACATCCCCATCGTAGACGGCGCCATCGCCCATTCCGCCGTGATGGCCCAACTGCGCATGAGAACCGGATCCGCTTCCGCCCGAGAAGACCACGAGACCCAGCCGCTCCACATGCACCGTACCGTGATCCATCTCGCTGACCGGCGTCTCGGCACGCTCAAGGGTCAGCGAAACATCTCCCGAGCACGGTCCCATGTTCATCATGCCCCCATGGCCGATCTGGGCATAGGCATCCGAACCGCTGCCGCCCGTGAACAAGACACCGCCGGCCGACGCCACTGTAAGATCCGTCTCTTCGAAATCCAGCTGTTCGAACTCCATCTCCAGTTCACCCAGGAACATGTCCAGCATCCCGGACGACCCGCTCAGGTAGGCCCCTTCCTGCATATCCAAAGTGATACCATCGCTCTTTACGGACTCACCGGTGAAGGCCCCGCCGTGTCCGATCTGGACGTAGCTTCCGCCGCCCCAGCCACCTCCACCCAACACGAAATCGCAGGACTCCACCAGGATATTACCTTCCATGTTGCCCTGGCGGCCCGTGCCACCGTGGCCGATCTGAGCGTAGGCGCTGCCGCCTTCTCCTCCCGCGAGAAGCGCCGCCTCGAGGCCGAGAAGTGCCGTCGGGTTTTCCGAATCGAGCTGCAGGGAAAACTCCTCTCCGTTGCCGTCCCCGTCTTCCTCCAGCCCGAACAGGACATTGATGGTACCGTCCATGTCACCCGTCTCGGTGGGCTCGGGCATGATGCCACCGTGCCCGATCTGCGCATACGCACCGTCGCCGTCGCCGCCGGTGAGCGCCACTGCCCCCAGACGGTCCATGTAGACGTCCAGAGTGCCCTGGACAGGTTCTTGCAATTCGAAGCCGGGCTCCTCGAACGGCGGCTGGTACAGCCCCAGCGTTATGTTGCCCATAATATCGCTGGTCCGGCCCGCACCGCCGTGCCCGAGTTGAGCATAGGCCACCTCACCGCCGCCGCCCTGGAAAAGCGCGCCGCCGAGGCCGAGACTATAGATATTCGCCTCAGCCAATGAGTCCGGCCCGTCGTCTGGCTCGTCTAACTCTGCGGGAGCCGCCACCACGGCACTCTCGTAGACGTGAACGTCCACGTTGCCCATAAGGGTAGAACCGACCAGCGAGCCCGACCCGCCGTGGCCGAGTTGAGCGTAGCCCTCGTCGGCGCTACCGCCCTGGAAGGCAAGAAGATTCCCGGCCCATACCTCGATGTCGCCAACAGCATCCTCGCCGGTGAAGTTGGCGCCTCCATGGCCCAACTGAGCATAGGAGTAGGGCTGATCGTCACCGCCGTGAAACACCACGTACCCCAGCTCCACGTCCATCGGCGGGGCAGGATCGGGATCCTCCGGGTCATCGTCCAACAGATGGTAATGAATGGGGCTCGCGCCCAGAGAGATATTGCCGTAGAGATCAGGTGAACTCCAGAAGCCGCAGTGGCCGAACTGCGCGAACGCCCCCGTGCCCGGCCCACTGGCAAACAACACACCTCCCTCGGAGACAACGTCCAGGTCGCCGAGGATATCTCCCGAAACATTGTACCCGCCATGCCCGAACAGGGCATATCCGTAATTGCTGCGGCCGCCGACAAAGGCTATGGTGGGCATGAAGCTCTCGACATAATCCAGTAGATCAATTTCCAGCCAGTCCTCGAGCGTGGCTGGCTGCGGCCCCTCCAGCGCATCGACGGCCATGAGTGCGTCCACAATGATGTCACCGGTGATATCGCCGTCCGCTGCCCGCCCGCCGTGGCCCAGTTGCGCGTAAGCGCTGTCGCCGGTTCCGGCTTCAAACAGCAGCGAAAGCCCTTCCTCACCGTCATCATCCCCGTTGTTCGGCAGTTCGCCCGAGGCGATCACGTCTATGGTGCCGCTCTTGGTGCCGTCGTCATCCCAGCCGCCGTGCCCGATCTGCGCGAAAGCTCCGGACCCTTCTCCGCCCATGAACTCCACGAATTCACCTTCGACGGTGATGTCGCCGCCTCTGTCACCGTCGCACTTCGCCCCGCCGTGGCCGATCCGGGCGTAAGCAAAGCTTCCGCCACCACCCTCAAAACCAACCCCATCCCCCACCGTGACGCCGATCGAACCAGAGAGGTCTCCGTCAGGCTCCACCCCGTTGGGATCCCGGGCGCCGTGGCCGATCTGCACATAAGCATCGTCGCCCGAGCCGGCAATCCCTTCGCACGAACCCCACAAGTCGTTCACGTCTATCGGACCGGTAACCGTATACTCTTCGCCCACGGAATGGACATGGAACCCGAGCTGCGCGTAGCCGTCTTCTTCGGAGCTGCCGGTCAGGTAAAGGCCGTCGGCACGAACGAGGGTCCGGCCGTGGCGGCTGCCCACGGCGATGCCGTCTTCCTGGGTGCCGTCACCGATGTGGACATGACTCCCGCCGGGACCAAAACCCCAGGGAGACGGGCTGACAGCGAGCATGGCCTCCACGTCGAACAGCGGATCGGTGGGGTTGGCCAGATCCTCGGGCTCGGTGAGACCCGCCCGGCCCACCCAACCGGCGACGGCGTTCACGTCACCCGTGCCGTCCTTCTGCACCGAGGCGTAGAAGTCCAGATCCGCGGCGGACAGGAAACTCAGGTCGTTGCTGCAGAACGCCGGCGGCAGACCCAGTGGCAAGTGGACGCCCATCGCATCGGGATCGGGACCGTCGGTCGCAAGCGTGACGGCGCCGCCCTCCAGATTCTGCGTCAGCACGTCAACGAACTCGTCAGTGTTGACCGACACCATCTCTCCCGGCTCGGGCCCGGTGTTTTCCACCGCCAGGCCGCCCAGTACCATCGCCAGGTCGGCGTCGCTAATGGTGCCGCCGGAGGTAAGGTGCCCGATCCACCAGGGCGCCTCGCCTTCGCCCGTCAGAAGCACCAGTTCCCCCTGTTTGGAGGCGGTGTCAATGAGGATATGCCCCGTTCGGTCACCCGTGCTGGCTCCGTCAACCGATCCGTGGCCGATGTGGGCCGTTCCCACATCGCTGACTACGTCGGTGTCGCCGATTACCGTGATGTGGCCGGACAGGCTGCCGTCCACGTCCCGGCCCCCGTGGCCGATCTGAGCATTTCCATGCTCGTGCTCGCCGCCCATGACATAGACTTCGTCAGCGCCGACTAAAATGTCGCCCGACATGGTGTCGTCGTAGTCTTTGCCGCCGTGTCCGATCTGACCGAATGTGTCTGCATCTCCTCCACCTTCAACTATGACTTCGCTACCGGCAGCAACCGTAATGTCCCCGGACAACGTAAAGGGTATCTCTTCGTCCGGAGCCAGACCACCATGCCCGATGTGGGCAAACGCGCGTGAGCCCGAGACCGCCCCGCTTACCCATACATCACCGTCTTCTGCCCAGACGTTGATCTCCCCGGACGCGCTCAGGTGGGGGCTTTTGGTTGCATGCCCGATCTGCGCATAGTTTCCTTGATAGCCGTACACGGCCACGTTGTTTGTTGCGCCCACAACGATGTCCCCCGGCGCATCCGTCTGCCCTTCGATCGGCGCCAGATAGCCGATCAGAGCGGGGGTTTCCTCGGCAGGGGCTGGTTCAATAGTGATGTCATCGCCCAGAACTGTCGTGTCGCCTGCCCGGCTTCCCACGGCGACCTCTTGAGTTTCTCCGCCGATGTAGCCGACCCATACGTCGCCATCTGAGTTACCGTATGAATTCGCGGTGCTCAGTAATCCAGCGATGTCGAAGACATCGCCAATGGTCGTCGGACCGGGGCCATCGCCTCCGGGGGCTTCCGTAAATCCATCCCATCCAGCCACCAGGTTCAGGTCTCCAGAACCGCTGTTCTGCACGCTCGCCTCAGCCGTTAGGTCATCATGTGCCAGGAAGGTCAGGCTGTTGGATGAACCATACTCAACGGAGTCCAGTATCCGGATGTCCCCATCCGCCTCGTCCGCACCGGTAGTGTGCACCACGACGTGGTTACTGCCGACTGCGGAGATGATAGACGCCGGGGTGAGGTCACCGCCGGTGTCGGCAACGACAACGTCAATGGGGTCTATGACCAGCGTGCCGGTCAGGCCGCTCTCGGCAAGCGTGGAGACCGTCCCATCGAACGCGAGGCCGCCGAGTCCGGAAACCTCGACAAATCCACCCCGGCCGGTCTCGCCCGCCGCCTCGGCCGTCACGGTGCCGCTGAACTGCGTCTCGCCGTCGGACCAGATCACCACCTGCCCGCCGTCACCCGCGGCGCCGTCCGCGTGTATTTCCGCTCCCTCGGCCACGACGGTCTTCTGGCTGCTGGCCAGTAGACCCTTGCCCTGGTAGCTTCCACCGACCTCGACAAGGCCGCCCTGCTGGCCCCCGGCGTCAATGGTGGAACCGTCTTCCAGAACCACTTCTTCACCCGTCACACCGACGCTCCCACCTTCGGTTTCGACAACTCCTGCATGGCGAACGGTGCCCCGCGATGCCGTCAGCAGGACCCGCCCATTCTCGCGCACGGCCTCCGTTGCGCGCACCGTGCCCTCGTTGTTGATGGCCAGGGCGTACATGTTGCCGCCGGCCGCTTGGAGTTCCACGCGCGCGCCCTCGATCGCGCCCGTGCTCAATACGGCCCCCTCCGCATCCGGCTGCACGATCAGCGGCTCGGGGCCGCTCTGGGCCAGCAGTACTTCCGAACCACCTACCAGACCGGCCGTTCCCTCGCCAGCAGCGATGGTACCCTCATTGGTCACCTTGCGGGCGATCAGGAATACGTCTCCCCCCATAGCGTCTATCGTGCCCAGGTTCCGCACCTCGGCCGCCGAGTCGCCGGAGAATAGCAGTTCGCCGCCGGAAAGGAACTCCGCGTTGGATACCTCAAGGGTCGAGCCGACGAAGGAGTGGACGTCAATCACGCCGTCGGGGCCTACGATGATGCCGTGTGGGTTGATGAGGTATATCTGGCCGTTGGCACTCAGGGTCCCATACAGACTACTGACGTCGGGGCCCACCACCCGGTTCAGTGCCGCCGCGTCCACTCCGGGCTGGACGAACTGGGTCAATTCGCCCGCACCGATGGAGAAGGACTCCCAGTTGATGACCGCCCGGTCGGTCTCCTGCGTCACGGTCAGGGCATCACCGGCCCGGTCGAACTGCGCGCTCCCCGCCACCACGGATTCGCCCGTCGGGTTGGCCAGCACTGTTCCCGTAAGAGGATACAGAACGATGAGCGCAACACTGAGGTAGGCAATCAGCAGCCGCCACAAAGATCCCGCGTAGTAGTTCCTTCGCATCGTCCACTCCTCCCCCGGATCACAGTAACCGAACCGGTGTGCGCGTTCTTCCAGTTTTGTTAGTTCTGTACCATGTCCTTCTTCGTAACATGAGTCCCGCTACGGCTCCAAATTGTATCTGGTTTCACGTGCATGTCAAGGACTTTGTTTTGGGAAAAACGAAAGTATCTCATCCCCTTTCTGTGGAAAATGGCATTGTTGATTGCCCTGTCCCTCGTCCTCCTTTTTTGCGGGTTCCGAGTGGCCTGTCAGTAGAGAGTGAGGCACCCAAAACTATGCAACCACCCCCATCTGCCCGGCCGGCGTAGATCAAAAAGGTAGCTTGGGGCGGCCTTTGCGTGCGGGCAGGCACATCGCACCCCCTGTTCGCTAAAAACTCACTCTGGTCCGGCTTCGGACTGCCAGTCGAGATCCGTGGCCTCAGCGGTTACCCCGTCATTCCCTCCCCACCCCGATGTCGCGTGTTCGGAAAGCCTCGTAGTCGAACCTTCGGCCCTCGAAGGGGCGAATGAGCGTGGTGTAGACTCGGATTAGCAGGCGGTTTCCGGGGGTCTCAAGGCGCTCCGACGGCATCCGCAGCAAACGCGGTTCCCAGAGCAGGCCACGGAACGGTCCCCCGCTGATGCTGATCTCGCATGTCTCGTGAAACGGCTGCTCGCTGGTGAACTCCAGCACCACTTCCCCGCCGTCCCGCAGGACCATCGTCCACTTGACCAACCGCAGCAGGTTGGCGTTCAGGGGCCGGACCTGCGCCGGTCCGCCGAGCGTCACCTCCAGGCGGCCCAGCGGATCGAGCAGCGGCACCTCCCCCTGTATGGCCTCCACCACCAGGACGCACGCGTCGGGGGTGCACTGCGTGAGCCCGGCAACTCGTATCCGCCAGGTACCAGATCCGGCGCGCTCCCACGTAGCCACCTGAGATTCGCAGTGAGGGCTCCAGTTCGAAACCATGCTTATCATAACGCATGCTCGAACCGAGGCTTAAACGGGGCACGAGCGATCTGCGTCCCAGGCCCCCCCGGCGGTGTCACTGTCCCTTTCTTGTGCCCAACTGCTCATCCCGCCGAAAACGATTCCGCAGAGCTGTTCGCCGCAGTAGCAGGGTCATTCAATTATCGGGTTTCCGTTGTCCTTTCCGGATCACCGCTGCGCAA
>CAYVBE010000154.1:0-10590 GCA_964448935.1 uncultured candidatus Brocadiaceae bacterium
CAGTTGGCGGTCTTTCTGGAAAACCGTCCCGGCACGCTGGCTACCATGTGCGAGGCGCTGGGTGAGCATGGCATAAACTTGCTGGCAATTTCTTGTTCAGATACGGTGGACCATGCCGTGGTGCGCATCCTTGTGGACGATTCTCGGGAAGCCGCGCACGTGCTGGGCAACGCCGGGATGCTGGTCGTCGAGAACGACGTACTGGTGATGGAGGTGCCAAACGAGCCCGGCGCGCTGGGCGACGTGGCACGCAGGTGCTCCGAGAACGACGTGAACATCGAATATGCCTACTGCACCGTGATGGAGGACCAGCCGGCCGGGGCACTGGTCCTGCGCACCGAGAACCCGCAGCGCGCCCTCGAGCTGCTGTCCTCCGAGTAGGCCCCGGCCCGCTCCCCATGAGAATACTGCTCACCAACGATGACGGACCCTTCGCCGAGGGGCTGGCCGCGCTCCGCGCCCTGCTGGAGGGCTACGGGGAGGTAAAGGTCCTCTGCCCGGACACCGAACGCAGCGGCACTGGGCACGCCGTCACCTACATGGCGCCCGTGCGCGCGCGCGAGGTCGTCGCTTCCGACGGCAACCCGATCACCCTTCTGAGCGGAACCCCCGCCGACTGCGTCCGGTTCGGCGTGCTCCAGGCCTCGGACCTGCGCCCGGACCTTGTGGTAAGCGGTCCCAACGTGGGGCTTAACGCCGGCGTGGACGTCTTCTACAGCGGCACCGTGGCCGCTGCCCTCGAGGGCGGCATTTGCGGCGTGACCTCCGTCGCCCTTTCCGGCAGCCGCCACCAACCGGCCGGCACGGACCGGCTCATCACCCAGGCCGGCCGCGCGCTCCGGTTGCTGCTGGACCTGGGCGACACGGGCGCCTCGGTCTGGAACGTGAACATCCCACGCCTGGACGACCGCGAGCCCGAGATCGTGTTCACCGGCCAGAGCGACCGCTTCCCGCGCGGCTCGTACGCGCACCGGCGGGACTCCCGCGGCAGGAGCCATTACTGGCTGGACACCGCCGCCGACCCGCACCCCGCGCCGCCGGACTCTGACGTGGCGGCCCTGGAGCGCGGCGCCATTTCCATCACGCCGCTCCGCCTGGAGCTGACCCACCGGGAGGCGCTGGCGCGCCTGACCGATGCCGTGGCAGACCACCTTTGATCTGTGGTGAAACTATGAGATATGTAACAGGCTTCCTTCTGGCCTTGACGCTGGCGGGCATGGCTATGGCCGCGACCGGCTGTTCCCGGGAGGACTCGCAGCCCGCCGAGCAGTCCGAGGACCAGCAAGCACAGTCGGCCGAGGAGGCCGACGACGGTAAGCCTTCCAACTACCTGGAAACCGTGGTGATCGAAGCGCCGCGGCGCGCCAAAAAGGTCGTCGGCACCGCGCCCATCCAGCGAGAGATAAACCAGTACCACGCGCTGGAAGGGCGCTATCCCGCCTCGCTGGACGAGCTTGCCGGATACCGCGACGAGGAGTTGCCGGACCCGCCCGAGAGCTACCTCTACGACTACGACCCCGATACGGGGGAGTTGCAGCTCGTCGAATCCCGCTGAGAACCATCAACCGAGGAACTCACCCATGGACCCGCAAGGAGCCGTCGGCGTAGGGGCGGTCGGCCTGGTGCCGGGGGAGACGCCCGGGTTGCTGAGCACAATGCCCCGAGGAGATTTGTTCCAACTGGTGGCTTACAGCGATGAAGGCACGGAAGGCCACGTCGCGCAGGAGCCGCCGGTCACGTGCTACCGCGATTACAACGTCCTGCTGCGCGATCCCACGGTGGAGCTGGTATTTGTGGGCGGCCCCGTGGAGTTGCGGCGCGACCTGGCCGTGCGGGCCCTGAACGCCGGCCGGCACGTGGTTCTGCAGGCGCCCTTCTGCGAGAGCGCGCTGGACGCGGAGCGCCTGATGAAGACGGCATTCCAGGAGGGGCTGATCGCCACGATGCAGATGAGCTGGCGCGACGAGCCGGACTTCCGCGCCCTGCGCGTGGCGCTGGCCGAAGAGAACGCCGGCATGGTGCACTCGCTGCAGGCGTTCTGGTGGCCCCCCGAGCCGGACCAGAAACCCACCGCCCTGCTGGAGACGGTTGCCTTCGCGCTGCTGGATCAGATAAACCTGCTCGTGGGCCGCGACGCGCGGGACGTCAGCGCCTATCCGCTCCGACCCGCCCCGGGGCGGCCGGACGTGGGCTTCACACTGGTGCTGCCGCTGCGGCGCGAGGGCTGTGCAATCGCCCGCGCCGGCCACCGCGCGGACGAGAGGCTCCCGCGCTGGGTCGTTGACACGCGCGGCACCACCATCGTGGCGGGCGGGCGGCAGGCGGTGGCCCTGGCCGGCGACCAGCGGCGCGTTTACGACGCCCCCGTGGAGGCCGAGGGCTTCTGGGTGAACCTGCACGCGGCCGTCCGGCACGGGGCCGACCTGAAGTGCGCTACCAGGGACATCGTGCGGGCGATGAAACTGCACGAGGCCGCCCTGGAATCCGCCGGATTGGGAGAACCCGTGCCGGTCTGACGGGCAATTTCCGGTCTTATTTTCCCCGCCGCTTCTCGCGGCCATTCTGCGGGAGAACTGTGCCTGCGGGCGCTGAGACGCCTTCTCACACCCTTTTCACCCCTTTTCGCCGCCGTGCGGGCTGCCGTGATTGATTTCTCCTCCTGCCGATGGCTACGATGCCTGTGTGGCCCGTGAGCAGTATAACGTTTCACGTGAAACACAGGAGGCAGAACGTGGCCGAAAAGAGGAGACTCGGACGTGGGTTGGATGCGCTGATCCCGACGCCGGAGGAGGACGGATCGTCTGCGGAGGGCGTAAGAGAGGTCGCGCTGAAGAAGATCGAACTCAACCCGGAGCAGCCCCGCGCGGCGGTTGACCCGGACGAGCTGCAGGAGCTGGCGGACTCGATACGCTCCTCCGGGGTCATTCAGCCCGTCCTGGTGCGCCCGGCGGGGGAGATGTTCGAGCTGGTGGTGGGAGAGCGGCGCATCCGGGCGTCGCGGATGGCCGGGCTGGAGGCCGTGCCGGCCATCGTCCGCGACGTGCCGGACGATCGCATGTTGGAGTTTGCCCTGGTGGAGAATATCCAGCGTTCGGACCTGAACGCCATCGAGAAGGCGCGCGCCGTGCGGCGGATGATCTCCGAGTTAGACCTCACGCAGGAGGAGGCCGGCCGTCGGCTGGGCCTCAGCCGGTCCAATATCGCCAACACGCTCCGCCTGCTCGACCTCTCCGAGGACCTGCAGGAGATGGTTTCACGTGAAACACTCAGTGCGGGGCACGCCAGGGCGCTGCTGTCGCTGGAAGACCCGGACGATCGCAGGCGGTTGGCGGAGCGAGTCGCGGAGAAGGGCCTGTCGGTGCGCGAGACCGAGAAGCTGGCCGCCCGCGGCGGCGTCACCCACAAAACCGTGAAGGTCCACGAACCCTCCCCCAACGTGGCCCGCCTGGAAGAGAGCCTGTCCGAGGCGCTGGGCACGCGGGTGGAGGTAAAGCCGCAGAGGAAAGGCGGCAAGATCGTCATCCGCTTCCGCGATCACGACGACTTCGAGCGGCTTTACGAGCTGCTGACCCGGGAGCCCGTGATGGACTACCCCGCGAAGATTCCCGCCTGACACTCCCTGTGTAGGCGGTGGCCCGTTCGGCGGAGCGCATTCCGCCGGGCGGGCCTCTTTACTTTGACTGCCGCCCGGATTATCCTATCGGACCTGTATCGGGTCACCCTCATTCCGCGAAGCGAGGAGGAGTCGTCATGGTTACAGCCGTAGTTCTCATCAACGCGCGCCGGGACATGATCAGCGAGACGGCCCAGGAACTGATCAAACTCAGCGGCGTCTCGGAGGTTTACTCCGTTGCCGGGCCCTACGACCTGGTCGCCATCATCCGCGCCCGCGACAACGAGGAGATGGCCCAGATCGTCACCGGCTCGATGCTGCGCATGGTCGGCATAGAAAACACCACAACTCTCGTTGCATTCCGCGCTTACAGCCGCCACGACCTGGACCGCATGTTCGCCGTGGGCATGGAGGAAGAGGAACTCGAGGAGCCGGATACCGCCGGCGCATAGAAACCCACGGATTTCGACGAAGAAGGCCACCCTCTCGGCACCAAATGTGCAAAAAGCTGTGCGCGGCCTGTGGGCCACACCCAGGGCGCTCCATAAGAATTGCGTGAGGCATGACTTACGACGCCGTCCATCCGGGCCGGAGTAGGATAACTCCTTCCCGCCTGGCTGGCTGAGCACGCACGCGGACGATAACGCTACGTAGGGGGTAAAAATGGAATGTAAGGGGTGCCGTGGTTTGGATCGCAGGGGGTTTCTACTTCTCTCCGCCGCGGCGGGTGTCGGCGGGCTGGCAAAGGAGGCTTTGGGCGTGTTGCCGCGGGATTACAAAGAACCCGAGTTGACCGACGAACTGAAGACCCGGGCGCTGGCCGGCGAACTGCCCCGGCGACCGTTGGGCAACACCGGGGAAGAACTGACCATTCTCGGCTTCGGCGGATTCCACCTGCTGGAGGTCTCGCCGGAAGAGGCGGAATATCTGCTGAACTTCTACCTGGACGCGGGCGGCAATTTCATCGAGACCGCCATCGCCTACGGCGGCGGCGATTCTGAACGGAAGATCGGACGCGTCATGGAAAGCCGCCGCGAGGAGTGCTTCCTCTCGACCAAGACCCACCATCGCGGACGCGATGCCGCCGCGCGCAGCATCGAGCAGAGCCTGGAGAACCTGCGCACCAACCACGTGGACAACCTGTTCATGCACAACGTCAGCACGGACCGGGCGCTGGACCGCATCATGTCCGACGATGGCGCGCTGCGGGCCGCGGAAGACGCCCGCAAAGCAGGCAAGGTGCGGTTCATCTCCATCACCAGTCATTCGCCGCAGGTCTTGGTCCGCGCAGTGCGTTCTTACCCCTTTGACGCCATCATGGAATGGATAAACTACTACGATTACTTCAACTTCCCCATTATCTATGACCGCATCATCCCGGAGTGTGTGGAGCGTGGGATCGGCGTCATCTGCATGAAGCCGGTAGCGGACGGGCTGCTTTACAGGCCGGAATCGGCGGCGCGTGCCTTCCGGTGGGTCTGGAGCCGGCCGGAGGTAACCTCGGCCGCCACGGGGAATAACAACATGCACCTGCTGGCTTCCAACCTGGCCCTGGCGAAGAACCACGAGACCATGGACGAGGCCGAGAAGGAGCAACTCTACGCAACCGCTCCGGAGCTAAGCCGTTACGTCTGCCGCCGTTGCGGAAAGTGCATGCCCAACGCCGCCGGGTTGGACATACCCGAGATATTCCGCCTGGAAGGCTACTACGACCGGCAGATGATGCCCGGTTTCGTTATGGACCTGCCGGACATGGACGTACGACGGAAGCTCAACGACTGGTTCCGCAACCAGGACTACGCCCGCGAGCGGTACGCCGCGCTGCCGAAGAAAGTGACCGACGAGACGGACTGCTCCGACGTGGAGCCGCTCTGCCCCTACGGCCTGCCCATCACCGCGAAACTCAAATGGACGCACCGGAAGCTCACCTCTACGTGACGGAGTACGAACATGTCCGAAGGTACGCCGGCACAGGGACTTGCGCAGATGGAGGGGATGCTCCGTGACGGGGGCTGGGGAAGTCTGGCCGTGCGGGATGGGGAAGGTGTCTATGCGGTGCCGCTGAACTATGCCTACGCCGACGGCCGGGTCATCTTCCACTGCGCGCTCGAGGGGAAGAAGCTGGACTGCATCCGGCGCGATCCGCGCGTCTGCTTCACCGTCGCCCGCCAGCCGGGCTTCGTGCGCGAGCACCCGGGCGGAAAACCCTGCGAGGTGGACAGTGACAGCGTGATCTGCCGGGGCACCGCTCGCATCCTGGAGGATCCCGACGAGCGGCTGGACGCGCTGAACGACTTCAACCGCGCCTTCCGCCCCGATGCCGATGCCCTGAGAGCCGACCAGGTTACGCGTTGCGCCGCCGTGGTCATCGAGATTGACCAGATGACCGGTCGTCACGAGCGGGACGGGGACGTCACCACCTGGCGATGGACCGCGCGGTGATCACTCCTGCCCGGCGAGTTGCTCCTCTATCTGCCGGACGGTCAGCTCCTCGGCGCCCTCGCCGCTGATGATGACGGCCTTCTCCGCGACCACGACTACAACCGTATCACCCAGGGCGAGGTAGGGGGTCAGGTCCGGCCGCGCGTCGAGCAGGTTGAAGTAGGCGTCGCTGCCCCATACGATCTTGAGCTGTTCCAGTGTTTCGTCGTAAGCCGTGTCCACAAAGGCGCGTCCGAGCAGCACGAAAGTCCTGCCGTCCACCCGCCGCACGGTCACTGCACCCGGGGCGGCTCCGGCGGCGCCGGCCTCTTTCCAGTCCCGCAGGCGCCTGCTGATCTCTGCGGCCCTCTCCCCGGTTTCGGCTTCTTCAGTCCAGAAGCGGCCGTCGGGGTATTCGAGCAGACGCTCCCGTGACTCCGGTTCAGCCGTCGGTGCAGGTCCGCGTCCGCCGACTCCGGCCTGCCGCAGGGAATCCACGGCGTTCTTCCGCATCAGGCCGTGACGCCGGTAAGCGGCCTCGTCCTCGAGGACCAGGTAGGAGGTGTAGGGCGTTGCGACCCCGAATTCCCGGCTCAGGCGGATCACCTCGTCCTTTAGCTCGGCCGACTCACCGTGCAGGCGGATCTGGTCCAGCAGGTATCCGATCTTGCGCTGTGCCCAGAGCTGCGGCAGGAAATCGTTGCCCTGATTGGACTTGGGGAAAGTTGCGTCATAGACGAATTCCTTTTCCAGTTCCCCCATGCTGCCGCGCAGGCGAAGCGCCGTGTGTCCGTTGCCGGAATAGCGCCCGAAGGCCACCACCTGGCTGCCGCGGAACAGGTCCGGCAACTCCGGCGGGTAGACGTCGGCCGCCTCGATTTTCCCGAAGTCCAATTCCAGGTGGGCCAGCACAGGGTGGCTGACCTTGCGGAAGAAACTGCTGATCTTCGCCTCGATCTCTCGGCCCGGCGCCACGTATTCGCGGTAGCCGCGGGTCACCTCGGCGATCCGGTCCAGCAGGGGCACGTTCAGGTTTTCGGCGATCCCGAATGTGAAGACCCGCGTGTTGCGGCCGTTGGCGGCCTCCACTTCGGCCATGATCTTGTCGGGGTCGGTGACCCCGACCGTGGGCTCGCCGTCGGTGGTGAGGATGACCATGTAGGGTCGGTCGCCGGCGGGCGCCATCTCCAGCGCCTTCACCGTCGCCGCACAGAGAGCGGTGCCTCCCTGCGCCTCCAGACCCTCCACGTGCTCGACGGCCTTCGCGATGGCGTCCGGCGTGGCCTCCCGGAGCCCGTCACCGTATACCTCGGCCGTGGTGCTGTAGGTGATAAGCGCGAAGCGGTCCCTCGGGTTGAGCGCCTGCAGGCAGAACTTCGCCGCTTCTCTGGCGCTGCCGATGCGGTCCTGCTGCTTCATGCTGCCGCTTACGTCAATCACCAGGCAGAGGTCCTTCGGCATCACGTCGCGCTCGGGCATCTCCACGCGCGGGGCGATCATGAGGGCGAAGTACCCTTTCTCGCCCTCGATGCGATGGGTGAGCAGATTGAGGCCGAAGTCCTTCTCGCCCACAGCATAGAAAAGCCGAAAATCTCGATCCAGTTTCGCCCCCACCTCCTCGAAACCGGCCACGGCGTGGTGATCATCTTTCCGTGTAACTCCCACCTGATGGCTCGGCGAGTAAACGCTCTTTACGGGTTGCGCGCTCGATATCTCCACGGTCACCGTCATATCCTTCTGCACCTTGGACGCCTTGTGACCCGTGCGCATGGGGAAAGTATAGTCGTACACGCCGTTGTCAACGGGCAGCGTATGAGTATAGCGGACCTCTACTTTTATCGGGCTATGCGGTTCGACGGGGAAAACCCGCATCTTCAGCAGTCCGCAGTCCAGGAACTCCAGTAGCCCGGGGTCGCGCATGCGCCGCACGATATCCTCGTAGATGCGCCGCGCCTCGTCGGCCTCGACGACCTTTCCGCTCTGGCGCTTGCCGTTGATGAACATGGCGAAGTCCGTCAGCGCCGCGTCCCTCGGGATGGGGAAGATGAAAGTCGCCTCCAGCCGGCGGCCGGTGTTGTTGCGGAACACCTCCTCGACCTCGGTGGTGGCCACGCCGCCCTCCACGGTCGCGCGGACCCGGTGGTGCTCGATGGCCAGCGGAGGCAGGTTCGGCTCCTCCGGCACCAGGATGCCCGTCGCCCCCGCCGCCTGGGCAATCACCGCCATCACGATCAACGCCGGCCATGCGATTCGTCGCGCTTTCACCGTCAGCCTCCCGTTTGAACTCCTTGCCGCTGGCAGCCGGCTGCTGATTCCGGGGCTGCCTTCAATACATTAGACGCAGATCCGGCCGACATGTTCGCGGCAGCCGCAGAAGTCCGTGACGTGTGCTTCGCCGAGTAGCCGGGAAGCCCGCCTTTTACGCGGGTGGACGGCGCTGTGGACTTCGTGGGCGTCGTGGACTGTGTGGACCTCAGGCGGGCTGCTGCCCCCTTTGTCATTGCGAGGGGCCGCCGGGCCCCGCGGCAACCTCGCCGTTGGCCGTGTGCCGCTGACCCCAAGCTTTCAGCGTCTGCCGGACGCACTTGACCGTATTCTCATCGAAGTCCATAAATCCTATCGCGCAGAGCAAGCATACGGTCTGCCTGTCGTGAATGAGGAAGGCGTTGCCCGGGCGCGACAGCCTGCACCGCCGTCAATTCCGGTAGCCGGCCTGCGACTGGATCACATCAATGAAGGCCAGCATGTTCTCAAGCGGCACGTCCTTTGGCACGGCGTGGGCCGGGGCGAAGATGTAACCCCCGGCTCTTCCGAGAGCGAGCAGGTGTTCGGTTTCCCGGCGGACGTCATCGGGAGTGCCGTAGGGCAGCGTCTTCTGCGTGGACAGCCCGCCGTGGAAGGCCAGCCGGCCCCGATAGCGCTCCACCAGCGCGTCAACATCCATGACTTCCGGCTGGAACGGGTTGAAGCAGTTCAGACCGATCTCGATCAGCTCGTCGAACAGCTCGTCCACATCGCCGCAGGAATGGATTGTGACGAACTTCCCGGCCGCGCGCACCTCGCCGTACATCCGGGCGAGCACCGGTTTGATGAACTCCCGCCAGATGCCGGGGCCCATCTGTAGCCCCCGTTGCTGGCCCCAATCGTCGCCGAAGTAGACGGCATCTATGTCGTGCTGAACCGCCCGCCGAACAAGTTCGACGTTGAAGTCCCCGATGGCGTTCATCAGCTCATGGACGAAGTCCGGATGGTCGTGGAAATCCATCATCAGCCGTTCCATGCCTCGCAGCGTCCACGCCCGCTCGTAGAGGCTGAAGCCGATGGCGAAGACGCGGAAGGCATCGGGCTTGCGCTCGATGGCATCCTCAATCCCGCCGATGAAGGCCGGATCGCCCGGGTCGGGGAACTCGTAGTCGGCCAGCGTCGGCTCCGGCAGCATGCAGTTGCAGACGTTGCCGATATCCTGGTCAATGCTCCGGTCCCACTCGACGCCGAACGGGTCGCGCACGCAGTGCTCGTCCACCCGGGTGAAAAAACCCCCGCTCCCGCCGACGGTCAGGATATGGTTGTCCAGCACGTCGTCCAGTGCGGCAACACCGAAATGGTCGTGAAGCTTCACCCTGGCATCATGCGTAAAACCACACGCCCAGGGCACATAGGTTGGGCGCCGCCCTTCGAAGACCGCTCGCATCACCTCTCTCTTCGTCATGGCGCGGATATCCTCAATGTCTGCCGGGTTGCCGTCCATGCCCGCAATCTACGGCGCGTGCACGGCGCTGTCAAGGCCGGTGGTCTGTGACAGTTGATTCTTGGGGTTCGGAGCCATGCTGGTGAGGTCAATTCGAGGCGCGGCGACAAAGGCAACCTTTCTGGTCCCTGCGGACCCGCAATGCAGAAACGGTCCGCCAGCATGGCTCCCGAAGGGCCGGGCGGCAGCACGCCATCTGCTGCGTTGCGCTTTGTTCACCGCGCCCTGCATCTGGCCCACCGGCGCGGGGGTGGACCTCGACGACGTGAACCCCGTCTCCGTTTGCGCATTCCAGGGCCCGCGCAAGGCCGATGCCTCGCAGAGTCAGGTAGACCATTCGGACCATCGTAGGGGTCATCACACCGATGAAGTTGAAATCCTCAGATTTCAATCTGGCGGCCAGTTTCTTGTCGCAGTGGCGCATGCCGCCGCCGTCTTTGTAGGACAGAGGCGGAACAAGGCCGATGGCTACGGCCCCCGACTCGGCCAGTTTACCCACGCACTCTACGATCTGCGCATCGCTCGCGGGGCAGAGGCTGCCGTGGTAGTCCAGACGGCCGTCTTGGAGGGAGAAGCATTCCACGGCGGTCCCCGCGGCATTGGCGGGGCCCGACAGGTCAACGCCGCAGACCCACTTGATCTCGTTCGGCTCCGGTGCCAGCACGGATTCCCGGGCGCTCTCCGCGTTCACCTGATCTCCTCCAGGTCGTAGTCGGCGGAGCCGAGGCCCATTTCTTCTCCCGCGCGGACCTGGTGGTTCATAACACTTGATTTTACGGGTTCAGCCGGAGCGCCGGTGGGCCAGATG
>CAYVBE010000155.1:0-10499 GCA_964448935.1 uncultured candidatus Brocadiaceae bacterium
AGGTCGTACTCGGGGAAGGTCATCTGCTGCCCCTCCTCGGGCGTCATGCCTTTCTCCCGCTGTCCGATTTTTTTCCCGTTGACCCAGGTGCCGTTGAGGCTGCCGAAATCCCGCACCCGGATACCCGGCGGGTTGATGTCCAGCAGGCAGTGGTGGCGGGAGATGGTGGCGTGCTCCCGGTCGTTGGGTATCCGTGGCTGGCAGTCCTTTGCGCGTCCCATGATGCAGGACGTCCGTTCGTCGAAAAGAAACTCCTGACCGGCCGTCGGCCCTTCGGTAACCTTAAGAGTTACTCTTGCAGGCATTCCGACCTGCCTTCCCTTTTCGTCTTTCCCGTTGTCTCTACCGGCTATTCCGCGTGTGCGCCTTCGCGGGGGCTTCCCGGATTCTCCTCCGCCGGCTTTCCGGCTTCAGCAGACGGCCGGATGCTGCTCAGGGCCTCCGCAGCCGCCTTCCGCACTTTTTCGGAATGATCCTGAAGGCACTCCTCAAGCATTGGAGCTGCAGCACGGGCCTTCTGCCCGTAGCGGCCCAGCGCGCCGGCGGCCAGGTGGCGAATGGGCGCGTTCGGGGTCTGCAGAAGCTGTGTCCAGCTCCTGCGGCAGGACTCCTCGTCTCCGGACTCCGGGGTCCAGGGCAGGTCGGGGAATGCTCCGCCCGTGCCTCCGTATTCCTGCAGCACGGCCAGCAGGCGGTCTGGTTCCGCTTCCGAAAGGGGGCCAACCGCCTGGTGCGCGACCTCAAGCTCAGTGTCGCCGGTCATGCCGTAGCACCGGAAAAGCAGGGGCGGCAGGAGTCCGAGCGCCGCCTCCGTATCGCCGGATTCCGCAATGAACCGAACGATGTCGGCCCGGGTGCCGATGCGCCGCCTCCGATCTCCACGCAACGCCTCCTCCAGAAGTGGCTTCACCTCAGCGGCTGAGACTTCATAGTCCCTCAAAACGCTCACCACTGCCGCCGCAGCCCCGACGGGTCTGCGCAGGTGGACGTTGGCCATGGTCCGCTCCATGACGTCATTGTGCAGTTGGCCGTCCCATTCCATCCATCCGCGTAACGCCTCCGTCCGACCGGCCTGCAGACCTTCCATGATCAGGCCACGGACCCTGGGGTTGTCAATGCCGCCCTGTTCAACCGCGGTGTCGAGCTTGTTCCTGAAAGCCCGCAATTCATCTCTTGTTGCGATGTCCCTGTAGCGCCGGTATACGGGCTGAATGCCGAACCGGTAAGCGGGCCACGCCAGCACGGCCAGGGCAACGAACACGCACGCCGCGATGGCGACCTTCCTGTACCGCCTGACAAAGGACCGGACATTGACCCACAGTGTCGTGGAGACCGCGGGCCCCTGCCAGGGTACGTCGGCAGGCAACGGAGAGGATTTCGTCTCGCCGTTTTCGGCCCGCGCATCGAACTCCAGCCCCCAGCGCAGCTCCCCGACGTTCACGTTGCCCGTTCCGTCCAATGCCGGCGCAACCCATCCCTGCGCGCCGATGCAGCACCGCGCAACCGATCCGCCGAACACCGGCCGTTGACAGACCTCAGCCACCGCCGGACCGCCGTCATCGCCCTCCGTCAGGAGGCCGAAAATCACACGGCCCGCCCCGTCCACGGCGACGATGTGACCGTGCCCGCCGGCGAATGCCAGCGCGCGGATCGGCGAGTCCGCGGCCCTCCATTGAAGCCTTTGCCGGCCGCCCTGTATCTCCCAGAGGACGACCATCCCGTCCTCGTATCCACAGAGCAGATAGCCCCCGCCGGGGGAAAAGGTCAGGCAGGTGCCGCGGACGCCCTGCCGGGGGAACTCCAGCAGCGGTCCGGCGGCCTGTGGCCCCCAGAGCACGGCGCTGCCCTCCGCGCCGATCGAGGCCCAGTGTTCGCCGTCCGGCGCGAACTGCAAGCCACGAACCCGATGCCCCTCGGTCTGCACCGACGTTGCGGGCGCGCCCGAAGCAACGTCCCACAGAACCAGCGCGCCGTGTTCGTAGACGGTCAGCAGATGCGTTCCCCCCGGGCCGAAACGGATGCAGCCGGCGGGTCCTTTTTGATCGCACCTCCAGGAACGCAGAACTTCGCCGGTCTTCACGGAACAGATGAGAACCCACCCCATCTCGTCCAGAGCTGCCACCTGTTTCTGGTCCGGTGAAATATCGGTGGCGGCAACACCGGATGCACGCAGCTCGATGGAAGCGGCACGATCACCGCGCACCAGGTCCCAGAGGGCCAGGCTGCCGGTCCGGTCCCAGGTGGCGGCAAGCCGTCCTGCCTGCGCCAGACTCAGGGCACCGTGCATTTCATCGCTGGTGACCTGACGCGCCCAGGCGTCCTTTATGCCCGTCCTTTGGCCCTTGGACGCCAGGGAACGCAGCATCCAGAACGACGTTGCGTGGCGGCCGAACCCGGGCAGCGACATCGCCTTTTCGATCAACCGATAGGCCCTCGGCGCATCGCCGGATTTGCAGGCTTTCAGCGCGCTCTTGCGTAAAGACGCGTGCCGCCGAGCCGTTTCGGCGATCTGTCGCGCCGATTTCGGGCGGCAAAGCCGGAAAGGGGCGCGCAGCAGCTCCACCTGACCGGCCCGCCAGATGTGAACGCGTCCCTCCGAGGAGCCCCAGAGGACCAGACCCGGCTGGGCGTTGGTCAGCACCGTCTCCGCCCGCCCGGCCTCGCCCTCCAGGGTTCGAACGCATCTTCCCGAGCGGCGGTCAACTATGCGTGCCACGCCGTCCTCGATCACCGCCGCGTAGGTGTCACCGCTCAGAAACGCTTTGTCCCGCCCGAAACTGCTGCCCCCCGCATCCAGGCCCTGCTCACGGAATCCCGCGTGGTCCAGGCCCGTCTCCACGATCTCGCCGGACTGCACCTCCACCACGGTGAACATGCCGCTCTCATGCCCCACCAGCAGACGAGATCCGTCCACCGCGAAGCCCATCTTCGTGACCCGACTGCCGCGCCCACGGACGATCGTGAACGGCTCGGCAGCCCTGTCCGGCCAGACCCATACCTGGCCGCTGGCGGCGGCGGCCGCCACACCGGAACTCTCCGGAGAGAAGGCCACGGCAACCAGAGGCACCTCCTCTCCCGCCTCCAGCACCGCCAGCGAGGTCGTGTCCCGCCCGGCATCGGCCGCCTCGCGGGCCAGTTGCTCCCATTCCTCAACGTCACGTGTCGTTGCCGCCGTCCCCGCTGCGCTGTGGAGTTCGGACAGGGCTCCTCGGGCATCGCCCCGTTCCAGGTGCACAAGCCCCGGCATGTAGTCGGCCCGGCGGCCCTCCTCCTGTGAGGCGCGCACTTCCTCGAGCTGCCTGATCAGGTCAGCGTCCGTAAGCCGGCCCGCCCGCCACAGGAGCAGGCCGCGGTTGTAGGTAGCTTCCGGATGGTGGGGATCGGCCCGGAGCGCTTCCTCGAAGAGCGACTCCGCCTCTTCGCGCCGCCCCAGGTCCAACAGGCTGATGGCCCGGTTGTTCAGGCCGTCCGCCAGTAGTTCGGCCGCTTCCTGCTCCTCACGGGCGTAGGGCTCCCCGGAGACCTCTTCGTAAACGGCTTCCAAAGCAGCCGCTACCTGGCGCATATCGTCCGGACGGTCCTCGGGGGCTTCCCGGAGACATTGGCCGAGCAGCCCCTCCAGCCCCCGGGGCATCGGCACCTGCAGCGGACCGTCTGCGCCCATATCCAGATACTCGGCCAGCAAATCCCCCACGACCGAACCCGTGGGCCAGATCACCTGCCGGGTAAACATCTCCAGCACGCCGACCGCCCACGACCAGATGTCCGTCCCGCGCCCCAGTTTTCCGTGACGGGCCTGCTCGGGGGAGCAGTAGGCCGGAGTCATGCCGCCGGAGCTGACCAGTATGCTCTGCGCCCCGCCGGCCGCGTCTTCCTCCCCCGCAGCGGCCCGCGCTTTCGCCATGCCGAAGTCGGTTACCTTGGGCACGCCGTCGGGGGTCATCATCACGTTCTGAGGCTTGACGTCCTGGTGAACCAGGCCCCGTCCGTGTGCGTAATCGAGCCCGCGGGCGAATTGAATGGCGATGTCCAGAATCCGCGCCGTGGCCTCCGTCTCTTCCCCTTCGTGCAGGCGCCCCTCCTGTATCCAGTCCTCCAGGCTGCCGCCCTCCACGCACTCGACGAACACCCTCGGCAGCCCGCCCAGCCGCCGCACGTAGTGGCAACTCACCGTGTTGGGGTGCAGCCCCAGGTCCATCCAGGTCTCACACTCCCGCGTGAAATTCTCCACCTGGCGTTCGGTCTCGAACTTGCCCGGTTTAGGGCACTTCGCCGCCAGGTCCATCTCCCACTCCCGGTGGTGGACCCGGTAAACGGTGCCGAAGCCGCCCTCCCCCAGAACGCCCGTCACCTCGTAGAGGCCCAGGATAACGTCACCCACCTCCCAGGCCGCCGGCACGTCTTGCTCCCCCCGGCGGGCCTCCTCACGACGCTCGCCTTCGGCGACAGTCCGTAATGGCGGCGGGTCCTGGACCTCCTCCGAAGAGGATATCACGAACGATGCTCCGCACTTTCCACACCGCGTGCGTTTGCCGCTGTGCTCCGGGCCAATCCGATACCGGGCACCGCATTCCGGACAGGCTGTGACGATCCCGTCACCCCTACCTGCGCCATCGCCATCCATGGTGCGTCCCGTTCATGATAAGTTGGCTGTTCATCCCGGGGAGAATAGACCGACGCGAACGGATTATATGCGCCTACCTCTTGCCTGTAAAGGGGTTCGGCGAATTGACTTGCCGCCACCCCGACTCAACCCATACGGTGCAGGTCCAGGCTGTTCTGGCTGAGAATGCGGCGGGCGACGCGGCGGGCGGTTTCGAGGTCGTATTCGCCGCTCTGCACCTTCCTCTCCAGCACGTTGGCGATGCCGCGGCGGGCCTGGACGGCATAGCCGATCGTGGCGAAGGGCGAACCGGTGTCGCCGCCGAAGCCGAGTATCTTGTTGTGCGGCACGGCGGCCAGCCAGGACTCCAGCACCCGCTCCATGTGCGCCGGGTTCATCGTCCACGCCCAGCACATGTCCAACCACACGTTGGGGAAGGACTTGCCGATGGTGCCCGCCACCTCGCAGTAGGGCCAGCCGGCGTGGAACATGTCGAAACGCACGTTCCGATAGCGGCGGAAGACGGGGATAAGCGGCGTGGGGTCCCCGCGGCTCGGGTCGCCCCGGTTGCCCGCCAGGTACCCGGTGTGGAACTGCACCGGCAGGTCGAAATCCCGTGCCCGGCGCACGAAGCGGTGCAGCAGGTAGTCGTGCAGCGGCTTCCTGTCGCCCTCCCGCTCCTGCATGATGTCCTCGAAAACCCTCTCGGCGTCCGCAAAAGAGGAGTTCTCGAAGTCGAGGCGCCGCTGGTAGGGCAGCCCGCACTTCATGGCCGCCAGCCTGCCGCCGGCCGCGGCGCGTTCGGTGTAGTCGTCCAGCGCCTGATCGAACTCCGCGAGCGTCCGCATGGACCGGTCCAACGCACCCGCCAGTCGCCGCACCTGGTCGGCGTTGCTCAGCATCAGCAGCGCGTCGTAGCGGAGCGCCTGACGGAAGAACTCCGGATGATTCTGGCCCTTGAAGGCTGACAGGTCAGTGGGGGAATCCCAGCAGCAGTCGTTCATGACCCACCTTATCCCGGCCCGGTCAAACAGGTCCTCGTGAGTCTTCTGCGGCCCCCTTTCGCTCACGAACCCGCGGAGGGCATCCGTGATGCGATCGGCGTTCTCCAGTGAGAACTCCATGTCGAAGACCGCCGCGCAGGCGTCCTCGGTTGCCCGCCCGTAGCCGGTCGTGCGCACGTACTGCCAGAGTCCGAAGAACCCCTCGTCGGTGGAGAGGTCCGGGCCCTCGCCCACGCCACGCGCGGCGGTCAGGTCAGCGCCCGCGTAGCCCACGAACTCCCGGTAGGTCATCTCGTCGGCACGCTGCTCGATGCCTGCAAAACCACCCTGGTGCTCGTGGTTGTCGAACAGCGGTTCCTGCAGAACAAACTCCCGTATCTCGCTCATCTCCCGGCTCCCTGGACTCTCGGGTATCGGCGCCCGCCGATATTAGCCGTTGAGACGGTCCGGTGCAAACATCAATTTGCACGGCCGGGGTGGGGGCGGTATAATATCGAAGTATAAGAATACTTGGATGCTTTGCCCGCCGGGGGGGATGCCGCACGGGCGGCGAAGCAGGCCTTTTGATCCGTCAATCGCCCGGAATTCAACGGGACAGGTGCCATGCCACTGCACGAGGAGTTTGCGGCTACCTTCAAGGCCCTTGGCGACCCTCTGCGGCTGCGCCTGCTGGGCATGTTGCCCGGCGAGGACGGTGAGGACTCGCTCGGCGTCTGCGAGCTGGCGCGCAAGGTGGGCATCTCCCAGCCCTGCCTGTCGCACCATCTGAGCGTCCTGAAGGGCGCGGGGCTTGTGGACTGCCAGAAGGAGGGCTGCAGCGCTTTCTACTTTGTGAACCGCGAGCAAGTGAATCACGAACTGGACCGATTCCGCACCTGGATGGAGCAGCAATGAGGATCGCCCTGATCTACGACGAGCCGACGCCCGAGTCCACCTGGGTGGAGGCGGAATACGAGAGCCCGCAGACCATCGAAGCGCTGCTGGACGCCCTGCGGCGCAACGGCCACCGGGCGGTCGGCGTGCTGTTCGATGGCAACCTGACCGGCGCGTTGAGGCGGAAAAGGCCCGACCTGGCGTTCAACATCGCGGAGGGCCGGTGCGGAGCGTCCCGGGAGACCATCGTTCCGGCGGTGCTGGAGTTTCTGGACATTCCCTATACCGGCTCGGATGGTGTGACGCTGGGCGTCTCGTTGAACAAGGCCATGACCAAGCGCCTGGCCGCTCAGACCGGTGTGCCGACGCCCGAGTCCCGGCTGTTCCGGTCGGCGCAGGAGGCAAGGGCGGAGGCCGACGATCTGCCCTACCCCCTGCTGGTCAAACCGAACTTCGGCGGCTCCAGTGTGGGCGTGGGGCCGGAGAGCATCGCCAGGAGCGCGAGCGAGTTGCCGCCGCTGGTGGAGCGGTGCATAGAGCGCTACGAGCAGCCATGCCTGGTCGAGGAATTCATAGACGGGAAGGACGTTACCGTCGGGCTGCTGGGCAACGGGCCGGTAGAGGCCCTGCCCGTGGGCAAGGTGGTCGCCGGGGGCGGCATGTACGGCGAGCTGGCAAAGAGCATGCACAACCGCGAGGTCATCTGCCCCTGCGACCTGCCGGACGGCCTGGACGAGAAGCTGATTGAATGGTCGCTGGAGATATACCGCGTTATCGGAGCGCGCGATCTGGCCCGCGTTGACTACATGCTGGACGGGGACGGCAACGCGTGGATGCTGGAGATAAACCCCCTGCCGGGGCTCAGCCCCTACTACGGGGTCCTGCCCGTGCTGGCCGAGTCCGCCGGGTATGACCACACGCAACTGATCGGCAGAATACTGGAGGCCGCAATTGAGCGAAGCAGTCAAAAAGAAACCACAACTGGCGGACTGGCAACGCGAGCTGCGCGACAGCGTGCAGACCGTTGACCAGCTCGAACGCTACGTCAACCTCACCGAAGAGGAGCGGCGCGGCATCGAGGAAATCCAAGGGGTGTTCAACTGGGGCATAAGCCCCTACTACGCCTCCCTGATGGACCCCGACGACCCCCACTGCCCCGTGCGGCGGCAGGTGATACCGCGCATCGAGGAAACGCAGGACGAACTGGGCGTCTGGGATCCCCTGAAGGAGGAGGACCACTCCCCCGTCCACGACCTGATCCACGTCTATCCGGACCGGGTGGCGTTCTGCGTCAGCTCGCGCTGCCCCACCTTCTGCCGCTTCTGCCTGCGCAAGCGCATGGTGGAGACGCGCGGATGCCCGCTGAGCGAGGACGACTTCGAGGCGGGATTAGAATACATCCGCGAGCACCCCGCCATCCGCGACGTGCTTCTCACCGGCGGCGACCCGCTGCTGATGCCGGACGAGGACGTGGAGGATCTGGTGGCCCGGGTGCACGCCATACCGCACGTGGAACTGGTCCGCATCGGCAGCCGCTCACCGTGCACGCTGCCCAGCCGCATCACCGATGAACTCTGCGAGCGGCTGGCGTGGCACCAGCCCTTCTGGATCAACACGCACTTCAACCACCCCAAGGAGCTGACGCCCGAGGCCGTCGAGGCCTGCGCGAGAATCGTGGACCACGGCATACCCATGGGCAACCAGACCGTGCTGCTGAAGGGCGTGAACGACGACGCCGACGTGCTGAAGGAGCTGGGCGAGCGCCTGGTGGCCGCGCGGGTCAGGCCCTACTACCTGTACCAGTGCCAGGTGCTCAAGGGCACCGCGCACTTCCGGGTGCAAATCGAGCGGGGCATCGAGATGATGCGCGCCCTGCGCGGGCGCACCTCGGGCTTTGCCATCCCGCAATACGTCCTGGACACCCCTTACGGCAAGGTCCCGCTGAACTACCAGTATCTGCGGGAGCGTGACGGCGACGAAGTGGTCCTCGAAACATTCTCCGGCAAGATATGGCGCGAACCCAATCCAGCCTCGTCCTGATCTGCCCGGGCAACCCGGGACCCGATTACGCCGGCACGCGTCACAACGCGGGGTTCCTGTTCGCCGACTATCTGGCGCAGGAGCATGATTTCGGCGCGTTCGAGCACTCGGAAGACCTCGATGCCGACACGGCGTCGGGGCGGCTGGGCGGCATGGACGCCCTGCTGGTCAAGCCCCTCACCACCATGAATAAGTGCGGCAACGTGGTGGGGCCGCTACGCGAGCAGTATCCCCTCGAGCAGAATCTATGGGCCATCGCCCACGACGATCTGGACCTGTCCATCGGCTCCGTCAAGGGACGCCAGAAAGGCGGCCACGGCGGCCACAACGGCGTCCGGTCCATCTTGGGCGCGGCCGGGCGCAAGGACATCGTGCGCATCAAGCTGGGCGTCAGCTCGGCCCGCAAAGTGGAGTATTCCTCGGTTGCCGATTTCCTGCTCTCCGAGTTCCACCCGGAGGAGCGGGAGAAGCTCCAAGCCGCATTCCCCGAAGCGGAAGAGATACTGCTGGGGCAGATCAAGTCCTACGCGGCGCAACTGGAGAAGGCCGACCGCCGGGCTCAGACAGCCGAACGCTATCGGAAAGAACTCCTGGAGGCCGCGCGGGATGCTCTGAAAGACGTTCCGGCCGCGTCGCCGTTCCCGGTCTTCCTGAACCGCCAGCAGGCGGACCGCGTGCTCGACGTGGCCGGCGCGCTGGCCAAGATCGTGCGCAGGTGCGCGGATGTGATGGCCGAGGACGGGGAGCTTTGCGACCGGTTGAGGGCTTTCATCCCGGAAGACCTGCGTCCCCTCCTTCCCGATCGCTCCCCCACGAAACGGGTCTTCTTCGCCGCCGACATGCACGTGACCGAAGACGCGGTCAAGGTGGTGGAGCTGAACTGCGCCGTAGGATACGGACACTACGCCGACCTGGCGCACGAGGCGCTGGGGCCGGTTCTGGAGGGAGTTGGACGACTCGCCGATGCGCGTTTTGCGCCGTTCCTCTACGAGCACGGCCTGAAACCCCTGCACGACGCGGAAGCCGGCTGCATCGCCTTCCTGCGCGGCTTCAACGGGCAGGACATGTTCAACGTGGACGAGATCGAGGGCGTGGCCCGGCACATCGAGGAGGCCGGGGGGCCACCCATCGCCCTCTGCCACGAGGGCGAACTGTCGCTGCGCGAAGACGGGCTGTACCTGGAGGACTCGGGCCGGGTGGACCTGCTCTACGTGGAGGAAAACCTCTCGGAATGGTCCGAACTCGCGGAGGACTCACCCGTCCTGACCGCCGTCAGGGGGGGGAAGGTGAAGACCTTCCCGCCGCTCGACGCGTTCCTCTACACCAGCAAGGGCTTCCTGAGCGTCCTGGCCGACCCGGGGGCGGAGGAGTGGCTGCAGCCCGGCAACGAGGAGAGGCGAGTCCTGCGGGAGAACATCCTCTGGTCCCACCCGCTGGACACGCACATCGAGCCCGCCGCCTACTACATGCTGCAGCAGGGCCTGCGGCTGGTGGTCAAGGATTCGCTGGGCGGCGGCGGGCGGGGAGTCACGATCCTGCGCCCCGGCTCCGGCTCCCAGCAGGCCAGCCAGATACTGCGCCGCCGCAGACGGCGGGGCGGCAGCGTGGTGCAGGGCTACTTCGAGGCCGGCCGCTGGTCGGGGGACTCCGACCTCCGGTTCGACGTGCGCGTTCTGATGGCCGCTCACCGGGGGGACGTCATCCCCGGGCCGGTCTACGGTCGCGTCTTCCGCGGCAGCAAGCTGGACCTCTCCGACCCCGACGCCGGCGTCGCGCCCGTCTATGTGGTTGAGTGACCCGGCCCATCCGTATATGATGGCCGACCATGAACTTACCCACGGCAGACTACCCCATCGTGCTGGCGCGCATGGTCCATGGGCCGGATCGCCATGGACTGCGACTCTTGCTGAGCTCAGGGGGGTGGCCCTGATGCGCGTGCTGTTGATGACCAACGACCTGCAACTGGCGGGCGCCGAGAG
>CAYVBE010000156.1:0-10444 GCA_964448935.1 uncultured candidatus Brocadiaceae bacterium
TCGCGGTCGAGAACCACCTGGAACGGGATCTGCGCAACCTGCTGGTGGTCTTCGAGGGCGACTGCGCGCACTTCGAGTCCCTGGCAGCCGGCGAGAAACGCAGCGCGCCCCCGCTGCCCGAGGACGAGGCACAGAAGCGGCTGACCACCATGCGTGTCAAGACGACCCGCGGAACGCTGCCGGTGCCTATGGAGGGTGTCGTCCGGCGGCGGCAGGCCGTCTGGCAGTCACTGCTCGACACCGGCAACGCCTACGCCGCCGAGGTGGCGGAACCCGACCCGGAGCAGGTCTGGCTCGATTCTTTCCGAAATGCCGGCTCGCAGAACCTGATTATGGGGACCTTCTGATGCAACTGCGGGTGGAGGGGCTTACAAAGGTTTTCGGCGACCTGAAGGCGGTGGACTCGCTGAGTTTCACGCTGGGCGACGGCGAGATATGGGGCTTCATCGGCCCCAACGGCGCCGGCAAGACCACCACTTTGCGCATCCTGGCCACCGTGGACCAGCCCACTGACGGCGACGCCTGGGCGGACGGCCACTCGGTGGTGAAGGATGCCGACAAGGTGCGCCCGTTGATCGGCTTCATGCCCGACTTCTTCGGCGCCTATCCCGACATGCTGGTCAGCGAATACCTCGACTTCTTCGCGCGATCCTACGGCCTGGCCGGCGCGGAGCGCACCCGCAGGATAGACGACATCGTGGCCTTTACGGAGATCGGCTACCTTCTGCGCAAGAGGGTTTCGGACCTCTCGAAGGGCATGAGGCAGCGGATAAGCCTGGGAAGGTCGCTCATCCACGACCCCGAGCTTTTGCTGCTGGACGAGCCGGCCGCCGGCCTGGACCCGCAGGCCCGCAAGGAACTGCGCGAACTGCTGCGGCTGCTGGCCGGGGAGGAGAAGACCGTGTTCATCAGCTCCCACATCCTGGCCGAACTGGAGGACGTGGTGGACAACGTCGTCATCATCAAGGATGGGCGGCTGATCTACGCCGGCCCCATCGAGGAGCGCGACGGCGACGTCACGCGGGAGTTCACCCTCCTGGTCCGGCTTATGGGCCAGTTGCGCGAGGGCGCCCGCCTGCTGCTGGAGACGCCCAACGTGACGGACGTGGACTCCGCCGAGCCCGACCTGCTGCGGGTGAGGATGAACGGCGGTCCGGAGGCCATCGCGCGGGCCGTGGAGCGGCTGGTCGAGGCAGGCCACCGGCCCTACCAGGTGACGCCCGAGGGGAGGCGCCTGGAGGACATGTTCCTGGAGGCAACCAGCGGAGAGGCCGATGACCGAGTGGATTAAAGACCGGATGGACCGGCTGGCCAACCCTCTGCTGGTCAAGGAGATGTATCAGTCGGTGCATAGCAAAAAGTTCCTCGCGTCGCTGTGGCTGTTGTTGGGCGGGGCGCTGTTCACCTACGCCGTGGTCTACCTGAGCAGGCCGGAATCCGGCGAGTGCGGCGGACACATGTTCGCGGTTTTCAGCATGCTCACCTACCTCATGGCGCTGTGCGTGCTGCCCTATCTGGGCTTCTCCAACCTCTACCGGGAGGTAGAGGGACGCACCATCGAGCTGGTGCACATCACGGCCATAACTTCGGCGCGCCAGGTGCGCGGCCGGCTGATGGCGGCGCTGACCAAGGTGGCGCTGCTCTACGCGGTGGTCGGTCCTTTCGCGGTGACCGCGTTCCTGTTCAAGGGCGTGGGTATCGAGGCGATCGCCTTCGTGCTCGGCCTGATCCTCATCTTCAGTGTGCCCGCCTGCGCGCTGGGCATCTGGTTCGGCGCGCTGACCTCCTCGAAGCACATAAGGGTCATTGCGCGCTGGGGATACGTGCTGGTGGTGGGCATGACTCTGTTCTACGGTATGGTCTTCGGGCTGGCGTCCGCGCAGTCGTTTTTCTTCGGCTTTGGCATGGGCGGGGGGCCCGATCTCGAAGATATCCTCATCACGTTGGGCGTCTGCGCGCCGCTCGCGCTGCTGGCGACCTGGTTCCTCTGCGCCTCCGCCGCCAACATCCTGACCTTCGAGGCCGACAAGTGCTCCGGCAAGACCAAGCTGGTACTGCTGGTGATCGTGGCCGCCGCGTTTGCTGCGCCCGTCGCGGTGGACGTGCCGGCCGGGACCGGCATGGACGAAGAGGTAATCATCACGGTCGGCGTCCTCACGACGCTTTTCGCGGCCCTGTGGTGCTTCTTCTGGGCGACGGACAAACGGAGGGTGTCGCGCTCTCTGGAACGGAAGCTGGAGCGGCGGGGGACGCTCTACCGCCTGGCGCTGTTCCCCTTCGTGGACGGCCCCGGCTCGGGCCTGGCCTATTCGTGCATTGCCTTCGCTCTGATCATGGCCGGGACCACGGCGCTGGCCTGGCAGGACCTCTGGGACTGGGAGATGATCTACGTGGCCGTTCCCCTGATGGGCCTGGTGTATGTGCTGTTTTTTCTTGCGTTTACGCAGATTGTCATGCGGTTCCTCCCGGGGAAGTGGCGGACCACGCTGGCACGGCGCATCGTGGCGGCCGTGGTGGTGGTCTTCAACGTCGTCATCAGCACGCTCATGCTGGCCGGCATGACGGATTACCGGTGGTGGGACCGCATGGCCATGAATCCCGGAATGGCCCTGTCGCCCGTGCTGTATCTCCGTGCAGCGGGGGACGCGGTGATTGATGGCGACGGTCCCGAGTACCTGCTTCCGCTGATCCTGCCGCTGGGCATAGGGCTGGGCGTCTGCACGATCTCGGCGATCCGCCATTTCCGGAGGTACATGCGTGGCGATTTCGACTGAGCCCATCGGCGACGCCGAGCGCGAGGACTGGAACCCGAGGGCGACCAGCCGCGACGTGCGGGAGGGGGGACGCAGACGTGAAGGAACGCGGCCTGGGCCGGAACGAGCTGTTGCACCGCTTGCTCCAGGCCCTGCTCGAACTGTCCCGGCCCGGCAGCCAGGAACGCAGCCTGCTGGAAAGTATAGGCAACCACGTGAAAGACAGCACTACCATACTGCCTCCGACAACCACGGCGACCCACGCGGACCTCGGCTGGGAATAACAACGACGATAAGCCACAGAGGACACAGAGAGCACCGAGCAGCGATGTCAATGCATTGACGACAGTTACGCACAAAGAACTCCGGTGCAATTCAGCAAGACCAAGGAATCATCCAGATAGGAGACCATGATGACGAAACGAGCATCCGGCAGCCTGCGTAGTGCTCTCACGGGAAACGTGAACGCTCCGCTTATACCGGCCAGTGACTGCCGGAGTTGGCAACTGGAACCTGCCCCCCCTAAGAAACTCCCCGAACTTCCGAACGGCGAAGTAAGCGGGCAGCTTTACCGGATTCTGGTCGAGGCGGGGGTTGCTCTGACGCCCGCGCGAAACGTCTGGGATCCTCGCGCAAAGTTGGCTGCCTATCGCTATTTCGACGTGTTCACGCGGGCCTCAGACAGACTCAGAAAGGCTGACTGGTGGGATGAAGCAACTCCTCGAGCAAAAGGCCTGGTGAGCGAAGAATTCGGGATCAGTGTAGCGTGGTATCTTCTGAAGGAGTTTTTGCGGGTCGTGCATATCTCAGATATTGCCCCCCTCCTTGAATGCGGCCTGTTGGATTACACTCGCGGCAAGGCACCGAAAGACCTATCCCGGCCCGATTATCTGTGCCTGCGGTCTGACGGGAAAGTCTTCATCGCAGAAGTCAAAGGCCGCTCTCAACCGAAAAATGGCTCGTCGCTGAGCTCCAATACGGATAAGGCCGTCAGGAAGGCAGAAAAACAAGTGCGTAAAGTGGTCTTAGCAGATCGGAATTACAAAAGCCACTGCGGGCGACTCGCCATTGTAACCGGGTTCTGCATTGACGGCAGGAATGACGGGGAGCAGACGGTCACCAGAGTGAAAGCTTACCGGAAGTGGGGTAGAGCCATCCCTCGTGCGTTAACGTCACTAGTGTTTGCGGGCTACGCTAAGACATTCCGTTACGCCGGGGCCTCCCCACTGGCATCCTACCTGATGCCGCCGCAGATTACTTCTCAGCGGTTTGGTGGCTGGCAACAGATCAAGGCCTGTAACTGGGCAGGGCAGGAGCTTGTCCCGCTGGGGCGCGAACCACTCGGCGGCCAGGTCCTGATACCGAAGCACGTACTGGCGGCGCTGCTTTTGGACAGGGAGACAGCATCGGAAGAGTTCTCCCTGGGTGATCGCCTGACCGTTGACGTTCCAGAAGACGCCGAAGGTTCGTTCTGCATGCCCAACGGCGTGGTCTTCTGCCACCCGGAAGAAGTACCGCGTGAATGGAGCGAAAGGCTCGCAGTGTGGTCCGGCTTCTGGAGTAAGCATGCTCCGAGAAAGGGAGAATAGACAGCCAAAGAGGCCCCAGATGAACAACGACAGAAACGATGCAAACAAAGTGCAAGCTCTTGCCTACAACGACGCATGCGACCCGGGTTTGAAAAGACGACGGCAACGGCGGGAGCCACAGAGGACACAGAGTGCATCGAGGGACAAAGACAGAAACGGCGCAGACGAGATGCATGTTCTCGCCGGCAGCGGGACGGGCGGCCGGGACACAAGAAGGCCGCGGAAAAGCCGGGAGTTACATACCTGGTGGACCAAGCCGGCCCGTCGTGCTGTCGTTAGATAATAGTATTTGTTGTAGTTGCCGTTCTCTGTGTTCTCGGTGCTCTCTGTGGCAGAACAAAGGACGTTGTTGGAGGGAGATCATGGCAGATGCACTGACGGAAAGGATCATCGGCGCAGCCATCGAGGTGCATCGCACGCTGGGGCCTGGCTTGCTGGAGTCAATCTACGAGGAAGCTTTGACCGTTGAGTTTGGACTGAGGAACATCCCCTTCCAGCGGCAGGTGGACGTGGACTACAAAGGATACGCAATCAAGGGGCAGCGCATTGACTTGCTTGTTGGCTCTGAGGTCGTGGTCGAGCTGAAGGCGGTTGCGACACTGCCGGAACTGGCGACGGCACAGACGTTATCTTATCTGAAGGCGACCGATTTGAAACGCGCTCTGCTGATAAACTTCGGCGTGTCACGCCTCGTTGACGGGGTGAAACGACTTTCTCTGTGAACTCGGTGCTCTCTGTGGCAAGAAGATATACAAAGATGACCAAGTTGCCCTGGAAGCCGTGGCATGACGTGGTGGAACTGCGGGACGAACTGAAGTCGGGCGACCTGACACTGGCGATGTTCGCGGCGGACCTGCACGAGGTGGTCCTGCAACAGGCCAGGGCTGTCTACCAGGGCAGTGGCGAAGTCTTCATCTGGGCGATCCGCCATTTCCGGAGGTACATGCGTGGCGATTTCGACTGAGCCCATCGGCGACGCGGAGCTGCAGGAGCTGGCCCACCGCTACCGCTTAAACCTAAACGTGGCCTCCGCCGCCGGCACCACCGGCGAGATGGCCGGGCGCGAGACGGGCGCCTCCGTCGAGATACAGGATTTCCGCGACTACGTGCCCGGCGACGACCTGCGGAGCATTGACTGGATGGCCTACGGCCGCACGGACCGGCTGGTGGTGCGGCTCTACCGCGAGGAGGTCAGCCCGTTCTTCGACGTGCTGGTGGACACCTCGGCCTCCATGGCCATCCCGGATGGCCGCAAGGGCGCGCTCGCCGGCGAGATCAGCCGCTGGCTCTACCACTCCGGGCGGGCGCAGGGCCCGGCGGTTCGGCTCTACAGCGCCGGGCGCGACCTGTACCGCGTCGAGACTCCGCAGGAGCTGGTGTTCAACGAGCCCGAGTCGGTGATCTTCAGCGCACCGTCGCGAGCGGCGGCGGTGCTGCGGCGTTCGTCGGTGCGGCTGCTGCTGAGCGACTTTCTGGACCCCGCCGACCCGCAGGCGGTGCTGCGCAAATTCGCGGCGGGCTGCTCGGAGCTGATCGTGGTGCAGTTGCTCGGGCCATGGGAGCGCGACCCCGACGCCGAGGGGCCGGCAGTGCTGGACGCCGTCGAGCGGCACCGGCAGGAGGACATCAACCTGGACCACCGGGCCGTGGAATCCTACCGCCGCCGGCTGAACGGGCTGCTTGCGGCGCTGCGGGAAGGCGTGTTCCGGTGCGGCGGGCATCACCTGGAAGTGGTTGCCGATCAACAACTTGAGACGGTGCTGCGGGAGGAGTTCCTGCCCGCCGGGCTCGTCGAGGTGTATTGAGGGAGCAACGCCGTGCTGGAGTTTCTCTATCCCTGGGGATTGACCTCGCTGGCCACCCTCGGGGGGATACTGTTCCTCTACTTCTACGTCTTCCGCGGCAGGCGCATTCCGGTCTCCGCGCTTTTCCTCTGGGAGGCGACCCGCAGCCTGAAGCGCGAGGGGCAGAAGCGCCGCACGCCGCCGCTGACGCTGCCTCTTTTGCTGGAGCTGCTGGCCGCGCTGCTGCTGGGCCTCATCGTGGCCGGGCTGGTGTACACCCACGTAACGTCCCGGCCGCACCTGGTGGTTCTGCTGGACTCCAGCGCCTCGATGAACGCCGGGCAGGGGGAGGACGCATTCCGGGCGCGGGCCGCCGAGAGCATCGTCGCGCTCTGTCGCTCGCTGGGCAGGGAGGCGCGGGTCAGCATAGTGGAGACGGGTTTCGGAGGGCGCATACTGGGCGGAGAGCCACTCTCGGCCGCCGGGGCGGCTGCCCTGCTGGAGGACTGGCGACCGGCGGCGCCGCCGCACTCGGCGCGACAGGCGATCGAACTGGGCCGCTCACTGCTGGGCGAAGAGGGACGGATGGTGCTGCTAACCGACCACCGGACCGATCCCGGCGACATCACGGTCATCGGCGTGGGGGAGCCGCTGTCGAACACCGGCTGGGCCGCCGCGCGCTGGATGGCCGAGGATCGTATCTTTGCCCTGACGCAGCACTTCGGGGACGACGCGCCGCGCAAGACCGCTACCCTCTATGCCGGGGAGCGGGAGTTGACGCGCAAGGAGGTGGACTTCTCCGAGCGCGACGCCGTGCCGCTGGTTTTCACGGTGCCGGAGGGCGTTGATTCCGTGCGGATCGAGCTGCCGCCCGACGCGCTGGCCAACGATAATGTCGTGCGACTGTCGCGACCGCCGCAGCCCATGCTCAACGTGCAGGTGATAGTAGGGCACGGGAGGCTTCAGGAGCGGCTGAAACGCGCTCTCGGCGCCTGTCGGCGGGTGCGGCCGCGACTGGCAGAGCCGGCGGCGCTGGTCTTCGACGCCGGCGGCGAACCGACCGATGGGGCCGCCCGCGCGCTACTGCGCGTCAGCTTCCGACAGCCTCCGTCGGAGGGTGCAAATGCCTACGTAAGGCCGTTTTACGTTGACCCGTTCTCGCCACTGACGCGCGGCGTTGACCTGAAAGGCGCGGTCTGGACGGCCGACCCGGAGTTCCCCGCCGAGCAGGGGCGGGTGCTGGCGTCGGCGGGGGCCGTGCCACTGATCGTGCAGGAAGACGACCGGGTGCTGGTGAACATGGCGCCCGAGGAGAGCACGGTCTTCCAGATGCCCGCCTGGCCGGTGCTGATTTCAAATCTGGTCGAACACGCCTACGAGCAGAGCCCCGGCTTGAAGCGCTTTTCGTTCCGACTTGGCGAAAGCCTCTCCTTTCGTCGGCCGCGGGACTGGCAGGGCCGGGTTGTCGTGGAGGAGCCGGGCGGCGGGCGGATCGCGTTCGACGAGAACCACGTGTTTTACGGCAACCTGGCGCGGGAGGGCATATACCGCGTCCTGGCGTCCGGGGAGCCCGTGCTGTCTTTCGACGTCAATCTTCTGGCGCCCGAGGAGTCCGATCTGAAGGCTTCTGCGAGTTTTGGTGACGCCGGCACGCTGGACGCGGCCTCGTTGCGCACCGCCCGGTCGCGGGGGTTCCACCGCGAGTTCGCACTGGTCGCGGCGGCGTTGCTGCTCGGCTGCTGGTTTCTCCTGGAGAGGCAGAGGGCATGATCGGCATCACCACACCGCCGGCGCTGCTCGTGCTCGTACCGTTCGTTTATCTATGGTGGCGGCTGGGCAGGGGGCCGCGGGCGACGCGGGCGCTGCGGGTGGTCATCCTTGCGTTGTGCGCGCTGATGATGGCCGGACCGGTACTGCGTCGGGGCGGGGACGGGCGGCGGATCGTCTTCCTGGTGGACCGCTCGCTGTCGGCGGGCAAGGAGGCGCTGGAGTCCGCCGCCGAGATGCTGGGCCTGGCCCGGCGCGAGATGGGGCCGCAGGACGAGGTGCGCGCGGTCACCTTCGGCAATGGCACATCGGCACTGGTCGGCTCGGCGGTGGGGCTGTCCGAACTGGGCGCCTCGAGCCTGGACGATGCCAGCGACCTGCGCGCCGGGCTGCGGCTGGCCGGGTCTCTCTGCGGGGGCGCCGGGGGGAGCGTCTTCGTGGTCTCGGACGGCCTCTACACCGGTCCCGACCCACGGGAACACTTGCCGGAACTGCGCCGCCGGGGCGTGGCGGTGGACTACTGGCCCATTCGGCGCGAGCGCGGCGCCGACGCGGCCATCACGCGCATCGAGACGCCCGAGCGCGTGCCCGCCGGCCAGCCGTTCGAGATGCTGGTCGAGGCCCACTCGCCCGGTGAGGGGGAGGCGACCCTCCGGGTGGACCGCGAAGGCCGCGCCACCAGTCAGCGGGTATCGCTGCGGCCGGGCGCGAACCGCTTCATCGTCCGGGACATCGCCCGTCGGCCGGGGCTGGCCCTGCGGACGGTCTCGGTGACCGTTCCCGGCGACGCCGTGCCGGAGAACAACCGCGCGAGAACCGCCACGCAGGTCGTCGGGCCGGCCGAGCTGCTCCTGGTCAACAGCACCGGCGCGCCGGACAACCTCAGCCGCGCGCTCGCCTCGTCGGACATGAACGTGCGCGTCTCCGGCCCCGACTTGCCGGTCTCCAGCGCGCTGCTGAAGCACTTCCGGGCGGTCATCCTGGAGAACGTCGCCCTCAGCGCCCTCAGCGACCGCGCCGACGCCGCCCTGCGCAACTACGTGACCGAACTGGGCGGCGGCCTGCTGGTCACGGGCGGCAGGAGCAGCTTCGCCGCCGGCGGCTACTACCAGAGCCGCGTCGAGGACATCCTGCCGGTCAGCATGGAGCGCAAAGAGGAATACCGCCGCCCGCCGCTGGCCATGGGCATCGTGCTGGACCGCTCCGGCTCCATGTCCATGCCCGTCGGAGGTGGACAGTCCAAGATGGACCTCGCCAACCGCGCGGCGGCCGAGGCCATCGCGCTTCTTTACGACCAGGACCAGGTGGCCGTCTTCGCCGTGGACAGCACCGCCCACCGCGAGGTGGGCCTCACCCGGATAGAGGGCAACATGGAGAAGATCCGCCGGCGCATACTCAGCATCGAGTCCAGGGGCGGCGGCATCTTCGTCTACAACGGCCTCCGCGCCGCCGTCGGTGAGCTGGCCGAGAGCGACGCGCCGAACCGCCACATAGTGCTGTTCGCCGACGCCGCCGACAGCGAGCAGCCGGACGATTACAAAAAGCTGGTAGAGACCTGGACCCGCGCCGGCGGCACCATCAGCGTCATCGGCCTGGGCACCGACAAAGACACCGACGCGGAGTTCCTGAAGGACATCGCCCGGCGCGGCGGCGGGGAGGTCTTTTTCACCACCGATCCGGCTGCGCTCCCGCGGGTCTTCTGCCAGGACGCCATGCGGGTGGCGCGGAAGACCTTCCTGGAGCAGGAGACCGGCGCGCGGGTCACCCCGCTGATCGTGCGGCTGGGCGAACCGGGTTTATCGGAGTTCCCCTCGTTTCTCGGCTACAATCTCTGCTACACGCGGCGGGACGCCGCCCCGCTGGTGAAGACCACCGACGAACACGGCGCGCCCGTGGTGGCCGTCTGGCAGCGGGGCCTGGGCCGGGTCGGCGCGGTCACCTGCGAGGTGGACGGTCCTTACACCGGCGCCCTGCGCGAATGGGACGGCTACAAGACCTTCTTCTCCACCCTCACCCGCTGGCTGCGCCGCGACCGGGACGACCCCGCCCTGTTCGGCAGCTTCGTGCGCGAAGGCCGCCGGGCTACGGTGGTCCTGGAACTCGATGAGGAGGCGGCGAGAAACTGCACCGGCGCAGGCGCCTACATCATCCCGCCCGACGAGGGCGAGCCGGAGAAGCTGGCCCTGCAGTGGACTTCCCCGCGCACGCTGGAGGCCACCTTTCGGCTGGAGCGCGGCGGAATCTACCACGGCGTCATTCGAACCCGCGAGGGCAAACGCGCCGGCCTGCCCGCCGTGGTGCTACCCTACTCCCCCGAGTTCGAGCCCAAACCCGCCGACGCGGGTGTGGAGTTGCTCAAGTCCCTGGCCGAGGCCACCGGGGGCCGCCGCGTAATGCACGTGGCCGACCTCTTCAGGTCCACCCCCGGCGCAGCGGAGGGCGGAGGAGCGGTCAACCTGGCCCCCTTCCTCGCCCCGCTCGTCCTGCTGCTGATCCTGGCCGACATAGCCACCAGGAAAGCCCTCTGGCCCCACCTCATCCCCAGATTCCT
>CAYVBE010000157.1:0-10358 GCA_964448935.1 uncultured candidatus Brocadiaceae bacterium
TCCTCCCACCTGCGCAGGTCCCGTGACTTCCAGACCCGCGCGCCGCGGCAGTTGTTAAAGTCCGGCTCCCCGCCCTCCCCATCCACAGCCGTGGTGCCTGTCAGATAGTACGTGCCATCCAACCCCCTGCAGATGGAGGCGTCGCGCAACGGCACGTCCAGGTCCGGCCGGATCATCCCGGCAGCGCTGTACGCCCCGGAACTCGCCACGGTCATCAGACATCCCAACACAGCAACCGTCAGGACCATTCTTTGCACAGTCCTACCCTCCCGGAATTCCCCTATCGGTCCATTTCCACCACGTAATACACCGCCTTGCCGATGCTTCCGTCTATGGTGAACACGTTGCCGCTGCCGGTCTGTCGCACGTCCAGGCTGCCGCCCTCTTTGCGGAGCCTGCCCGCGTGGTCCAGGGGTCGCACGGCTTTGACGCCGCCGCCTTTGATGGTGATGGTAGCCCGGACGGGCTCCAGCAGCAGCGGCGGCCCCCCTTTCTCCAGCGGCCGCTCGCTGAACTCGTCCATCACCATGCCCGTGTTGGCATCGCGGCCGAACGCGGTGATCAGCAGGCGGCCGGCGTCCTTGATGGTGGCGCCCTGTTCCAGGGCGGTGACGTAGAGTTTCAGCTCCGTCTCGGTGGCGCCGCGGATGGTCACGTCGTCCAGCGCGATCGTCCGGCCTCCGGCGTGGCCGATGACCGCCTGCGTTCCCGGGGTGTTGACCGTAAAGAAGCCCCGCCCGGAATGGTCCCACAGCAGCTCGTGGGTAGTCGAGCGGACGATGTTGTTTTCGCGGTCTATGTATTGCTCGAAATCCTCGCTTATGGGTTCTTCGGGTACCGGCTTGTCAATGAACTCCAGCACCACCCGGCCCGCCATGAGGGCGGCGTTGGGCACGACGGAGCTGAATGTCTTGTTATTGGCTCCGCCCAACATGCTGAAGGTCTCCCGGAAGCCTACGTCCCCTTTGAACAGCCCCGGGATGCTAACCCGGCGGTTCGCGACTATGTCGCCTTCTTTGACGTCTCCCCGGTGGATCATCCGCGACAGGGCCGGGTACTGCCCGATCTGGATGAAGTCGTCACAACACCCGTTGACGGCCCGGTGTACCTCGCCGAATATCCCGGGGTTGGTACTGCAAAACTGACAGGAGGCGTCCCAGCCCTGCAGACCCAGGCCGTAGGTCAGCACGGTGGGCACGGCCACCGGGCCGCCGCCCCACTCGGAAAAGTTGAACGGCCGGTCCTTGACCTGCTGAAAGCCCACGGTCATGTTGCCGCTGCCGGGGTCATCCAGCAGCGTGACGTTGTAATTGTGCCGGTCAATGAACCCCACCCGGTAATCGGTCAGCGTGTTGTAGAGGTGACCCATAAAGGTGGAAGCCTGCCAGCACCCACCGACGATGGCACCGCCGTATCCGGTGTCACGGATGGCCTCGACGAAGCGCCGATAGAAGCCCAGCTGCTCCGTGTACATGAAGTGCAGCGTGTCCGCGATGCGCGACGTCATCTGCCCCTGCTTCATCTCCCAGGCCGGGTAATGCGGGCGAACGGTGCCGTCGGCAAGGCTCTGACCGCCGGGGTAGGACTCGCCCCAAGCCTGCTCCAGCGCCTGCTGATCCCCGTACTTCTCCTTCAGATATGCACAGAAGCGTTTCTTGAAGTCGGCAAAGTATTTGGGATAGTTCTTCTCGAACCTTCCGTAGTTATCGAAGGGGAAAAAGATGTCATCCTCGTTGTGCAACTCTATGTAGGCAAGGGCCGGATCGTCCGCGTAACGAATGCCCGTGGCGGTGTTTTCGCGCTTCAGCAGGTTGACCGTCTGGGCAATCAACAGATTCTGAATGTCCGGCGCGATATTCTTCAGACCAAGGACGTCCGCGCCTGCCCGCGGGTTGAAACCGGGCCGGCTGACGAGTTCGTCGTAGTACTTGACGCGGTCGCGGTCGTGGGAGGTGACCTTCATGTGGAAGACGCCCGACCAACTGGTGTAGATGCCACACTTTCCGGCGGAAGCGTGGTAGTAGTCGAAGAGTCGTATCTTCTCGGGGTCGGGCACCATGTGATCCTCGCTCAGCACGCCGGCCCAACCGTGATTGATGAACTTGTGCAGACGAACCAGGTTGACCCCGTGTTTCGCCCATTTGCTGTTCCACCGGTCGGCATCCTCTTCTGGACACGCCATATCGTCGAACTGGATATTGGTGCCGACGAATTTGACCGGGGTGCCGTCCTCGAAGACGAACCGGCCGCCGTCCATCCGGAGCCAGCCGTGCTTGCCCGCGGGTTTGTCCAGCCAGTCCTCGACGCCGATCACGCTGCCGGGGCTGAAGTCCTGCTCGTGCTCGTACCGCATCCAGTCGCCCGTATCCAGCCAACGGTTGCCCGGCTCGAACGACACCGTGCCGGGCAGTTGCAGCATTATCTCCTGCGTGAAGGTCTGCCCGGCCTTCACCGTCCTGTTGTTGCCGGAGAAACAGCGCACTTCGCCCTCGTCGCAGTGGACGAACAGGGCCGGCTCGAAGACCATCCGGATGGATTCGCCGTCGGAGGTCTCGAGAATCAAGGAGGCAACGTCATCCCATCCGCTCCGGCCCACCGGCAGAGACCGCACCGTCTTGCTGCCGTCGGCGAAGGCGAACGTGCAGGTGCCGCCGCGCAGGTACGGGGGTATCCTCAGCATCGGCCCGATGCTCACGCTCTCCTGCCCCATCGGGGCGGGGACGCCGAATTTGGTGTCCATTTCGGGCACGCAGGCGTATCGCATTCTGACGGTCCGAGGGCCGGCCCGGCGCAGTTCGTAGCGCAGATCGAACAGCCCGGGCATGGGCTCCTTATCCCAAAAATTGCGCCGAAACCCGATACCCTTCTCGTGGTAGACCCGGACATCGCCCTCCGCTACCTCCGGCAGATTCTGCAGGCGGGCGCCACCTTTGTTCCATCCCGGGCCCCAGACCATGTTCCGAAGCTTGAACCGCACCGCATCGCCTTCCAGCACAACGACATCCATGCGGTCGGAGCCGACTACGGTCCAGTCCCGGCCGCTCTGCCCTGTCACATTGTCAGAGACGAGCAGGACTACAAGAACAACCACCAGCCAGACACAGCGTTTTCTGATAACGTTCACGGTCTTCTCCTGTTGATGTCCTTAAACCCAGGACTACGGCGCCTTTCGGCGCGCCGCTGAAGCGGCCCTCCGTGCCGTGACCCCGCCGTGGGGCGGGCGTCTCAATGTTAGCCCAGGGCGACCACAGGGAGCCCTGGGGAAAGTCCGCAGAAACTACCCGGAGCCCGCCGTATGGCGGGCGATTCAACCGTTACGCGCACTGTGCAACCCTGCGGCGGTTTTCAGAACGCTCTTTCCGGTCCATGAAGCTCCGAAAGTGCTGCACAGCGGAACGCATTAACGTAAAACCGCTACTCTCCTGCGCCGAAGCAGACGATCCGGCCGTCGGTCAGGGCCATAAACAATCTCCCGTCGGCGGCGGCCATTCCGTCGAAGACGGGCTGAGCGGGCAGGGGTATCTCAGTCACCTTCCGGCCGTCCTCGGCCGACAGAACGCACAGCCGCCCCTCGCCGCGGCCCTGGTAGGGGGCCAGGGGATCGTCGTCCTTCTCCAGCGGGCCGGCCACGTAGAGCATCCCCGAGCCCGACTCAGCCGATGGCGCCAAAACCATGGCGCGGACGATCAGGGGCAGGTTGACGCGCCAAACCGGGTCGGTCTCCGGGTTAACGGTGAAGCCCTTCGTGCTCGCCTCGGCCTCCAGGCCGTGGGCCACGATGTCCGTGCCCTGACCGATAACGTGGTTCGGGTAGCGGTTGGGGAAGTTTCCCTCCCACTGCGCGCCGTAGGTGCGGCGGTCGTCGAAGACCACCAGTTTGCCGGCGTTGGGCGCCCCGGAGGCGTTGCCGCCGCCACGATACTCATCGGAGTAGTGCCAGCCGACGCGGTGGAAGTAGGTATCGTCCAGGAAACCGTTCATGGTCCGCAGCCAGCGCCGGCCGGTCATCTCGCCGTTCGCCTGTTCGAGCAAGCTGCTGTGGGTCTTCAGGTCGGTGGTGATCCGCGTCGCGCCCATGTGCAGGTCCAGGCCGTCGCTGACCAGGACGTCGCTTCGCGCGCCCTCGATGTCAATGAAGTCGGGGTGATAGCCCTTCGGCACCTTGCGGACGTTGCCCCACTTGTCCCTGGTCACCTCGTAGAGCGGGTTGAGTTCGTAGAAGCCGTAGTCCGGGCCCTGCGCCCGGCCGTGGGCCAGCAGCTCGCCTGAAGCGAGGTCCAGCTTGAACAGTTGAATGCCGCCGTCCAGGAACGAGGAGCGCCCGGCGGTGCAGTACACCGCGCCGTCGCGGGCGAGCACGGCACCGTGGACGGGCCATCGGCTGGCCGGCCGGCCCTCGTGCATAACCTGTGTATCGGCCGGCGCGGCGCGGAAGCGCCAGGCCAGTTCCCCGTCGGAGGCGCGCAGGCAGTAGAGATAGCCGTCCATGCAGCCGAACAGCACGCGCCCGTCCGCGACCGTCGGCGGGGTGTCCACGAAGCTGGAGACGGCGTAACGCCATTCCACCTCGCCCGTATCCTGATCCAGGCAGACGATCTCGTTGGCGTCCTTGCGCGACACGAAGATGCGCCCGTCGGCAACGGTCAGCGGCGTGAGCCCGTGAACGGCGTTGTAGCCGAAGCCGAGTCCCGAGACCGGGCTGCCGAGGTCCGCGGTCCAAAGCTGCTTGAGTTCGGACGGCACAGCGGTCGAGGCCCGGCCGCTGCGCAGCGGATCGTGCCGATACGTGGGCCAGTCCTGATCGTTCGTCTCGGCCTCTGCCACAGAGTAGGCAGGGCCCTTTTCGAGGCGCATGTCCGGCTGAACTGCGTCGTAGTCGAGGTCCGGCACCTGCGAGGTAAACGCGTGGTAGCCGCGGATGCGCCCGCCCAGCCAGCAGGAGCACGGGTCGGTGGCATGGTAGAGCATTCCGTTGGCGGGCAGATAGCCCTGGGCGCAGGCACTGCGCAGCCAGCGGCTGTCGGAGACCAGCTCTCCCGTCTCCAGGTCGTAGAACTCGACTCCGAACGCGCGGCCCAGCAGGTAATTGACCGTGGCAACGGCCCGATGGCAACGACCGTGCGTCGGGCCCAGCGTGCCTCTCAGTCCTCCCATGCTCTGCCCCGTCTCCGCGTCCCAGTGGTTGCCGGTATCGTTCCAGATGACGCCGTCTATGATGCGCATGCCGCTGGGATGCCCGAAGCTGCCGCCGGGACCTACCCTCCGGTCGTACCAGACCTTCTGGCCATCCTCCAGCCGCAAGCAAGTCATGCCGGGGTTCTCTTTGAACCCGCCCTGCAGATACACTTTGCCCTCCCAGATGATGGTGTTCGCATAGTGCCCGCTGCGGCCGAACACCCAGCCGTGGCGCTGCGCGGCCGGCTCGGAAGCGTAGCGCCACGCCTCCTCGCCCGTGGCGGCATCGAGGCAGACCAGGTCCTGCGTATCGTGGTAGAGAACCTTGCCATAGCCGGCACAGAGCGTTTCGACGCCGACGTGTGGTGCGTCAACGGTCCACATCACACGCCCGCTCTGCGCGTCGAGGGCGGCCACCTGCTCGGGCGGCTGATTTCGCACGTACTCGTTGAACTTGTCGGGACCGTAGGTCTTGCGCCAGCTCTTCTCGCTCGCCTCTCGGGCAAAGGGCACGTCGCCCTCCGGTTTGTGCGGTATCTCGCCGCGCACGCGCAGATAGAGCCTGCCGGCCTCGTCGTCCAGAACGATCTCGTCCACGTGCCCTTCCGGCCTGTACTCCCAGAGGGTCTCGCCGGTGGAGGCGTCCAGCGCGCTGAGGCCGCCACGGTATTTCAGCGTGGTGAAGACGCACGTGTCGGTGGCCGCCGTGCGACGGTCAAGCGAGAGAGGAGCACTCCAAACGTTCCAGATCGTGGGCTGTGGCCCGATGGCCTCGAACTGCGGGTTGCCGAATCCGTAGAGGGACCGCTTCCACAGCACAACCCCGCTGAAGGCGTCGCGCGCGATGAGGGACCACCTCTCGGGGAAATCCGGCATGGGGCCGACGCGGCCGGCCCAGTTCATGTCGTTGCCCTTGTGCGGCATGGCCGCGATCGGGCCCTCGTCTCGGAAGTAGAACAACCTTCCGCCGGCCGAGACCATCGAGGCGGTGCTGTTGACCCAGTTGTGGCTGCGCTCCGAGTAAGGGCCGGCCCACCACTGGATGCTCTCGGGCGGGCCGACGAGCGTGTCTTCGGAGGTGGCGTTGTTGGAAGCATCGTAGAAATACTGCGGCCAGCCGGCCATCCCCTCCGGCCACGGTTTGACCGTCCGCTGCCACCCGTCGGCCTCCTTGCCCATCAGGACGCCGCCGGGCCGCAACACCCGCATCATCTCGCTGCGCGGCACGTCCCCCGCATCGCTCACCACCAGCAGGCTCACCAGGCTGTCCGCGTAGGGCAGCCGGTCCCCCTCCAGACGTTTCACGCTCACCGGACCGTGGATGCCGCTGCGCTGCAGTTCCGCGCGCAGGTCCGCGACCCGCTCATCATCGGCGCCCAGTCCCTGAACGACGAAGGGATCACCTGACCGCAGTCCCGCCAGTATCTCGGCGTCTGCGCCGAGGGAGACCACCAGCCCGCCCTCCACGCCCGCTTCATCGAGTATCCGCTGCGCCTCGTCGGCACGCGCAACTGCACCGGCAAGAGACGCCACCGCCAGCAAAACAGCCATCCAGCGCCTTACCATTATCTTCCCCTCCCGGTCGGGGTTCCCAGGGTCGTAGTCCGTCTCTTATGACACGTGTAAACTATCGGGGTTGGCGACGCCCGTCAAGCTGAACGCGACTTCTTCTGGGCCCCGCTCGGAGGATCCGGCAGGCGGACGACGTCATCTCCCCCAGCGCTCCACGGTGCCGTTTTCCAGGGAGATGAACACGCTGCCGTGCGCGGCGGACAGGCCGTCGTGAACCGGCATGGCGTCCAGTTCGACCTGGGAGATGCTCTCCCCGCTCTCGGGCGAGACCAGCTGGAGATAGACGCCGTACTCCCCCTTGATGGACGCCAGGGCCGCTTCGGGGTCTTCGTAGGCCAGCACTCCGCTCAATCTCTCCCGCCGGTCCACGGCTCCGGCGACGATGAGCTTCCCCGGCGTCAGGGCCACGGCGCGGACGATCAGTGAATCGGTGTCGGACCAGGTGGGTTTCGGGGCTTTCGGCAGGCCCTGTTTCCTGCGCTCGTCCCAGTTGAACGAACCGGTCGTCTTCACCATGGTTTTCGGCGACCGGAACAGGTGGTAGGAGTCCTCGTGCTGGCTTCTGCGCGAGCCGGAGACATGCTCCCGGCCGTAGCCGTAGACGCTCTCGTCGTCGAAGCAGAGGATCCGCCCGCAGACGGTCTCGCGCCACGAGGAGTGCCAGCCCCGCCAGCCGCCGGCCACGTCGGTGCCCAGGAACCAGTAGGAGCGCACAAACCACTCCTCCTCCAGGAACCCGTGTATGGGCACGAGGTGCGGCACGCGCTCGTCGAGTTTCCTCAGGTCTGCGTCGTAACACAGATGTTTCAGGAACACGGTGCGCCCGTCGCCGGAGAGCAGGTCGTGGCTGACGCCGTCCATGTCGCAAAGGGCGGAGCGCCCCAGTTGCCGGCCCGTGGCCGCGTCCACGTTGCTCTCCACGTGTTTCGCCAGGATCGCCCCCGTGGCGGGGTCCAGCTTGTAGAGGACGATGCCGCCGTCGAGGAAGCTGTTCCGCCCGGCGGTGACATACAGCGCGCCGTTCTGGGCCAACACCGATCCGTGAGCCGGCCAGAGGGATTCGAGCTGTCCGTGAATCGAGACCAGACGCTCCGCGGGCGCCGCGCAGAACCGCCAGATCAGTTCGCCATCCGTGGCCCTCAGGCAGGTCACGCGCCCGTCCATTGAGCCGAAGATCACCGTCCCGCGGTAGAATGTCGGCGAGCTGTCCACCCGCGCGCCGGCGGTATGGGTCCATTTCACGGACCCGTCGGCGGCATCCAGGGCGTAGACCGTGTGCTCATCCGAGACTGCCACGAAGACCGCGTCGCCGACGACGACCGGCTGGGCGGCGTTCCTGGGCAACTTCACGCTCCACATTTTGCGCAACTCGCCCGGAATGGCCGTCTCGACGAAGGAGCGCCGCGAGCTGTCGGCGCGGTGCATGGGCCAGGAGCCCTTCGGGGCGGCCCCGTCGGCTTCCGGCCGGGCCCCGCCCCGCTCATATCGCTCCCGAACGGGCGGAGGCTCGGGACGCCCAGGCACGGTGGCGATGAAGCCGTTGAGCTTCACCATCTGTGCGCACCCACAGGGATGGGGCGGCGCGTAGAGCATGCCGTTGGCCGGCACGATGCCGAGCTGGCAACTGCCGCGTATCCAGCTATTGCGGATCATGTCGCCCGTGGTCAGGTTCCTGGTGTCAATGCCGGCGCCGCCGATAAACACCTCGTCGCCCGCCGCCTTGTTGCGGTAGCAGCGGTGGTGCGTTCCCGCCTTCAGGCCGATGCTCCTGCCGCGCGGCAGGCTGACGGGCTGTCCGGTCTTCAGGTCAAAGGCGCCGCGATTGGTGTAAACCAAATCCTCCATCACCATGACGTCCACCGCAGCGTTGTAGAGTTCTTGGGCAGGTTGGGACCAGAGTTCCTCGCCCGTTGCGGCGTCATAGGCGGTCAGCTCACTCCTCCAGTTGCGGGAGAAGCCGTTCGTGCTCCAGCCGTGCACGCCCCATTCGACCCTGTCGTCCGCGGGCGCGAACTGCGGGTCATCCGAGTCCTCCTTCGGGCGGCGGTCCGCGCACAGCAGCACCTCGTCGGTGGCCACCACGGTCGGCGCCGAAAAACTCATGCGGCGGGCCATCGTCGGACGTGGGGTCTTCCACAACTCCTCACCCGTTCCTGCGTCCAGCGCGCCGACGCCGTCCAGGTCCTGATAGAAGACGCGCCCGTTCCGCACGGTCATCGTCAGCGGGAGCAGCGCGTTGTCCTCGCCGAAATCCTTCCGCCACAGCAGCTTGCCGCTCCCCCGGTCCAGCGCCATGATGCAGCGGAAGTCACTCGGCCCGGGTTCACCGCGCTCGGACAGGCCCCCGCCCCGGCGGTGGACCTCGGAGGTGCCGACCGCCAGATACAGCCGGCCGCCGACCACGGATATCTCCTCGGCATACTCGGTGCCTGAAAGGACCCGAACTGTCTCGCCCGTGTCGGCGTCGAGCACGCTGACCGGCGCGGCCAGGCCAAGAGTTACGTAAACCCGGTCCTCCACAGCAGTAAGCCGCCTCGGCAGGTGTGCCGGCCCGCTGCGGAAATGTCGCAGGTGGTCCACCCACGGTCCGACGTCCCGCTTCCAGAGCAGCCGCCCGTTGAAAGCGTCGCGCGCAACCAGCTTCCATTGCGCGGGGAAGCGGACGGAGTCCAGCGGCGCCTCGTCCACGATGGTGAAGAGGCGCCCATGAGCGACCGCCACGGCGCTCACGCTGGCAAGCTGCTCGTGACTGCGCATCCACTTCGGCCCGGCGACCCACTGGATGGAGGTGGGCGGCCCGACGCGCTCGTCGTCGGAGCGCGCGTTGTTGTCCGGCCCGTGCAGGAAGTGCGTCCAGTCGTCAATGTCGCCCGGCCACCGCTTCCCGGTGATCCGGAAGGGCTCCTCGGTCAGGTCAACCAGCACCCCGCCGGGCGCCAGGACGCGGAGCATTTCCTCCCGTGTGACTTCGAACTGGTCACCGACCACCAGCAGGTTGACCAGATTGTCCACATATGGCAGATGCCGTCCATCGAACCGACGGACGCTCACAGAGCCGTAGACACCTTGTTCCCGGATGGCCCCACGCGCCCGGCGGACAGTTTCCCGGTCAACCGCCAGCCCCTGCACCAGATAATCCCCGTCCGCACGGAGGGCGGCCGCCAACTCGCCGTCGCCAACGCCCAGGTGGACCACCAGCCCGGCGGTGACGCCGGATTCCTCCAGGATTGATCTCGCCTCTTCGTCCACGGCCGCGACGCACAGGCCGGCGGCCAGTGCGAGGATTGCCAGTGCGACCAGGGGTGTTTTGGGAGTGGACATGGTGGACCCGGTGAATTGAGTGGGGGGGGACGAGTGCCGGTGCCGTGCGTTTTATGGCATGCCTCCTATTCTATCGGACCTGCCGGGGCGATACAGGCAACGTAGTGGTCCATGACACTTGATTTTGCAGGTTCAGGGCCATGGTGGTGAGGTCAATTCAAGGCGCGGCAACAAAGCCACACTCACAGGCCCTGCGCGCCGTGTTCATTCTTGCTCCTCCCTGTGAATCCCTCACTGCGGCTCTCCGTAGCAGATCAGGCTTCCGTCTTCGCAGGCCAGGTACAGCGCAC
>CAYVBE010000158.1:0-2296 GCA_964448935.1 uncultured candidatus Brocadiaceae bacterium
TCATGGCGATGCCGGCGAAGAAGGCGCCGACGTTGACCCAGTGCCCCCAGTAGTCGCCGTAGGCCGACGTCAGGGAGTCCACGCCTTTGTAGAATATCTCGACGAACGAGACGTAGAGCATCACGCCGGCCGAGAAGCCGGTGGCGACGGACAGGAAGCGGTAGTTGGTGCGCCGCGCGAAGAACGCGATGGCGCTGCCGATGCCGGTGGCCATGCCGGCGAAAAGCGTGAGCCCCAGCGCCAGCCAGACGTTGCCCATTGCCCTTACCCCCCGACAGAGCGGACCGTGCCGTGCCGTCCCACGGTGGGACGGCACGGACAGAGACAGACTAACACGGACCGATACGGAGTGACAAGGACGGCAGCAACCGGGCCGCGGCCGTGGCGGCTCAGGCCTGGCCGCGCTGGCCGAGCATCCGGTCTATCATGAACCGGGCGCCGGGGGCGTCCTGTGCCATGCGCATCTTCTGAATGATGTCGTCCACGGACGCCTCTTCCTCCACCTGCTCGTCCACGAACCACTGCAGGAAGCTGATGGTGGCATTGTCGTCCTTCTCACGCGCCAGCGCCATGTGCTCGTCGAATTCCCTGGTCACGCGGCACTCGTGCTCGTAGGCCGCCTCGAACGCTGCCAGCGGGCTGTCCCACTCGCTCGGGGGCGCGTCCAACTCCGAGACGGTGATCCGTGCGCCGCGCTCGCGCAGGTGGTTGTACAGCCGCATTGCGTGCCCGTTCTCCTCCTGGGCCTGCAGTTCCATCCACCGGACGGCGCCGTCCATATTGAGAGTATCGAAATACGTCGCCATCGAGAGGTAGAGCCGCGCGTTGAAGAACTCGCGGTTCATTTGCAGGTTCAGTGCGTCCACCATTTCCTGATCAATCATCGTACTGCTCCTTGCTTTGGGTCGGGAAAGTGCGAAGCGTCATTCTTAACCGTGACTGCATTTCCTGAGGCACAGGAACCAGTCCAGGCATTCGTAGTCCTCGCCGGCCTGATCCACGCGGTCCCTTGCGGTGCCGCAGGACCCGGGCGGGGGCACGATCACGTCGTCTCCCGGCTCCCAGTTGGCCGGGGTGGCGATGTTGTGCTCATCGGAGTGCTGCATGGCCAGCAGGATGCGCTTGATCTCCTGCATGTTGCGCCCGTTGGAGAGCGGGTAATACAGGATGGCCCGGACGATCGCCTCGGGGTCCATGATGAAGACCGCCCGCACCGCCTGGGTGTCGCTTGCCTGGGGCTGCACCATGCCGAACGCCTTCGCCACCTCCATCTTCAGATCGCTGATGACGGGGAAGTTGACCTCGACGTCTTTCATGCCCCGGTATTCGATCTTCTCCTTGATGGTGCGCAGCCAGGCGATGTGGCTGTAGGTGCTGTCAATGGAGAGGCCTATGAGCTGGCAGTTCAGCTCCTTGAACTCTTCCTCCATGCTGGCAAACGTCATGAACTCCGTGGTGCAGACCGGCGTGAAGTCCGCCGGGTGGCTGAACAGGATGACCCACTGGCCCTCGTAGTCCTTCGGGAAATTGATGGTCCCCTGGGTCGTCTCCGCCACGAAGGCCGGAGCCTTCTCGCCGATTAACGGGAACTTACCTTGCTCCACGCACATAGTGCACTCCCTCCAAGAACAAGAAAGTAGAAAAAACCACTGCCACTACAACTCGCTTTTTCGGCGGTCATACAGACGAGGGCGGCGAATCCGGATCGTACTTGCTCATCAGGAAAATGGCCTTTGTCGGACAGGCCAGCATGCACGCCCCGTCCCCGATGCAGTTCTCGGGCCGGACCGGCTTTGCTACGCCGTCCACGATGTCCAGAACATCGGGCCCCAGCTTCTTACACAGTTTCACGCAATGCCCACATGCCAGGCATCTTACTTCGTTGATCTCGGGTATGTTACCTTTGACAAACGTGCGTCCGAAAGCTTCCGCCGTCTCCGCTTCGATCTTGGCTTCTGCCATAGTTCTGACTCCTTGCAGGTCTACCCGGCGGGGGGAGAGCCGGGTCCAAGGACCCGGCCGGCCCGCCGTCCGGTAAGGAAGAGGCGCTCGCTCAGCGCAAGAATTTGCGCACGAAAGGCGATGTCTCGCCCTGGCGCAGGTAGTGTCCGGACGGTCCCTCGCCCAGGAACTCACTGAACCAGGATTCGTGCTCCACTTCTTCGTTCAAGATGGCCTGAGCCAGCAAGTAGGTCCGGTGGTCCTTGCCCGCTGTCATGTCGCAGATGCCGGAATACTGCCGTACCGCGCACCGCTCGGCCCCCACCAGCACCTCCAGGATGGCCTCCACGTCCTC
>CAYVBE010000158.1:2396-10348 GCA_964448935.1 uncultured candidatus Brocadiaceae bacterium
CCCCCTTTCGTCCGAGCCTAACAACGGACCAACCCCACATGTCCGGCGCCACGGCAAGCCCCTATTCGCCCAGGCACTCGTTGCAGACACCCCTGACCTGCAGGTGAATGGACTTTACTTCCCCCCATTGCCTGACTTTCTCAGGCAGTCCAACGTTTTCCGCCTCTTCACATCTGAAGTCCACAACCCGACCGCACTCAGTGCAGACAAAATGATGATGCGGCTCGATATTGGGATCGAAACGCGCCCTGTCGGAAAAAAGGTCCACACGGGTTGCCAGCCCCTGCTCCTCCAGCATGGAGAGCGTGCGGTAGACCGTATCCCGAGAGATGGTGGGGATGCGTTCCCTCACCCGCTGAAATATGGTCTCTACGTCCGGGTGCCCGCCCGTTCGGACAAGTTCTTTCAAGACCTCGCGCCGCTGGTGAGTTGCCCGGATGCCGGACCGTCGGCACATCTCCATGAAATCTTCCATGCGAGATGACAACGCCGCGTCGTGTGCCCCCATGGCTACCCCTGTCCAGAATCGTTCTTATCTGCTAATTCTACTTGATTTGAGCCGCGTGTCAAGCGCTTCTTCGTCAATCAGCTGACTTTCCGCATCCAGCCTTCGCAGCCAGACCTTGCCCGGCGGTGCAGCGTTAAACGCCGGCAACGGTTCCGGCTTCAGACCGAGGGCCAGTCGCACGTAATGGAGCGGCAGGTTGGCCCCGGCCCTGGCCCAGAATACGCACGATGTGAAAAAGCGTCCGCAGTTGATCTCCGTGGGGACTGGGCGACCATTGGCATCCTCGGTCAGGTCCACGCAGAAAAGACCGTCCGCGTCCGAATCAACGGCCCGCACAGCCTCGACGGCCGCCTCGTTCACTCGCCCCCCGTGCCGGGTGGCGAGTTCGGATGCGGCACCGGTTTTGCCCGACGGCGTCAGGTGAGCCTGCAGGTAGGACAGTCGTTCGTAGAGCAGGGAGGTAACCAGTTCGCCGTTCTGCCAGATGGAGGGGAACGCGTATTCCCGTCCCGGGAGGTACTGCTGCGCGATGAACTCGGTGGAACCGCTGTGTGCGTTCCAGAAGCCAAGCCAGCGGTGCCCCGCCTCCAGGCTGCGGATTGGGGCGCTGGCTCGAGCCCCGGCGCCCGAGCGCGCCCGAAGCCACAGCGGGAGGCCGAGTTCCTCACAGGCGCGCGCCAGGTCGTCCTTGCTTTGCACCAAAAAAGTCTTCTCGGAGTGCAGACCGCGGTCGTACCAGACAGCAGCGGCCTTCTGCTTGTCCTGCAGGGTACGCACCGTCACGCGCTCGGGCAGCCACATGCGGGCCTTAATCCGGTCCCTCTCCTCCGAAAGAACGGCCACTTCTGCATCCGGTTGCGGATGGACCAGTTGCACGTTTTCCCTGGCGATAATGTGGTTCAGGGCGGCGATGTAACCGCTCTGGGATGAGCGGGGAACCAGGTAATGCGCTTCGGCGTCAGCCGCGTAAAGCCGGTGCGCATGGCAGTCCGTGCCCACGACGTAGAAACACTCGGAAGCCAGGCGCAGGCAGCGGATAAAGTTGCTGCCAGCGGCCCCACCAGCACCCGTAACCAGGATTCGGATCATCTACACAACTCCTTGAGTATGGCGTTCGCTCGCTCCATGTTGACCACATTGCACACGCACGGGCGGCACAGTTCGTTGGCCGCGTCCTCAGTCGTCACCTCCCCCGCTTTCACCATGTCCACAAGGCAGGAAACGAGCTGCGCCGAGAGCAACCCGTGGCCGCACATGGTACAGAGTTCCAGAGTTGGCTCGTCCGGCAGCAGATCGGTGCGGCCCCACGTCCCGAGGCTCAAATGCGCGGCGCGCGGCCGCAGTCCCACGGACCGGCAAGCACGTTCGACCTCGTCCAGCAGCCCGCTCACGACAATGCTGATGCCCAGATTCGCCTCCTTCACCTCCCGCAGTACCTCCTCCACGGGATCGCGATCACCGTAAACGGCGTGGCGGACCTCCGTCAGGCGGGGGTCTCCGGCTATGTGCTGCAATTCGTCGCCGGACGCACCCGTGTCGGCAGACCGACGATAGGTAACTTGCCGCCCGTCAATCCGCACGTCGAGCGCCAGCGGTTCGTGCCGCGTCAGTATGCCGGCCAGCCGCCTCATTCTCGGCGGTAGCGGTCCGCTGTAGTGGAGTTGCTCGGGCACGGCCGGATCAACACGTGGCAGAATAACGTAATCGCCCAGCAGACCTTCCGGCGTACCCCGTCTGTGGCAGGTATGAGTCATCGGCTCGGCCTCCCCAGTCCAACGTTCACCTTGCCGTTCGGCCGGGGCGCGAACCCCGACGCCTTCAGTTGCTCTCTTAAGGACGCTATTCCGTCGCGACCCACCGCGATGAGCCCCACGGTCACAACGGTCTGAATGCTTTCGGCCAAACTCCGGACACGGTCCAACGCTTCAACCGCCTGCCGCTCCGGCACCGTGAACTCCACAATGGCCGACAGTACCCTCTCGCCGCGGACAGCATCGTCGCGCAGTAATCCGGTATCCGGGTCTATCAACTCCGTTACTGGGTTTCGCCGCACGAACGCCACTATGCCCGCCAGTTCACTGGTGATTTCCTCGACATCGTCAAAGCCGGCAGAGACGCCCGGTCGGCCCACCTCCACGGCTATGCCCACACGACCCAAGGGGAACCTGTTGTTCACATCGGCAGTTTTCACCTCCGTGGTGCCCCGACCCCAGACGCCGGTGGAAGGGTGGACAAGCAGGGGGTTGCTGAAGCGGGCACGGAGCAGGCGGGGCCACTCCAGTTCGGGCTGCACCAATGCGTTCGCGGGGCAGACGGAAACGCGACGACAGGTGTCGCATTCAACGCACCGGCTCTGGTCGACCCTGGCGGTTCCGCTAACAACAGCTATGGCGCGCACGGGGCAGTAAGTGGTGCATGCCCCGCAACCCGTGCACCGCGATGCAATGATCTGCACGAAACGCCCTCCTCGTATTTGTGGTCGTGATCCATTGCCTTTTAGACCGAAGACCCAGGATTATAGCTGTACGAATTCTCGGAGCAACTAAGGAACGGTGATCCTTCTATAGATGTGCGGAGGCTGGATGACGGCATGCTCCACCCGGGGTCGTGCACTTCGGCCGCCCGGCCCGGGCGCCCGTGGCACCGTGTCTGTTGTGTTTACGGTATTCCTCGTCTGCTAAGATGCAGGCGCTTCGCCAGTTCGCAGAAGCCGTCCGCGAGGTCTTCTATCAAGCGCCGGCGGGCAAGTCGGCCCCGAATACCTCGCCAACTATCGGTTGATAGACGCCACCCAGCGGGTACAATCCCTATTGGGCCGGAGCACGTTTCTGGGACGACTTGGGAGGGACGGCGCGATGGAAGCACGGATATGGAGATTCGGGGGCGTTTTGGTGGCACTTCTGGCATTGGTGCCGGTGCTCTGCGGGGCGGCGGAGTGGAGCTGGCAGCGGCAGCAGGCGCGGGTGCTGCCGCAGGGCGACCTGGAATGGCAGCCGCAGGAGTTCGCCTTCGAGACGGGGGACTCGGTCCGCTACATAGACTTCGAGGGCGGAGATGACGGTGCGGCAGGCACCTCCAGGGACGCCGCGTGGAAGCATCACCCCTGGGACCCCGCCGCCACGGGCCGCGCGGCGGCCTGCTCCGGCGTCCACACCTACGTGTTCAAGCGCGGCGTGATCTATCGCGGTGCGCTTGAGGGCGACGGCTCCGGAGAACCGGGCAATCCCATCCGCCTGACCTCCGATCCCTCGTGGGGTGACGGGCAGGCCATGATCTACGGTTCGGACGCCGTGACCGGCTGGCAAAAGGGGGCGGAACATGCCGACATTCCACAGGCCGATCGGGTCTGGCGGGCGGACGTGGACTTCACGCCCCGCTGCGTCTGGATGGTGGACGACGGCCGGATCACCCGCCTGAAGCTGGCCCGCACGCCCAACTGGACGGTCAGCGACCCCGACGAGATCAAGAGCGAGTGGTGGGAATGGGAGAACCCGCAGTGGTGGAAGGACGACGGCCACAAGACCACGGTCAACGGCAGGCGGATGCACCTGGGCGTGGACACGAAGCACCTGACGAAGCCGGCGGATTACTACCAGGACGCCATCGTCTGGACCGAGTACGGCATCATGATGGGCACGCCCTTCGCCAGCCGCGTCGAGGCGGTCCAGCCGGACCAGAACGCCATCGCCTTCCAGGGCGTCTGGTACGGCGACAGCGGCCAGATCATCAAGGGCAACCGCTACTACCTGGAGGACAGGCCCCATTACCTGGACGAGCCCGGCGAGCTGTGGTTCGAGAAGAGAGGCGAAGGCGGCCGGCTCTACGTGCGGCTGCCCGGCGACGCCGACCCCCGGCGGGTCACCATCGAGGCGGCCAGGCGGCTCAGCCTCGTTGACCTGCGGAACACCGGTCACCTCCACGTGAGCGGGCTGACGTTCCGCTTCACGAATGTCGCTGACCTGACTGTGCGAACCCTCACCGAGACCCACGAACAGGTAGACGGAGCCTGCGTGCGCATGCTGGGCTCCGGCCGGGACCTGCGCGTCTCCAACTGCCGCTTTGAGCACGTGAACAAGGCCGTTCGTCTGAAGGCGATCGGCGACGGCGATTGCGTGGACGGCGTCGTGGTGTCGGACAACGAGATACTGAACACCGACCACGGCGCGATAGACATCTCCGACGGCATGCGCTGGGGCAAGAAGGTGCCACCCCTGGGGCAGCTCGGGCGGGTGGAGGTGATGCGCAACCGGCTGCACCGGATCGGTCTGCGGCCTGTTCGCTCCGAGCACGGCCACGCCGTCACAATCAACTTTCCCGCCGTGGCCGAGATAGCAGGCAACATCCTGCACCGCTGCTACGGCGCCGGTCTGTTCATCTTCGGCGGCAAGTCCAGCGGCTACCGAGGCGACGCCCCGCTGAGCCGCATCCTGATCCACCACAACGAGGTGGTGGACCCGCTGCTGAACACCAACGACTGGGGCGGGATCGAGACCTGGCAGAGCGGCCCCTACTACGTCTACAACAACGTGAGCGGCAACCCGGGCGGCTACATGAACTGGCGCTACAACCCCGAGAAGCCGGGCAGCGCGCGGTTCGGGCACGCCTACTACATGGACGGCTCGTTCAAAAACTACCAGTTCAACAACATCGCCTGGGGCAAGAACAACGATCCGGGGAGCATATACTGCAACACGTCGGCCTTCCAGGAGATCATCAGCTACCAGAACACGGTCTTCAACAACACGATCTACCGGTTCTTGAAGGGATCGCGGCGGCAGAAGCCCGAAGCTGGACGGGACAAGTTCATGGGCAACATCTCGCAGGACATCAGCGAATGGGTATTCTGGCACGCGCCGGCGGCGGATGCCCAGGCCGACCCGAACGTCTACCAGGTGAGCGATACCGGCGAGGACTTCGCCTACGAAACTCTGGCTTATTCGTCCAACGTTTTCGCAGGGATTGCCGGAGACCTGGGTGTGTTCGAGGCATCCGGCGTGCCGCGGCCGAAGCTGCGGCACATGCGCGGCGCGCTGCAAGCGCGGGAGGCGATCGCCGGCGACGTAGGCGTTGAAACCGATGAATCCGTGCTCCGAGACCCGGCTAACCACGACTTCCGGCCTGCCCCCGGCTCGCCTGCGGCCGACAGCGGGGTGAAGGTGTTCGTGCCCTGGGGCCTCTACGCCATGGTGGGCGAGTGGAACTTCTACCCCGCCGGCGACGACGCCACGCGGGTACTGGACGAGCACTGGTACCTCACGCCCTATCACGTGGGCCGCGAGGGCTACCTGACCCGGCCCACGTATCCCCTGACGGCGGTCAACGTGGCCGCGGGCGACTACACCGCCGGGCCGCTGGAGGACTGGACGAAGGGCGCGCTGGAGCTGAACGGTCGGGACCAGTACCTGGTGCTCACCAATGAGAACATAGACGAGCCCGTCCGAATGGAGTCCAGGGTGAAGCTGCCCGAGGGCGGCTGGGCGAAGGTCACGCTGCCGGAACGGATCATCCCGGGCGAGCCGTTCGAGGTGAAGGTGGAGCTGACCGAGGCGCAGCCGGACCAGATGGTGCAGGTCCACCTGCACTGGCTCAAGACCGGCGGTTTCGGCGGCTTCAACGCCTGGGGCGGTCAGCCAAAGCCCGGGGCTTCGAAGGGACCGCACACCTGGAAGTTCACCCCGGAAGGCAAGCCGGACCTGACCGCCTTCTCCGCCACCGTCTTCCTCAGCCCCACCGGCGACTTCGGCGACCACACGCTCATTGACCGCATCCACGTGCCCAAGGCCGATCCGGGCGCCGAGACCGGCTCCAGGACCGTCACACTGGGCGGCGGCGGTGAGGAAGCCGTCCGGTGGGTCTCCGTTACCGGGGAAGACCTCAAGACCCCCGAAATCCACACCTCTAACTTCCTGGTCGAGGCGTACCTGAGGACCGGATCGGGAGCAAGCGGCGTGCTGGCCGAGAAGATGGCCGACGCCGGCTACTCGCTGACCGTCAACGCCGACGGCCGGGCCGAGTTCGCCGTCAAAGGCGGCGGCGTCTCCGCGCGGATCACGGGAAACACCGCCCTGAACGATGGTCGCTGGCACCACGTGCTCGCCGAGGCCGACCGCGATGCGCGCACGCTGACGCTCTACGTGGACGGCAGGCGGGACGCCTCCGGCGCAGGCGTGGGGCCGGATGTTTCCCTGGCCAACGACGCCGACCTGCACGTCGGCGGCACGCCGGATGGCCGCTGCCTGGACTGCACGCTGGAGTTCATGCGCGTCAGTCGCGGCACGCTGGCCGACGCCCGGACCTCGATCGAGGAACTCTACGAATGGCAGTTCAACGGCCCGTTCCTGCGCGACTTCACCGGGCGCGAATCGGTGAACAAGCGCGATGCCGGCGCCATCGAGGGCGGCCGGTGACACGACATTCCAACCGCTCAGGAGGTGGTCCGATGGAGGTTAAGGCAGTCCTATGGGCTTTCATGGCGATGCTCCTGCTCGGCCCCGCGGCGGCCTGGGCGCAGTCGGTGGTCTATAACGGCTCCTTCGACCGTGTTGGGAGCGACGGCGCCCCGGACGGTTGGGCGGCTGCGGGCCGCGCGGGATGCGTGCAGAGGCTGTCCGCCGTCCGGGACCCGGAACGCGGCACCGTGGCGAAGCTTGAGTGCACGGCCTTCGAGCCGGGATATCCGGACAGCCACGCCATGGTCGCCCAGATGGGTCGGGTGGCGGTGCGCAGGGGGCAGCACTACCTGCTCAGCTTCTGGGCGCGCGCCCGGGACCTGCACGGCAGCGCCGTCCGCGTGGCGCTCTCGAACACCAGGCAGTGGTCGAACGCCGGGTTGATGGACTCCTTTGTGCCGGGAGCGGAATGGAAGCGCTTCGAGTTCCGGTTCAGCGCGAACCAGAGCCTGGAGGCCGCCGACAGCCGCCTGCAGATATGGTATGGCAGGACCGGCACGCTCTTCCTGGACGATGTCCAGATGGTCCCGGCCGAGGCGCAGAGGGCGGAGCGCCACCCGCAGATCACGCTCGACGGCGTCCGCAACGCCGTTCCCAACAGCAGCTTCGAGTGCGGCGGCTCGGGCTGGGGCTGCTGGACGCCGGAATACTATAGCTGGGGCACCAGCCCTTTCCGGCTACTGGGTGAGCTGGACGAGAGCCGCGCGCGGCACGGCGGCCGGTCGTGGAAGCTGACACTCCGGCCCGACGCGCCGCGCATGTTCTTCGACTACTACGACCCCGTGGACGCCGTTCTGCGGGCGGTGGCCGTCGGGCACGAGGGATGGCTGGTGACCGAGCCGGGCCAGGCATACACCTTCTCGGCCTGGGTCTCGGCGGACCGCCCCGGCGTGCCGGTGGCCATCTACGCCCAGAACGCCGACGGCCCGCGCCGCGAGAGCAAGGCCGAGGTGGGCACCGAATGGCAGCGGCTGACGCTGTCCTTCACAGCCGAG
>CAYVBE010000159.1:0-10154 GCA_964448935.1 uncultured candidatus Brocadiaceae bacterium
GACCTTGCCAGAATGGCTCTGAACCCCGAAACTCAAGTGTTATGGACCACTAGGTTGTGGTCGGGTGCCCAGTCATCCCTCACCTTTCGCCATCTCAGATTCAGGGTCTTGGGATACGTCAACTCCACTGAGTCCCACCATTCGGGCAGCGTTCCGCCCACCTGCCGTATCAGGTCCATCACCACCTGCGGGGTCCTGGTATCTCCCGCCGCACGCGCGACGTCCTGCCCCGATACCGCCGCCGTCTGAGTGACGGCAAAAACCACGGAAACCGCACAGAGCAGAAGGCTGCCTATGACTCTTTTCATCAGCGCAAGGTCCTCAGAAGTCGTTCAGAAGTCAGCTTCTTCGCCCGGTCGGCCACGTCCAGCATCACGTCCAACGGGCAGAGCCATCCGCAGAAAAAACGCCCCAGCACCGCCGCGCCGGCCAGAAGGGCCCAATGCGCTCAGCGGACTCAGCCGCATGAACCACTCCCCCTGCCACCGCGACGCCCACATCATGGGCGGGGCCGCCACGAAGACCGCGAAAACCCCGAACGCCACCCCCTGAACCGCCCGGCGCACGCGCCGCGGCCACACCTGCCTCTTCACCGGCATGCGAAGCTCTTCCTCTGCTGAACCACTTCCCGAACATGTTACTTTGGGGTTCATTCATGTTGCCAGCGGCGGCCTTTCGCAGCAAGCAGGGGACGGGCCGACCGAGATGACAGGTGTGGCGCCCGTTTGACGCCGGGCAGGCTCAGAAACGAATGCGGAAGGTGGGATCGGCTCCCTCGCCCTCCTCGGTGTCCTCGGGAGCGCCGCCGTCGTCCTCCAGGTCTTCGCCCACCGAGTAGATGATCTTCTTCTCCCGGGAGTAGCGCAAGGGTTGACCGTCGAAGGGATCGCGCGGCACCTCGGCGATGTACTCGGGCACCAGTTCGTCCAGCGACTCGGGCAGGGCGCCGTTCTCCGCCTTGTATGCCTTGAGCGCCATCAGCACCCGGGTCGCGGAGACTTCCAGCTCCAACTCGCACTTCCGCAGGTGCTGCTTGCTGAGAGTGGGCGTCGACATGAGAACGATCACGTGGCCGACAGGGTCCGCGGAGAGCACTCAACCACGCCCCGCGAGGTGTACGAGGCCCACCTGCCGGAGTTCAAGGACTCCCTCCGCCGCGGAACGGGATAGCGGCAGCGGAGGCCGGTCAGAATGCGATGCGGAAGGTGGGGTCGGCTCCCTCGCCGTCCGCGGCGCCCTCGGAGGCGCCGCCCTCCTCTTCCAGGTCTTCCCCCCGCTCGAGCCGGTCGTGGGGCACAGACCGACGTAACTGACCAGTTTCTTGGGCGAGGCAAATCTCCCTGTCTCCCCGAGCTCACCGATCAGGTAATGTGCGGTCACCTCTCCGACTCCGGGCAGACTGTCCAGCCAGCCCAACCCGGCTCGCCCGGAGCTTGACAGGACACCCGCCCCGACCTACCATTCGGGGACTACCTGTGCCCATCGAGAGGAGACGCTATGGCCGTTCTGGTGACGGGAGGGGCGGGGTTTATCGGCAGCCACGTGGTGGACCGGCTGGCGGAGCGCGGCGAGTGGGTGCTCTGCCTGGATAACTTCAACGAATACTACTCGCCGCAGGTCAAGCGCGACAACATTGCCGGGGCGCTGGAGACCGGGCGGGTGGAGCTGATCGAGGGGGATATCCGGGACGCGGGGGTCTGCAACGCCGCCGTCGGGCGGGAGGACGTCACCTCGGTGATTCACCTGGCGGCGCGCGCGGGGGTGCGGCCGTCCATCGCGCAGCCCGCCCTCTACGAAAAGGTGAACTGCGTGGGGACGGTCAACCTGCTGGAGGCGGCCCGGCAGTGGGGGATCGAGAAGTTTGTCTTCGGCTCCAGTTCGTCCGTTTACGGCGTCAACAGCAAGGTGCCGTTCAACGAGGACGATCCGGTGGAGCAGCCCATCTCCCCCTACGCCGCCACCAAGCGCGCCGGGGAACTGATGTGCCGGGTGTATCGCCACCTCTACGACCTGCCCATCGTGGCGCTGCGCTTCTTCACGGTCTACGGCCCCCGGCAGCGGCCGGACCTGGCGATCCACAAGTTCGCCCGGCTGATCGAGGCGGGCGAGCCGATACCGGTTTACGGCGACGGCACCAGCCGGCGGGACTACACCTATTCCAGCGACATCGTGGACGGCGTGATGGCCGCCCTGGAGAGGCCGCTGGAGTTCGAGATCATCAATCTGGGCAACTCCGATCCCGTGGAGCTGAGCACGCTCATCGAGCTGATCGAGGAGGCCCTGGGCAAAGAGGCGAAGATCAACCGGCTGCCCGATCAGCCGGGGGATGTGCCCGTGACCTACGCCGATATCGCGAAGGCGCAACGCCTGCTGGACTACGAGCCGCGCTTCCCGATTCGACAGGGCCTCAAGCACTTTGTACAATGGATGCGTAGGGGCACCTGACCCACCGGGAGCGCATCCATGCCACACAACAAGACAACAGACGCCGAGTTCGCCGATATTCCGACCGCCGTGGAGGAGTTTCGCAAGGGGCGGTTCGTGATTGTGGTGGACGATGAGGACCGCGAGAACGAGGGCGACATCTGCCTGGCCGCGGAGCACGTTACGCCGGAGGCCATCGCACTGCTGATCAACCGGGCGCGGGGTTTCCTGTGCGTGGCCGTGGCGCCGGAGGTAGCCGATCGGCTGGACCTGTACCCCATGGTGGAGGAGAATCGCAGCGCCTTCGGCACGCCCTTCACCGTTACCGTGGACGCCCGCGAGGGGATAAGCACGGGGGTCAGCGCGGAGGACCGCGCGGAGACGATCCGCCTGATCGTGGCCGAGGATGCGCGCCCGCAGGACCTGGTGCGCCCCGGGCACATTCTGCCCCTGCAGGCCAGGCCGGGCGGCACACTGGTCCGCGCCGGGCACACGGAGGCGGCGGTGGACCTGGCCCGCATGGCGGGGCTGAAGCCCGCCGCCCTGATCTGCGAGGTGATGAACGAGGACGGCTCAATGGCCCGGCTGCCGCAGTTGCAGGAACTGGCGCGGGATCTGGACATCTCCATCTGCTCCATCGCCGACCTTATCCGCTACCGGCATCAGAGCGAGTACCTGGTGACCAAGAAGGTGCGCGTGCAACTGCCGACCCGCCACGGGCATTTCCGCCTGCACTACTACCGCTCCATGGTGGACGAGAAGGAGCACGTGGCGGTCTGCCACGGCCCCGTGGGCACACCGGACGATACGCCGGCGGCGCCCATCGAGGACACCGTGCTGGTGCGTGTGCATGACGAGTGCTTCACGGGGGACATCCTGCACTCGCGGCGCTGCGACTGCGGCGAGCAGCTCGAGGCGGCGCTGACGATGATCGCGCAGGCGGACCTGGGCGTGCTGCTCTACATGCGGCAGGAGGGGCGGGGCATCGGGCTGGAGAACAAACTGCACGCCTACCTGCTGCAGGAGAACGGGCTGGATACCGTTGAGGCGAACGAGGAACTGGGCCTGCCGGCGGACAAGCGCGACTACGGCGTGGGGGCGCAGATACTGCGGCACCTGGGCGTGCGCAAGATGCGGCTGATGTCCAACAACCCGCGTAAGTTCCACGCCCTCAGCGGCTACGGGCTGGAGATCGTCGAGCGCGTGCCGCTGGAGATACCGCCGCGCGAGGAGAACCTGGCCTACCTGCGGACCAAGAGAGACAAGATGGGCCACATGCTGGAATTGGAGGGGACGGATGACACCGGAGACGAAGCCGACTGAAAAGGAGGGCAGGGGGATGCCGAAAACTGAGGCGAGCGAACCCGCCAACTGGGTAGGTCAGGCCAAGTTCGTGGCCGTCCTGGTGCTGGTGGTGCTGGTTCTGATAGTGATATTCCAGAACGTGGGCACGTACCCGTTTCAATTGCTGTTCTGGGAACTGGAGGTTTCCGTATCGGCGGTGATGGTGGGTCTTTTGCTGGTAGGCGTAGTCGTCGGCATGTTGGCGGCGCACCTGCTGGGGCGAAGGCGGCCGCGTGACTGACGGGGCCTACGCGCCGTCGGGCGATCCCACCATACAGACCATCCCGGCCGGGTTGCCTCCCTCGTCCATGATGGGGGCGGTGCTGCAGCGCACCTCGCGGTCTGCGACGATCTGAGCGGGGATGACAAAAGAGGTTTCCCGCCCGTCCTTAAGCGCTTTCTGCAGGCGCTCCCGCACGGGCGGGCGGCCGAAGAAGTCCAGATCCTGCAGCTTTACGCGCCCGATAATCTCCTCCCGTCGCCGGCCCCCCTCCAGCAGTCCGGCCATCCGCCCGTTCAGGCCCGTAATCAGCCCCTCGCCATCCGTGGCGACCAGCGCGACGGGCGCGTATTTGAAGGCCAGATGCCCGGGCCTGAGCCCCTCCAGGCGCATATCCTTCCGCGTCAGGCGTTGCTCCATGCGGAACGCCTCCAGGGCGAAAGCCAGATGGTCGGCAACCTCCTGCAGCATCCCGGCCTCCTGGATGTCGAAGACGTCGGGCAACTCGGAGTACACGTTTAGCGCCCCCAGGACCCGCCCGTCGTAGCGGAGAGGGAAGGAGCCACAGGAGCGGTAGCCGCGCTCCAACGCCTGCTCCCTCCAGGGCCCGAATTCCGGCGCCGATTCGATATCCCGCATCACCTGCGGCTCGCCGGTCTTTATGGCCAGCCCCCCGGGCCCGCGGCCCGTCGGCGAGTCGTCCCATGTGACTTCGATCTGATCCAGATAGCCGTTCTCGAACCCGGCCTGGCTCACCGGCTTCACCCGCTTCGTGTCTTCCTCCAGCAGCCCGATCCAGGCCATCTTGTAGCCGCGCGTGTCCACCAGCACCCGGCAGGCGCTGTCCAGCAACTCGTGCTGACCACTCTCGGTGACGATGACCTTGTTGATGGAGCGTATGGCACGAAGCACCCGTGTGAGATGCTGCATATAGTGGCCCCGCGGCCCCTCACCCTTCATCCAGTCGGGCCACTCAGAGCCCCGGGGGCGCCGCAAAACCAGCAGAACGGCCAGTATGGCGGCAAGAACACCCAATACCGCCGCCAGCAGGGCCAGGAACCAGACCTGCGGCTCGTCCGCCAGGAACATCAAGGGCAATATGTTCGTGAGATCAGCCAATGCAGAACCATGGAGTAAACAGGGAAGTTTTCGGCGCAGACGGCCCGACCACAAAACGGGTCGTGCGGCACGTGGGAAACGCGGAGGGGGCAGAATACGTAACGCCGCCCTTCAATGCCGCCCGGGCCGACGAGAGGGTTTCCCGAGTATGTACCCACCCGCCTTGCTGCAATATACAGAAGCAGCGAAGCCGTGTCAAAACGCCGCCCGTTGCCCCAGGCCCTCTCATGTGCTATTCTGCCCCGGTTGAAGCCTGTGTTTCAATGCGAGGATGCAATGGCCCTTCTGGAAGTCAAGGACGTAACCCTCCACCTGGAGGGCGAGGAAATCCTGCACGGGGTAAACCTCCAGGTTCAGGAGGGCGCCATCCACGCCGTGGTGGGGCCCAACGGCGCCGGCAAATCCAGTCTGGCCTATTCCATCATGGGCCTGCCGGACTACGTGCCCGACGAGGGGGAGATAATCTTCGACCGCACGCGCCTCAACGAACTTCCCATCACGGAAAGAGCCCGCCTCGGCCTCAGCCTTGCCTGGCAGGAGCCGGCCCGCTTCGAAGGCATGAGCGTGCGCCAGTTCATGACCGCAGCAGCAGCCGAGGAAACCGGGGGGGACGAGGAAATCCTGCGCGACGCATTGGACAGGGTGGCCCTTGACCCGGACCGCTACCTGGAACGCGCCGTGGACCAGAGCCTCAGCGGCGGCGAGCGCAAACGCATCGAACTGGCCTCCATAGTGGTCATGAAACCACGCCTGATGATCACCGACGAGCCCGACTCCGGCATAGACGTGGAGGCACTGAACCACATGTTCGAACTCCTGGATGGCCTGCGCGATGCGGAGACCACGGTCCTCCTGGTCACCCACAGCAGCGAGGTCCTCTCCCATGCGGACACAGCCACGCTGATGTGCTGCGGCCGCAACGTGGAAGAAGGACCCGCCCGCAAGATCCGTCAGTACTTCGTTGACCAGTGCATCCCCTGCCCCATCCACGATCCCGAATCGAGGCACCCCGCCACATGAGCACCGACTACGAGATGATGCTGGACCTCTATCGGGACGTGGGCGAGGACGCCGGCGCGTTCTCCGACAGCGACGTGGCCCACCTGGTCATCCACCGCAACGAGGTGATCGGTGCGCACCTGGTCCCCGGCCTGAACGTGGAGCCGGAGCAGCTCGAGGACGGCGTCAGCGTGCGCATGAGCGTGGACGAGGGCGCCGTGGTCCAGAACACCGTTCACATGTGCTTCGGCGTCCTCCCGGAGGAGGGTCTGCAGCGCATCGTGCTGGACGTGGACCTGCAGCCGCGCAGCGGCGTGGACGTGCTGGCCCACTGCGTCTTCCCCAACGCCCAGGACATCACGCACCGGATGGACGCCGAGATCCGCGTCGCCCAGGGTGCCTCCTACCGCTACTTCGAGCGCCACGTGCACGGGCCCGCCGGCGGCGTGCTGGTGGTCCCTAAGGCCAGGGTCCACCTGGAGCCGGACGCGAAGTTCGAGACCGAGTTCGAGCTGATCCAGGGGCGCGTGGGCAAGATTGATATTGATTACGAGACCTGGTGCGCCCGCGGCAGCTCGCTCCGCATGGTGGCCCGCATGTCCGGGCGGGAGGACGACGAGGTCAACGTGCGGGAAATCGCGCACCTCGAGGGCGAGGACGCCGCCGGTGTGCTGCTCAGCCGCATCGCCGTGCGCGACCGCGCGGTGGCCGACGTGTATAACGAGCTGACCGCCTCCGCGCCCGGCGCCCGGGGGCATGTGGACTGCAAGGAGATCGTTCAGGACCGGGCCGAGGCGCGCGCCACGCCCATCGTGGACGTCCGCCACCCCCGAGCCCACGTCACCCACGAGGCCGCCATCGGCAGCGTGGACTCCCGCCAGCTCCAGACCCTCATGGCCCGCGGCATGAGCGAGGACGAGGCCGTCGAGCTGATAATCCAGGGCCTGCTGAGCCGCAAAAACGGCGAAACGACCTCTTGACCGGCCGCCGGGCTACACGTATAATATCTATAAACTAATACGTATGACTTCGGGGGCGAACCATGAAGAAACTCACCCTCAGCATGGAAGAAGAGGTCATCCGGCAGGCCAAACGCATTGCCGCCGAGCAGGGCACCAGCGTCTCCGCCATGTTCTCCAACATGGTGCGCCTGATGGCGCGCAAGCGCGGGGAGGAGAACGAGATAGGACCCATCACCCGCAGCCTGACCGGTATTGTCTCGCTCCCGGAGGGCAAAACCGACCGCGAGCTGATCACCGAGGCCCTCATGGACAAACACGGGCTGGACGAAGAATGAGAGCGTTCTTCGACACGAACGTTTTGCTGGACGTGATCCTTGAAAGACCGCCTCACTACCAAAACTCGGCCAGGGCGTGGACCCGGGCCGAAAGGGGTGCTATCGAGGGTTACGTCTCGGCTGTAAGCTTCACCGACATCTTCTACATCGTGCAAAGGGTGCGAAACGGCGCCGAAGCCCGGAGCGTAGTGCGCGGCATGCTCGGGGTCTTCACCCCGGCGACCTGCAACGCGGGAATCGTCCGGCAGGCTGTCGAGTCGGACCTCCCGGATTTCGAGGACGCGGTGCAGTACTTCAGCGCCCTGCACGCGGAGGCGGACTGCATCATCACGCGGAACGCGCCCGACTTCCCCCGCCGCCCGGCCCTGCCGGTTCTCTCCCCCGCCCAATTCCTGGCCCAGCTCGAAGCGGAGTAAGCGCTCCCCCGGCCGGGGCCGTTTCGTACCGCCGGTTTACCCACCGCCCCCCCTGAGCGTTCCAACCGGGGTCCCCCTGCGAAAGCAGTTCTGGAGGGCCACGCTGCGTCGTGCCCCGTTGTTCTCCGCCGGCCGGGACGGAAACGACGAGATTGCTTCGCCGAAGGCTCGCAATGACGGCCGGAAGGGCTGACGCCGTTTCGCCCTCGCCGGAAAAGCCTTGACACGACAGACCCGGAACCTACAATGGCCTTTGTTATACGCGCTGGACGGCAGAGGCGCCCTTCTGGACTCCACGTTGGCGACGGCAGGTAAGGGATTATGTCTCTGACGCTCGCCGCATCAAATGGATGGCCTGTCTGGGTCGGCTGTCTCTTCCTCGTGATTTTCGCCATCCTGATAGTTCAGGCAGTACTCATCATCGTAGGGAGAAACGCAAAGGGATGGGCCTGGTGGAATGAAGCAGGGGAGTTGTTTCCCGCAGAAGGCCGGCATGGCGGCGAACGCCTTCCGGGAACGATCTACGTGGGGTCCGGCGTGATGTGCTACTTGTGCACGGTCTTGTCGATGGTGGCCTTTGCGGACCCACTATTGTCCCGTTTGCGGACCGAAATATCGCCGAAAGGCTGAGACTCCGTGGAGAAGCGTTTCTATGAACAACAAGCCGAAAACGTGGCGTTGGGCTTTGCTCTCTGCCGTTCTGCTGGTCGCGCTCGTCGTGGGTCTTCTGCACGTTCCGAGTCGGCAGCACACTGTTGAGCGCGGCGAGCCGGCGGTGTTCGCGGCGGTTCGCCAAGGGGCAACGGAGACGCTTCGGCAGCACCTGGACGCCCACCCCGAGGCCGTCCGCACGCTGGATCGGTCCATGCGCACGCCTCTGCACCGCGCGTGCGAGGTGGGCAACGAGGAGGCCGTGGAGCTGCTGCTCGACCGGGGAGCGGCCGCCGACGCCCGGGGATTCGGTGGTGAGGGCCCCATCCACTGCGCGGCCGAGGCGGGATGTGTCGAAGCCGCAAAGCTGCTCCTCGACGAGCACGCCCCCCTGGACAGGCCGGATCGCGACGGGCGCACTCCGCTCCATTGGGCGGTGGACGCCGGACGGGAGGAGATGGTTGAATTCCTGTTGGGGCGCGGCGCCAATGTGGGCCATCGTGCCGGTTTCGCCTTGTTTGCCTCCAGCACGCCCCTGTTACGGGCGGCTCTGCACGGCCACACCGGAGTGGCCGAAATCCTGCTGGAGCACGGCGCAGAAATTGCCGCGAGGGACCGCCACGGAGAGACTCCCCTCCATGTGGCTTGCGCGAGGGGAAATGCGGCCACTGCCCGGCTGCTGCTGGAGAGAGGGTCGGACATTAACACAGCAGACGGCGAGGGTATCACGCCTTTGATGAGCGCCGTTATGGCCAACAGTACGGATTGCGTTCGGCTGCTTCTGGACCGGGGGGCGGACGTCTCCGCCAGAGACCAGTGGGAAAGGACGGCTCTGGACACGGCAGAGTCGTTGTCAAAACACGGTCGCCAGGCGGAGCCCACCGAACCGATAGACCCGGCCATTGTCGAGATGTTGCGCACGGCCGGCGAACAAGCCGAGACGGCTGCGGGCGCACAATAAATAGGGGAAATGTGTTTGAATGTCACCAAGAGGCGTTCTACACGAAGGCTCCCCGCCCGGCCGGCCCCCGCGGGCGCCGACCTGCTCGTCGCGCACAAGGCGTATGTTGACCTGAGAATGGCTGCGCGCGAGGTGATCCGCGCGGCGGGCTCCGAGTTCCCCGAAGAGGGCCTCGTCTTCTACACCAACCCCCGAATCACCGGCGACGTCTGGAACGTCAACGTGGTGGGCACCAGCAGGACGAACATTCCGGCCCACTGACGGATTCTCCTGGACTTCGCCGATTGGAAGCTCAAGGGAAAGAAGCCCGAACGCGATTTCTCCCGGAGCCCCTTCGAAGACGAGCCGCCCGCCTTCACCTGGTCCGCCCCGGGGGGCTGGGACGCGTAGGGCCGCGGCTATTGGGCCTCGCCCGCCTGCCGGAACCAGCCGCGGGTGCGCAGGCAGATCTTCACTAACATGAGCATGACCGGCACCTCGATCAGCACGCCCACGACCGTGGCGAGGGCGGCCCCGGACGAGAGGCCGAAGAGCATCGTGGCCGTTGCGATGGCCACCTCGAAGTGGTTGGAGGCCCCGATCATGGCCGACGGGGCGGCGTCTTCGTAGTCGAACTTTGGCAACTCAGGCAGGCCGTACTCAGAGCATTAACGAATGGCCGGGATCAACAGTACGGGTACTTCGGAATGCCTGGCCACGGCGTGACTGACGCTGCCGAGGAGC
>CAYVBE010000160.1:0-10129 GCA_964448935.1 uncultured candidatus Brocadiaceae bacterium
CCTCCCAGCGGTCCGGGTTGTCCTGGTAGAATTCCGGTGCCAGGGCCAGCAGGACGGCGTTGCGGGTCAGTACGCACGCGCTCGCCTCGCCCTCGATCGGCCCCCAGCGCCGCATCGGCGCCGGCGGGATGCTGAGCCCCTGCCTGGAGCGGCGCGCTTCCTTGATGGCTGTTATCCGCCCGCGGTGCGGCTCCAGCTTCCTCCATTCCTCGAGGTGGCTCAGCAGCCCGCCCGTCTCCCAGCCCTCCACGGCGGCATTGTAGAGACGGGCGGTCACAAACAGGTCTTCGTCCCAAACCGGTGGCAGAGTCACGTCGGTCAGCGGCATGACCTCGTATTGGGCGGCCGGCCGGCCCTCCTCGTCCAGGGGCATCAGGACGAAACCGTTCCTCTTGCCGGGCGAGGTGCGTTCGTCGTAGCCCAGGATGGGCCGCCGCCCGCCGTAGATGAGGTAGCGGTCGCCGAACGGCGCGATCTCCCGGCGGAAACGCATTCTCCTCGCCTCTCGGCTCGGCAGGCCCTGTGGCTGCGCGGGCTTGCCCGTTTTCAGGTCCAGTCCGACCGGTCCGTGTGTTGTGCCCAGGAACCATAGCTTTCCCCGGGCGACCGTGAGGGTGCTCGTCACGCCGTCCCCCTTGAGTACGGCGTCCGGTGGCTCGCCCGTGCCGACGGAGTGATTCTCCCAGACGGGCTCTCCGGTGCGGGCGTCCACCGCGTAGAAGTGAACCCCGTTGCCGGCCTGGTGCCCGGCGCCAAAGTACGCCACACCGTCATGCACCAGCACTCCGGTGATCACCGGCCAGGTGCTGATCAGGTGTCCGTACCACATGATGCGTCGCGCCCGGAGCGCCGCGCGGAAGCGCCAGATTTCTTGCCCGTTCGAAGCGTCCAGGCAGTAAACCCAGCCGTCCCCGCTGCCCGCGTACAGGCGGCCGTCCGCCAGCGTGGGGGCGCCGGCAACCGGGCGCGTCCCGGGAAAGACCAGCGAAGGTCACCGGTCGAGGCGTCCAAACAGTGGACGGCCCCTGATGCGTCCCCGAACCACACGAGGCCGCCCGCCGCGATGGGGGCAGTGGGTTCATGCCGGGCGGCCCTCGTGGTGTGGATGGGCCTTCCGGGCGAGGACGCTTCGTAGTCCAGCGGATACTCCGGCTTCCGGCGCCACAGCCCGGCCGGAGAATCGGGCAGGACCGCCGGCGTGAAACCGTCCCGCTCTGGCCCGGACCGGTAGGCGGGCCAGTCGCCGTCGCGGACCCGGACGGCGGCGGATACCCGGTGAGAGCGTTTGACCAGCCGTCCCGTCTTGTCGCCGGCGTCATGCACCCGAATCCCGTGCCCGGAAGTGTGGACCCGGTAGCCGAGGGTCTCCAGGTTGCAGCGACATTGGCTGGGAGGGTTGAAGAACATGCCGGCCGCCAGGACGGTGCCCGCGTCGCAGGGCGGCTTGCTCTCGCCGCGGGCCACGATCTCGCCCGAGGAGAGGTACTGGCACAGGCCGGACTGCGTGAACAGGTATCCGGGGGCGCCGCGGTTCGGGCCGCAGCCCGAGGAGGGCAGTCTTTCCTCGCTCACGGTCTCGCCGGTCACGAGGTCAATCGGCCCGCGGCGGTCCCACCACTTGCCGTCCATGGCGAACGCGCGCAGGGAGCGGCCCCAGCCCCCGACCGGGTGCTGCCACAGTAGCTTCCCGTCCGCCGGCGAAAGGGCCACCAGCTTGCGGCTCCACTTGCAGCCGACCACAACAGCCCGGCCGGTTGCCACCAGGGCGGCCTGGGAAGGCAACATGCCCTTGACCTGGGCCGGGTCCCGGAAGTCGGCCTCGGCCAGGAACTCGGGGTCTCCGTTCCGCCACAGCTCGCGCCCGGTCTTCAGGTCCAGACAGCGGGTCGCCACCCCGGCCTCGTGGAAGTAGAGGCGCCCGCCCGTCGCGGCAATCATCCGTTCATCCACCGGCCCTTCCGTGCGTATCTTCCAGATGAGGCGATGTGAGCTCTGCTCATACACCGCAATGTGCCGTCCCTCGGGGTTGGTGGGATAGGACTGGAGTGTGCTGGTCTTCATCTGGTCCCGCTCCCCGGCCAGCACGGTGATCGTGCCGCCGGTGACGGCCATCCATTTGATCTGGCCGTCCGGCTTCGGTCCCTGAAGCCGGCCCAACTCCTCGCCCCTCTCGGCGTCCAGCAGCAGGATGCCGTCCCCGTCGGCCAGGTACAGCTTCTCCCGCGTGGCGACGGCGCAGCAGCGGCCGGGGTTGTAGCCGGCATTGTAGCGCTCGTTTCCGTAGGGTTGTCGGGCCTCGCCGGTGAAGGGTCTCTCCCACAGGATCGCGCCGTTGTGCAGGCTGCGCGCGATCAGGCTGACGTTGCCCCCGTAGAAGGCACGGGTGGCCCAGATGGTGAACATGCGACCACCCGCCACGACGACCGTGGTGCCCCAGTAGCCCTCGTGCGTGGGTCGGCCCAGCCACTGCGTCAGAAAGGGCGGTTCGAGGGTGCTGTCCCGCGAGACCAGGTTATTGTCCGGCGCGTGATTGCGGTGCGTCCAGTCGTCCCAGCCGGGCTCGATGGGTTTGCGCACGGTGAGCCAGATGCCGCGGCTGTTCTCCGCCACACGGGCACCCGCGCCCTCGAATCCCTCCGCCCAGCGCTCCAGGGCGGCCCGCGGCAGCGCATCCGCTGCGCCCCCCAGGATGGCGATGCCCCTCCAGGGCGTGAGGACACGCAGGACCTCCGCACGGTCCACGTCGGCCAGCGTGTCTTCCGTCAGATCGGTCACGGCCAGCAGGTCCACGTAGCTGTCGGCGAAGGGGATGGACTGTGCCGAACCCGGCTCCACGTAGAGGCGCCGGCCCAGAAGGCCCCCCGCCCGGGCCCGGTTGCGCAGAGCCCTCACCAACGCCGTGTCCTCGGACATGGCGTGGACGACCATCCCGTCGTCGGCGGCCAGGTCGAGGGCCAGATCCGCGTCCCCGCACCGGGGCAGGGAGACGATGCCGGCGGAAAGCTCCGCTTCCTCCCGCAGCCACCGGGCCGTTTCTACGGCAGTCCCCCGCACGACGCCGACGGGCCACAACGCCGCCGCAACGGCGGCGATCAGAACGATCGTCCCGCGCCTTCTCTCTCGCATACGGTGCCTCCCCGCGCCCGAACCCGCGCGGTTCAGTTGAAAGAAAACGATCTACGATCATAATGTACCGTGAGGGTGGGCCAAAGGCAATCCACACCGAAGGGAGCGTGCATCATGGCAGGCAAGGACTCCGTGTTGGAACTGAACGTCCAGAATGCGTTTCGGGACAAGATCGGCGAGAAGCACGGCATCGGCCGGGAGGAGCTGGACAGGCTGCAGGGGAAGGTCGAGGAGTGCCGCCGGAACATCGAGGAGAGGCGCGGCGAGGACATCGGCTTCATGGAGCTGCCCTACGACGGTGATCTGGCCGCGGAGATCAAGGGCAAGGCCGAGGAGCTGAGGGGCTGGTGCAAGAACTTCGTGGTGCTGGGCATCGGCGGCTCCGCGCTGGGCAACATCGCCGTCCACACCGCGCTCAACCACACCTTCCACAACCTGCTGCCGGCGGACCACCCCGGCCGCAAGGGCGCGCCGCGCATCTTCGTGCTGGACAACGTGGACCCGGCGCTGGTGGCTGACTTCCTGGACACGATCGAGGGCGAGGTGGACGAGACCGTCTTCAACGTCATCACCAAATCCGGCTCGACGGCCGAGACGATGAGCCACTTCCTCCACGCCCGCGACTTGCTGCGCCTTAAGGGGGCGGACCCCGCGCGGCAGATCATCGCCACCACGGATGCCGACCCGGAGAAAAGCCTGCTGCGCCGCATCGTGCGGGAGGAGGGATTCGATTCCTTCCCCCTGCCGGGCAACGTGGGGGGACGTTTCAGTGTGCTGACCGCCGTGGGGCTGCTGAGCGCGGCGGTCGGCGGGCTTGACATCGGCGCCCTGCTGGCCGGCGCGGCGGCCATGGACGAGCGGTGCCGCGCGGAAGGCGTGCACGGTAACCCGGCCGCCCTCTACGCCGCGGCGCTCTACCTGTTCTACGAGCGCGGCAAGCCCATCACGGTGCTGATGCCCTACTGCAACGCCCTGCGGTCGCTGGGCGACTGGTACTGCCAGCTATGGGCGGAGAGCCTGGGGAAGCACCACGGGTTGGAGGAGGACGACGTTTTCGTCGGCCCCACGCCGGTGCCTTCCGTGGGGGTGACGGACCAGCACTCCGTGATGCAGCTCTACCAGGACGGGCGGTTCGACAAGGTGCTGACTCTGATCGAGGTCGAAGACCCGACGCCCGGCCGCACGCTGCCCATCTGCCAGGGCGAGAGCGAGGAGGAGCTGGCCTATCTGGCCGAGCACTCCTTCGGTGATCTTTTCCACAGCGAGCTGGTGGCCACACGCGCGGCCCTGACCGACAAGCACCGGCCCAACGTGACCTTGCGCATCCCGCGGCTGGACGAGCGGACGCTGGGCGAGTTGTTCATGTTCTTCGAATACGCGGTCACCTACAGCGGCTGGCTCTACGGGGTCAACACCTTCAACCAGCCGGGCGTCGAACTGGGCAAGCAGTACACCTACGGGCTGATGGGGCGGGAGGGCTACGAGGCGCCGCAGGTTTGAAGCAATCATAGGCGCGGAGTATAATGGCATTCTACGGAAGGATTTACAGGGCTGAGGCCCTGCAGGCGGGCTTCCCCATCCCGAGGGTAGTTGAGGAGTTACCCCGTGCCGAACGGTGAGTTGAAGGACTCCATAGCGTTTGTCTCTACTTACCCGCCCAAGCAATGCGGCATCGCCACGTTCACGAGCGATCTGAGGCGGGCCGTGAACCGCCACACGGACGGTCGGCTGCAGACCATTCAGGTGGCGATGGACGAGCCGGAAGAGGACCTGGAGTACCCCGAGGAAGTCAGGTACCGCCTGAACCTGCACGACAACGCGGAATACGTCCGCGCCGCCGAATTCCTCAACCACAGCAACGTCCGGGCCGTCTGCCTGCAGCACGAGTTCGGCATCTTCGGCGGGCACGACGGCTCCTACGTGCTGGACCTGCTGCGGGAGCTGCGCTGTCCCATCATCACCACACTGCACACCGTCCTGGAGGAGCCCACCGAGGGCCAGTTGGAGGTGATGAGGGAGCTTGTCGTGCTGAGCAACATGATGGTGGTGATGAGCCCCAAAGGGACGGGCTTCCTGCGGGACGTCTACGGCGCGCCGGAGGAGAAGGTGCGCCTTATCCACCACGGAGTGCCGGAGATCCCGCTGGTGGAGCCCGACCAGTACAAGGACCAGTTCGAGATGAGCGGGCGGGAGATGATGCTTACCTTCGGCCTGCTGAGCCCCGGCAAGGGCATCGAGTACGCGCTGCGGGCTCTGCCTCCCGTGGTGGAGAAGTACCCCAACTTCTGCTACGTCATCCTCGGCGCCACGCACCCCAACATCCTGGCCGAACAGGGCGAGAGCTACCGGCTGAGCCTGCAGCGGGTGGCGCGCGACCTGGGCTTGCAGCGCAACGTGCTGTTCAGCAACCGGTTCGTTTCGCAGGAGGAACTCTGCGAGTACCTGAAGGCCTCGGACGTCTACTGCACCCCCTACCTGAACCGGGAGCAGATCACCAGCGGCACGCTGGCCTACGCGCTGGGCGCCGGCAAGCCGATCGTCAGCACGCCATACTGGTATGCGGAAGACCTGCTGGACGAGGGCCGCGGCGTGCTGGTGGACTTCCGGGATCCGGAGCAGATGGGCGAAGCCATACTCGACCTTCTGGACAGCCACGAGAAGGTGCGCCGGATGCGGGCGAAGACATACGAGTTTTCCCGGCGCATGACCTGGCACGAAGTCGGCAGCCAGTACCTGCAGACCTTCCGGCAGGCCATCTCCATGGCGCGCGTCCGCGCCTCCATGCCCGACGAGAGCATGAGGCACGAACTGCCCATAACCGGCCTGCCCAGGCCGCGGCTGGACCACCTGTCCCGGCTGACGGACGACACCGGCCTGCTGCAGCACGCCCGCTACACCGTGCCCGACAGGTCCCACGGCTACTGCACGGACGACAACGCGCGCGGACTGGTGGTGGCCACCAAGTATTACGACCTGTCGCACGAGCCGGAGGCCGAACGGCTGCTGAGCATCTACCTTTCGTTCGTCGCCTACGCGCAGCGCTCCGACGGGCTGTTCCACAACTTCATGAGTTACGACCGGCGGTTCGAGGACGAGATGGGCAGCGAGGACTGCTACGGCCGGGCGCTGTGGGGGCTGGCATACACGATGTACCGCGGCCCGGAGGCATATTTCCGGCTGGCCTGCGAGACCTTCGAGAGGGCCCTGACCCACCTGAAAAGCCTGAACCTGCGCGGCCGCTCATACGCCGGCCTCGGGCTCTACTATTACCTGCAGAGCTTCCCCGAGGCCGACGATGTGGTGGAGAAGCTTGACCGTCTGGCACGGGCCACCGCAGAGCAGTACGCGGAAGTATCCCGGGAGGACTGGCCCTGGTTCGAAGACGTGGTTAGCTACGACAACGCCGTCATCCCGCAGTCGCTGTTCATGGCTTACGAGGTGACGGGCAAGGAAGAATACCGTGAGATCGCGCGGGAGAGCCTGGATTTCGTCCTGGAGATGTGCGACCGGGGAGACCATCTGTCCCCGGTGGGCAACGAGGGCTGGAACTCGCCCGACGGCGAGTGCGCGCTCTACGACCAGCAGCCCATTGACGCCTGCGGCCTGGTGGAGGCGTGCAAGGTGGCGTTCCGGCTGACCGGTGAGCGCCGCTACCTGCGCCACATGCGCAAGGCGTTCGATTGGTTCCTGGGCGTGAACGACCAGGGCGAGGCGCTGTATAATTTCAAGACCGGCGGGTGCGCCGACGGTCTGATGGAAACGGGCGTCAACCAGAACCAGGGCGCCGAGAGCACTCTTTGCTATATGCTGGCACTGCTGACCCTGATGGAGATATTCTCCGAGCAGGACCGCGGCGCCAAGGGTACGGCCACCCGCTGGGGCACGCCGCTTGCCCGCAGGCTCTGAGATCCGATGGCCGGCCCCGATTCACCATTCCTTCGAGCAGAGCATACAAACGTGTCGAACGACAAACCCATCGCAATGATCGGCAGCTGGCCCCCCCGCAAATGCGGCATCGCCACGTTTGCGGAGGAGGCTTCCGAATTCATAGAGAAGCACGACCCGTCGCACCCCGTGTCCGTCATAAGCCATCTGGACGGCCGAGGCGCTAACGTCTCCCCCCTCATAGATATGGAACGCGCCGACTGGTACCGGCCCGTGGCTGACAGGGTCCGTGAACTCGATCCTTACGCGGTCCACATCCAGCACGAGTACGGGCTCTACAACTACGTGGACGAAGCGGGGGAGTCGGACCTGAACGACGGCTTCATCCGGCTTCTGGAGGAGCTTTCCGACTATCCCACCATCATGGAGCCACACACCGTCCACGGCCGGATGAAGGACCACGAGGAGCATTTCATCCGGCAGGCGGCCGCCCGCTGCAACGTGCTGCTGCTGAAATGCCGCTACCAGAAATGGCGCCTGGACTGGAACTTCTCCTCGCGCGGCTGGACACACCCCCGCAACATCATGATCGTCCCCCACGGCGCCCGGCCGGACAAGCGAATCGCCATTGACCGCGTGGACGAGATCAAGAACGAGCTGGGTCTGGGCCAACTGCGGGACAAGCACGTGATCGGCCTGGTCGGCTGGATACAGACCAACAAGCGCTGGGACATCGTCACCAGCATGTGGGACGAGCTGCACGACGAGATCTGCGCCGCGACCGGCCAGGAATGGGTGCTGCTGGCCGCCGGCGACGTGCGCGATCCGGACCATCGGGAAGAGGCGCGCCGCTACCTGAACGACGTGAAGCTGCTGGAGGAGAAAGGCATCGCCCACTTCTACCGGTTCGTCCCCCGCGGCGACGTTTACTACCAGGTCATGGGTATCTGCGACTTCATCCTGCTGCCCAGCGTGGACGAGACACAGTCGGGCACGCTGGCCCGCATCATCGCCCTCAACAAGCCCTACGTCACCACCGCCCCGCTGGAGGGCCTGACCGCGCAGACGCTGGAGAGCGGCGGCGGGCTGCTGTTCACCAACAAGGACATGCTGCGCGAGAAGATCCTGCGGCTGGCCACCGATGAGGGCCTGCGGTGGGAGTTGGGCTTCAAGCTCTACCGCTACCTGATGAACGTCGTGAGCTGGGAGGTCGTGGCGCGTCAGTACCACGAGGCCTACCGCGCCGCCCGCGCGGAGGTGTACGACGGAGTGCCGATAGACATCCCACCAGAATTCTGACTCTGACCGGTGCCCTGCGCCGGCGAGGGGGCTGCCATGCAGTTGAGGCACGTGGTTACCTGTTTCCTGAACCATCCCGAGGAGCCCACCGTCCTCCTCGGCCACCGCAGCGACGAGGTCCACACCTACCCCGGCCACTGGGCGGCCATCAGCGGCTCTGTGGAGACGGCCGATCCCGTGGAACAGGCATTCCGTGAGATCGCCGAGGAGACCGGCCTGGCCCGCGACCAGGTGCGCCTGGAGGCCGAGGGCTGGCCCATCCGGTTCACCGATTGGGACCTGGGAACGGTCTGGGTGGTGCACCCGTTCCGCTTCCGCTGCCTGGCGCCGGACCAGGTGCGCCGCGACTGGGAGCACGTGCGGCTGGAGTGGGTGCGCCCGGAGCGCATGGGCCGGCTCACCACCGTGCCGAAACTCCAGGAGGCCTACGTCTCCGCGGACTCGGCCGACGGCAGGCCGGACCACGAATGGGCCTTCCGCAGGATCGAGCGGGACCGGGAGCACGGCGCGGAGGAACTGGGCCTCTGGACCCTTATGGCGCTGCAGATAGTGGCCGACCGCGCGCCGGAAGACCTGGAGGAAGCCTGCCGACGCGCCCTGTCGCTGCGTCCCAGCATGGCGGCCGTGCGCTCGGCCGCGCTGGACGCCTACGGCGCCGTGCGCGAGCACGGAGGGGATGCCTCCGACGCCATACAGGCCGTGCTGGATGAACGGGAAGCCAACTCCGTCAGGGTGGGCGAGAGCGCCGCGGCACGGCTTCCGGACGGCGCCATGGTCGTCACCATCAGCCGGTCCTTCTCCGTGCTGGCCACGCTGCGGGAAGCGGCGGAGCGCGTGGACCGGCTTGTGGTGGCGGAATCCCGACCCGCCTGCGAGGGACGCGGCACGGCCGAGCTGGCGGCGTCATTCGGCATCGAGGTGGAGTTGATGACCGACGCCGCCGCACCAGGCATCTTAGGGGCGGCCGACGTGGTCCTGTTCGGTGCCGACTCCCTTCTGGCCGATGGCAGTCTGGTGAACAAGACCGGCACCTTCGCCCTCTGCTGCGCCGCGCAAAAGCACGATGTCCCCGCCCTGGCCGTCGCCACGCAGAGCAAAATCCTCCCCGCCGGCTTCCGGCCCCGGATGGAGGAGATGAGCCCCGACGAGCTGGGCAAGCCCATAGAAGGCGTCCAGCGGCGAAACGTCTACTTCGAACAAGTCCCTGCCGAAATGATCGCCGAAACAGTAGCCGCCGACGGCCCCCTCACCCGCGAAGCCATAAACACCCGCGCCACCCGCTTGGACGGATTGCAGCGGTTACTCACCTGAGGGATTGTGACGAGTGAGCGTGAGTTTGGGCGGGAAGGTATGCCCTTTTCAGGCGGGAAAACGAAGTCACGGTTGCTGCCGACAGCCAGGGACGGCCGAAAACGCTGCAGCGCCGGGCATGTGCCAAGAGGGAGACGGCACGTTGGGTCGTGTTGGTGGCACATTGCCCTTGACAGAATAGGCAGCTTCGATTACTTTCCGGGTGGTATTGTCCAGTAAGGCCCTATGTGGCGTAGGACTGTTCCGGGTCTTCTGCGGCCAGACGCACGGGAGGAAATCCAAAACGGTGCGCTATCCTGATTCGGAAATCCAGGTGGTCGTATTGGCGCCGGGCAGTGAAGATGCCGCCTGGCAGACGATACGAGAACGGTGCATGTACCTCACTGACTGGGGAGAGGACTGTTTGCGCAGAGGGCTGGAGGGGCGAGCGAAGTCCGTTCTGATAGAGCCGGAGTCACTACTGTCCGGTTATAAGTCCAGCAGTGGCAACTGCTTAGGACATGAGGGC
>CAYVBE010000161.1:0-1365 GCA_964448935.1 uncultured candidatus Brocadiaceae bacterium
CAGCTCACGGTGCGGCTGTTCGGCCTCAGCGCCCATTTCGTGGACCTTTCGCCGGACGTGCAGGAGAGCATCATCGAGAGAGTGGCCGCCGCCGGTCGCGGCCGTTGAGAGAACCTGAGGAGAAACCGCGTGAAAGCAAGGACCTGTCGGTATACCGAGGACGGCGAGATTGAACTGACCGAAGTCGAGGTGGGCGATCCCGGCCCGGGCCAGGTGCAGGTGGAGGTGTCGGTCTGCGGCATCTGCTCCTGGGACGTGGCGACGTGCAAACTGGGCAGTGACTTCGAGCACCCGGCGCCGCCGGGACACGAGGGCGTGGGTTACATCCGGAAGATCGGCCCCGGCGTGGAGGGATTCGAGGCCGGCGAGCGGGTGGCAGCGGGCGGCTTCTGCGAGGTGTGCAACCGCCCGGCGGGCAACGTCTACAAGATTCCCGAATCAAACCTGGCCGATGAGTACTGGATCGTCGAGCCGGTCTCCTGCGCGGTCACGGGGCTGGACCATTGCCGACTGCGGGCCGGGGAGCGGGTGGTGGTGATCGGCTGCGGCTTCATGGGGCTGCTCATCCTGCAGGGACTGATGCACTCGCTGGCCGGGCAGGTGGTGGGAATTGACATCCAGGAGGAGAAGCTCCGTGCGGCCCGGAACATCGGGGTCGAGGAGGTCTATAACACCAGCCGGACCGACCCGGACGACCTGGCGGAGGAACTGCACGCGCGCGGCATTGACGTCGTCGTGGACACCTCGGGCAGCGAGAAGGGCCTCGACCTCGCCGCGCGGATCGTCAAGAGGGGCGGCCTCATCAACCTTTTCGGCTGGGTGAAGGGGAAGAGGGCGACCTTTGACCCGAGCCTGTGGCACCTCGGCGGCTTCACGGTGGTCAACTCCTCTCCATCCTCGCGGCTCAGGAACCCGTTTCCGGCCGCCATCCGGATGATGCGGAAGGGTGTATTCGACCTGCAGCCCCTGGTAACCCACGTGGTGCCGCTGGAGCAGTATCCCGCACTGATGCGACGGATCGTCGAGGGAGACCCCACCTACATCAAAGGCGTTGTCAGGCTATCCTGAGCCCCGTGGCTTCTCGCCTCAGTCCCTCTCCCCCGTGAGCCGAGCCGCCAGTTCTGCTACCATAGGTAAAAACTCTTGGGAGGATCGGCCATGCACCGTGCGCCCGCAATCGTTGGTCGGAGAGTTGGAACCGTCGCCGCAATCGCCGCTTTGCTTCTCGCAGTGGTTCTGGCCGGGCCGGCCCTGGCCGCGCAGACTTACGTGTGGTGGGAGGGCGAGGAGTTCGCCGACACTAACCTGCCCGACCCGTCTCAGCCGTTCCCCGGCAATATCAGCGCCGAGGAAAAGGCGAAACTC
>CAYVBE010000161.1:1465-10100 GCA_964448935.1 uncultured candidatus Brocadiaceae bacterium
TCGGGTCAGTCGGAACCGGGCTTCTTCGCCTGGGAGCCGGACGCCGATCCGCTGTCCGACGATTGCCCGATTGACCTGAGCTACCTGAACGAGGACGAGGCCGGGCAGGACGGTTTCGCGCGGCGGGAGGGCAACGGTTTCGTGCTCGGCAGCGGCAAGCCGGTGCGCTTCTGGATGGTCCAGGGCGGCGGCCTGCTGAACATGAAGCCGCAGATGGCCGACTACTGGGCCCGGCGCCTGGCCAAGTACGGGGTGAACCTGGTGCGGCTCGGCAACATGGGCCGGCTGCGCTCCTTTCTGGACGGGGATGAAGAGGCGTTCCGGGAGCAGCTCGACCGCCTGCACTACCTGGTCGGCGCCCTCAAACGGCAGGGCATCTACGTCTATCTGGGCCACCTGTGGTGGCACACGTCGGTGGACGTGGAAGGCGCCTTCGGGGCGCTGTATTTCGATCCCGAGATACGGAACAGATTCCTGGAGTTCGTGGACGCGATGATGGGCACCCGGAATCCGTACACCGGCCTGCCCATGGGCAAAGACCCCGCCGTGGCCATTGTCGAGGTGCAGAACGAGAGTTCGCTGTTCTTCTGGACCTTCCGGCCCGAGCGGATGAGCGAGGAGAACCGGCAGAGGATGGAGAAACGGTTCGCCCAGTGGGCGGCGAAGAAATACGGTTCCGCCCAGGCCGCACTGGCGGCATGGGGATCTGAGAAGCCACCTTCCCAGTTCGTCAATCAGAGCCAGGATAACCCCGAACAGGGCCGCCTCGCCCTATACGGCGTCGGCAACCTGACCGTCAACGACTGGGCCGCCGGGCAGCGTAACCCCAGGCGTGCCGGCGATCAGCTCCGGTTCATGACCGAGTTCCAGCGCGCCTTCTACGCCGACATGATCGGCAGGTGGCGCGAGGTGGGCGTGGAGAACATGATCACCTGCAGTAACTGGAAAACCGCCGATCCACGCAACCTGGGTGTGCTGGAGCGCTACCTCTACACGACCGGCGACGCGGTGTGCCGGAACGTGTACTTCGACGTGGAATACGACCCGAAACCGGAGCGTTTCTATGCCATTGACCTGGGTGACACGTTCACCGACTACAGCGCGCTGAAGCCGCCCAGGTTCCCCGCCCCGCTGACGGTTCCGCACGTGAACGACCATCCGGACATGTACACGGAGAATAACTGGTGCCGCCCGAACCGTTTCCGGGTGGAGTGGCCCTTCCTGGTGGCCACCTACGCGCAGATGATGGGCATGGACGGCTGGACGTTCTTCAGCCTGGACACTCCGCTGTGGAACAGCCAGATGAACGTCTGGGAGGTCAACTGTCCGAGCATCCTGGGCCAGTTCCCCGGCGCGGCGCTGATCTTCCGGCGGGGTGATGTCCAGGAGGCGCCGACCGCCGTGACCCAGCGCATGAGCCTGCAGCATCTTTACGACTTCGGGCAGGCTGCGCTGTTCGAGCTTACCGGCAAGGACGCCCTGTGGGTCTCGAAGATCGGCGACCTGGAGGGCGCCGCGGCGCAGGCCGCCATGCAGGTGGACCGCCTGGCCTTCTTCGTGGGCAAGGTCAACCGGGTCATCGCGGAAGGCTCCCAGAAGATCGAGAGCGTGAACCTGGATGATTACATTGACCGCGACGCCAAGACCGTGCGCGCCATGACGGGCGAGCTCGACTGGGATTACGGGAAGGGCGTCGTCACTGTGAACACTCCCCGCGCGCAGGGCGCCTGTGGCTTCCTGAAGGACGCCGGCACGATCCGGCTGAAAGACGTGACCATCGAACCCGGCAACGACTACGGTTCGGTTCTCGTGGTGTCCCTGGACGGCAAGCCCATAGCCGAGTCGGAGCGGGTGCTGATCCAGACCGGCACGCAGGACCACCCCTACGGGTTCGAGACCGAGGCCGTGAACAGCAACAAGCGAATCACCGATCTGGGCGGCTATCCCATGAACGTGAAGCGCGTGAACGCGTCCGTCACGCTCCGCGGCCGGGCCCCGCTGCAGGCCACGGTGCTGGACGGCAACGGCTACCCGACCGACCGGGAGGCATCAACCAGTGCTGCCGACGGCGGAACGGCCATCACGCTGCCGGAGGATTCGCTCTACACCCTGGTCGAACCCGGCGAGTCGGGAAACACCGTCCATATACTGCCCCTCGGCGATTCCATTACCCAGGGAGGGCGGACGGACCGGCCGGAATACACCTACCGGCTGCCGCTCTTCCAGAAGCTGACGGACGCCGGGGTCGAGTTCGACTTCATCGGCTCCATGGAGACCGGCCTGCACAAAAACTTCGAGTGGCCGGACTATGAGGGCATCCCGCTCGACCGCGACCACGAGGGCCACTACGGCTGGAAGACCGCCAAGGTACGGGACAACCTGGCCGAGTGGATGAAGACCTACCCGGCCCCGGCGGACATCGTCCTCATTCACCTGGGCACCAATGACCAGGGCGCCGACGACCACGCACAGGCCGTGGCGGAGCCCCTGCGGGACATCATCCAGATGCTCCGCGAGGCCAACCCGCGCGTGGTGGTGCTGGTGGGCCACCTGAACTTCAACGGCGGCGCGGCCCTGAAGATCCGCCCCCTGGTGGAGCAGATGGCCCGGGAGATGAATACCGAGCAGTCACCCGTCGTCACTGTGAACCACTACGAGGGTTGGACGGCGCGGCCGGACGCACCGGACACCGACACCTTCGACTGGGCGCACCCCAACCCACAGGGCCAGGAGAAGATGGCCGAGAAGTGGTTCGAGGCCATGAAGCCCTACCTGGATCGCTTTGAGTAACCCCGCCGGAGGACCCGCTTCCATGAAGGTAATCCTGATCTCGCTGGACACGCTGTGTGCCTCGCACGTCTCCTGCTACGGCCATCCTTTCGAGACCACGCCGTGCATTGACCGGTGGGCGGAGGAGGCCGTGATCTTCGAGCGCTGTTACGCCAGCGATGTGCCCACGCCGCCGTCCTACACCGCGATGCTCTCGGGCCGCTTCGGCATTCACAACGGCATCTTCGGGTTCCAGGCCCCCTGGAGCTACCGACCCGGTCCGCCGTTGCTGCAGGAGCATCTGGGCCGCGCGGGCTGGGAGACCTGCGCTATCAGCAACCTGTTCTACGTCTGCCCGTGGCTGCAGGCCGGCTGGGAGACCATTATGCCGCCGGGGCTGCGCTTCCAGGGCGGGCGCGCGCCGGACGTCACCGACGATGCCATCGGGTGGCTTGGGACAAACCGCGCGCAGGGCGATGCCTTCCTGTTCGTCCATTACTGGGAGCCGCACTGCCCCTACAACAAGGCGCCCGAGGAGGACCGCCGCCTGTTCCCCACGGAGGATTACAAGGACTTCGCGCCGTCGCTGGAAATACTGAACGGCAACCCCATCATGAAGCGTTACTCCGAGGGGTGGCACGACATTGACGGCGGCGATCCCCGGATGTCCTCTGCGGAGGCCATGGCCCGCTACGATGCCCAGACTCATTTCGGGGACCGCGAGGTCGGGCGGCTGCTGGACTATCTGGAGGAGTCGGGCCTGGCCGATGAGACGGCGGTCATCATCACCAGCGACCACGGCGAGGCGTTCGGCGAATACGGCTCCTTCGACCACCACACCTGCTACGAGTGCATCAGCCATGTCCCGCTGATGGTGCGGCTTCCCGGCGGGGAATCCGGCGGCAGGCGTGTGGAGGGCCCGGTCTACGGTGCCGACCTGACGCCGACGGTCCTGGAACTTGCCGGAATGGACCCGCCGGAGCTGGACGGCCGGAGCCTGGTTCCTTGCCTGACCGATAGCCGGCCGGCCCCTCACGATTTGATCGTTACCGACTGCAATGCGCTGGTGACCCAGAGGATGCTGGTTAAAGAGGACTGGGGCCTGGTGCGCACCTACTTCGCCGGGCCGTTCGAGCATATCGAACCGGTGGAATTGTTCGATGTCACCGGCGACCCGGAGCGTAACCTGGCCGCCGAGCATCCCGATATGGTTGCCGAACTGCGTGCACTGCTGGACGACTGGCTGGTGGATAAGCTGGACGGCCTGCCGGACCGGCTGCAGAAGGCCGGCCTCGAGGGCGGCTGGACGCTGAACAGCCCGCCGTTCCTCACCGCCGTTCTGGCCAACCTGGATTACGCCCGGCAGAACGAGCAACTCTGGGAGACCCTCTGCCGCAAGCACGGTCCGTCCTTCGGACGGCTGACCGGCATCATGGAACGCATCGAGTGACAACCCGCATCGAACCCGGATAACCCATCCGGGCTGGTACTCGCGGCGGGCAGATGTTAGAGAGCGGCCGTCTGAGGGCTGTTTGAGTGCGTTTTTGGCACTTCGGGAGACGGTCAACCGACGGGTGAAAAGCAGAATGATGCTTCTCCGAGGGTTCTTCTCGCCACGCATCCCGGGCACGGAAACGCCCCGGCACGGGCCGCAGCGTCCGGGCTTTCGTGGATTTCATGTTGAAAAAACTCGCGGGGCGGGTAGCCTGTCATGCCGAAAGACCATGTGCAGTTCCTTTGCAGAAAATGGGTAATCCCCACTTGACCTACAATGCCGGTCGTGTTGAATCAGTGACTCTACGGGGCAAAGCGCTGTCGGCGTGGGGTTGTGCAAGTGATTCGTGAATTCCAGAATTCAAGGACGCCGCGATGAATGTGCTTAAGCAAACGACGCCCTCTGTTCCGACGTGCAGGAAGGGCGACTTTTCCTGGATCGTGCCGCTGTTGCTGATGTCTATCGGGTCATGGCTGCCGGGGTCCGCTGCTGGATGGGCAGCCGAACCGCACAAGAGAACCGGCGCGGTGCTTGAGGGCCGGAGCACGGTGACCGTCTTCAACGCTACGCCCCTGGAGCCGATCAGCGACACGCTCGATGCCGAGCGGTTGGGGCTGGCAGACTTCGTGACCGGTCGGTACGGTGACATAGCAGTGAAGCCTCCGATACCCGGGGGGCTCCTGGATGCTACGGCCGTCAAGCCCGATGCGCCATTAGCGCCGATTCGTCTGGTCGGTACTCGCAACGCCGTGACGTCGGGGCAAGTCGTCATCGCCGGCAAGCAAGCGATCTCGCATGTTGTGGCCCGCCTGGATCCTTTACTTCACGAGAATAGTGGAACGACGATCGCGGCGGAGCATGCGACGATCCATTTTGCCGTACGGCGCAGTCAGCAGGCGATTGCACGCGACATTTTTCATAAGCACGTTACCGGTCCTTTCGAAGATTTTCCGGCGGGGGGCAGGCCCCATTACATGTCCGCCTCCAGTCGAGTCGCCCATTCGCCCGAATGGCCCTTCCATGATGTGTACGAACCAGGTCCCCGTGCCGGAGAGCAGGTGCATCCCGTCTGGATCGAGTTGATGATTCCGGCCGAGGCGATTCCCGGTACGTATCGCAGTGAGCTGCATCTGTCCATCGCCCAGGAGCATGAGGTCCGCGTCCCGGTGACGCTCCAGGTTGCGGGGTGGAGGATGCCGGATACCGAGGACTGGAAGACACATGTGGGACTGATCCAGTCGCCGGAGTCGGTGGCACGCCTGTACGAAGTCCCGCTCTGGTCGGATGAGCATTTCGAGAAACTCGAACCTTCGCTGCGCCTGATCGGTCAGACCGGCAACAAAGTGGTCTACATTCCCCTGGTCTCGACCCACATCGTGGGGAACGAGCACACCATGGTAAAATGGGTGCCCCGGCCCGATGGCAGCCATACGCCGGATTTCAGTGTGGTCGAGCGCTACCTCGATCTCTATGAGCAGTACCATGGTGCCCCGTCCGTGGTGCTGTTAATGGTCGGTGAGGGATCCTTCGAGCCTGGATACAGGCAAAGGCCGGACAGACGAAGGCGTGAGCCGCCTGAGCTGCCGGATACCATGCGTGTCAGCACGATCGACCCCGCAACGGGGGTGATCGGCCACACGGAGATCCCCTTTCCCGGCCTTCCCGGGAGCCATGAATACTGGGGACCGGCCGTGGAAGGCATGCGTGAGCGCGTGACCCGGCGCGGCTGGGATAGGGAGGCGGTGATGCTCGGACTTCCGAGTGACTATTGGCCGCGGCCGGCGATCATCAACTTTTACAAGGAGGTCGCTCCCGGCACGAAGTGGGCGATGTACACCCATGGCCGGGGCTTTGGCAGTCCGGACGCGCAGGGCTCGTTCCTGGTCGGCAAGGCTCAGATGGAGGTCGGGTATTGGGTGGTGCCCTGGCCGACGAAGCACCACAAAGATGGTCTCAACCGTGGTTGGGCCAGCAGTTTCCTGACGGGCGCCTCGGGCCGCGTCTTCCTGAGTCCGAACCTGGAACCGGCGGGCTGGCATGTCTTTGCCGAAGCCTATACTGGCGGCAGTCGTGGCTATCGTGGTATCGACAGGATGATGGCCGACTTCTGGCCGGTGCTGCAATTCCGGGACGGGCACGTCCCGATGCAAAATGTCCACTCCCAGGGCTGGGGGCGGCTGGTGAAGACCACGCCTCAGTATGTCCTGGGCATGGGTACAGAAGGGGCAGTGCCGACCGTGCGGTATCAGATGCTGCGCGAAGGGATACAGATTTCAGAGGCCCGCATCTTCATCGAACAGGCGCTGGAGGACGAGCATCAGCGCGCCCACCTGGGAGACGATCTGGCCCTACGCGCGCAACAGATGCTCAAGGACCGTCACGAGAACTACCTGCGCGGGCGGCCGGGACTCAATCCCATGGGTCGCCAGGTCAGGGATGGATTACGTGGCATGCCCGAAGACTACGCGACCTCTCCGTTCCAGGACTTGACGCTGCGTTTGTACCAGATCGCCGCAGAAGTGGCCGCAGCCCTTGATGGCGTGCCGCAACCGCCGTTGGCGCGGCAGGCGAAGGCTCGACCTCCCAGGTCTGAGTGAGCAACAGGAGACACCACTTTTCTTGTGAAGAGTAACGCCCCCTGCCATCAGAACTTTGAGCAGCCTCGTCTATCAGCCGCCCGCAACGCGACCGGACACGGAATTCCATGTCCAGGGCGGGGTGCGGTAGTCGAACCACGCGAGCTTCCGGGGCGACCTTCCACAGCCGGAGCGGCGATGGGCGCGCAACAGGTATGGAATGCAAGTCACCCGCCGGAACTGTTGGTGCTGGACCTCTCTGTCATGACGGACCCATTGAGAATCGTCCCGGTTAACACACCCCAACCGGTTTGTACCCGTCCTGGTGCCCCGTGCCCATACCGGTGACATAGCGCGGCCCCGGTTGTGGAGATTGAGGACGAGTTTATCCGGGACATAAGCATTGAAAGGAGTTTTCTGTGGCTGAAGTGATCAACGGCGAGCCCCTGCCCGAGACGCCCTGGGAGGACCGTCCCGAGGGCTGCGACGACGTGGTCTGGCGCTACAGCGACAATCCGGTCATCCCGCGCGACGCCATACCCTCCTCCAACAGCATCTTCAACAGCGCCGTGGTGCCCTTCGAAGGTGCCTACGCCGGTGTTTTTCGCTGCGACGACAAGCGGCGCCACATGCAGCTCCACGCCGGCCGCAGCGAGGATGGTATCAACTGGGACATCGAGCCGGACCCGATCGAGTTCGAGTGCGACATCCCCGCGCTGCAGAATTTCCAGTACGGCTACGACCCGCGCGTCTGTCTCATCGAGGGCCGCTACTACGTCCAGTGGTGCAACGGTTATCACGGGCCGACCATCGGTCTGGGCTGGACGGAGGACTTCGAGACGTTCCACCAGATGGAGAACGCATTCCTGCCCTACAACCGGGACGGCGTTCTGTTCCCGCGCCGAATCGGCGGGAACTTTGCTATGCTCAGCCGCCCGAGCGACCGGGGGCACACGCCCTTCGGCGACATGTTCTACAGCGAGAGCCCGGACCTGACGTTCTGGGGCAAGCACCGGTTCGTGATGCAGCCGGCGGGCGGGTGGCAGTCAACCAAGATCGGCGCCGGCCCCGTCCCGATCGAGACGGACGAGGGCTGGCTGCTGCTCTACCACGGCGTTCTCACCTCCTGCAACGGGTTCTGGTACAGCACCGGCGTGGCGCTGCTGGACCTGGAGGAGCCGTGGAAGGTCATCGCGCGCGGCAGCGAATATGTGCTGGCGCCGCAGGAACTCTACGAGTGCGTCGGCGACGTGCCCAACGTGGTCTTCCCCTGCGCCGCCCTTTGCGACGCGCCCACCGGGCGGCTGGCCATCTACTACGGCGCTGCGGACACCGTGACGGCCATGGCGTTCGCCTGCGTGGACGAACTGGTGGCGTTCGCCAAAGAGAAGAACATGGTGTGATGTCGTAAGGATGTCTGCCTTGAAAGGGCGGAACACAAGCGTGGTGCGCGCGGTGATCTCGGTCAAGTATGAAGGCGCATTCCGCGTTGCTTGACACGCACTCGTATGGCGAATTGATCTACGGCTGTGATGTTCCGCCCTTTCAGGGCTCAACCTTTCTACTCTGCGCTATACCCAGGGCTGCGGCCTGCGGCCTTGCCCTGGGCTTCTATGTCCGGCTCTTTCAGAGCCGTAAGGCGGCAGCCGGCTGTGGGCGCCCTTCGTCCGGAGCAAGTTGGGTTGACCCGGTCCCAACGCGTACTACGGCGAACCATTCGGGCCGTTCCCACGGCCACGATGCTAGTGGTCCATAACACTTGAGTTTCGGGGTTCAGAGCCATTCTGGCAAGGTC
>CAYVBE010000162.1:0-10029 GCA_964448935.1 uncultured candidatus Brocadiaceae bacterium
GATTTGTGTCCGGTTTCGGGGACGCACTGTCCGGGTCTGCGGGCGGTTTGGCGGGGTTGCGAGTGGCGGGGAGTCGGCCGGGCTTTGCCGCTCACTGTCCGGGGGATGTCGGGGCGCCTCGCGCCTGTGGCGGGCCGGTGTCGGGAGAGGAGGAAGGCGGCCGAGGGACCCCGGCTGCGAAACGAACCGAAAGTGGGCGAAGGTGATGCTCAGGAGAGAGTTACGGCATATGTATCAGGCGGCCGCCGCTACCGGCAGATGCCCCAGCGGTAGTCCTGGTCGCGGTGGATGTCTACGCCCGCGGTGCCCTCGATGGTGCCGGCTTTGCCGAGCTCTATGGTGATGTCGGGGCGCTCCTGGTGCAGGCGCTGTATCTGCGGGCTCTCGGGGGTGAGTTCGGGCTGGTCGGGGTAGGCCTTGATGTGCTTCAGCGTGGGGATGCCGGCCAGGTGCTCCAGGCCGCCCTCGTAGGGTATCTCTCCCCACTTGATGCTCATGTGCATGGAGATGAGGGTGGGATGGTTCCGGATGTGCCGCAGGCTGCGGCCGGTGATGGGGTCCCCGCCACGGCCGGTGGGGCGGATCTCCAGCACCTGCAGGTTGTCCAGGGGCTCCAGGGCACGGCCCAGCTCGGCGTCGGTCATGGTGGTGCGGTGGAGCTGGAGGTTCTCCAGCTTAGTGCAGTGGCGGATGAACTCGACGGCCTTCGGCCCGCTGAAGGCGTTGTCCAGCTCCAGCTTACGCAACTCCGGCTGCGGCTCGAACTTGTCTATGCAGGCGCCCTTGACCTTGAACAGGTGCTTCAGTTCCAGCACCCGCAGGGGCTTTTTGATCTTGTTGACCACGAGTGCGAAATCGGCAGTGGCGTGGGGCTGTTTCTCATTCTCGACCGACCCGATGCCCTGCGCGTCGTGCAGCCGCACGTCCACCAGCTCCGGGCACTCGGCCAGCAGGGCGTAGCCCTTGTCGGTCAGCGGCTGGCGCTCCAGGAAAATCGCCTGCAGTTTCGGGAACTGGAGGATGGCGCGGAACGCCTCGTCGTCAATGCCGGGCGCCGGCTCCTCGCCCTTCTTGCGATGGATGCCGTGATTGGACGCACCGAAGCGGATTACGTTTCCCTTCTTATCCAGTTCGACGGCGTACTTCTCTGCCAGCGCGCCGAGGCGGTCGGCGATCTCCTTCTGAGTCGTCTCGGCACACGCCGCTCCGCCGAGAAACGCCAGCCCCGCCATCGTCAACGCTACCATCCCACGCATCATGTCTGGCTCCCGTGCCACCCACAGAGTCGAACAAACCTTCGTGTTCGATGTTACCAGTTCCACCGCATCCGGACAAGCTCGGTCCGCGGCTTGAACTGCGGGCCGCCGTCCGGGATAATAGGGCGCCCTTCAGGGCGAGTTCATGCAACATGGTCCCTCGGTCCGTGGAGGAAGAAGGATGAGGATATTCATCGCCGGCGACTACGAGGAGATGAGCGACCGGGCGGCGGAAATCGTCACCGGCGCCGTCGAAGCAAAACCCGATCTGGTACTGGGCCTGGCCACCGGCAGCACACCCGAGGGCCTCTACGAGAGACTCGTGCGCGCACACCGGGAGGAGGGGCTCGACTTCTCCACCGTCACCACGCTGAACCTGGACGAATACGTGGGCCTGGGGCCGGACCACCGGCAGAGCTATCGGCGCTTCATGAATGATCGCCTGTTCGATCACATCAATGTCCCCAGCGAAAACACCCACGTGCCGGACGGGACGGCCGAGTGTCTGACCGATGAGTGCGAGCGCTACGAGCGGATGATCGAGGACCTGGGCGGGATTGATCTGCAGGTGCTCGGGGTGGGGCGGGACGGTCACCTGGCCTTCAACGAGCCCGGCACCTCGCTGGCCTCCGCGACGCACGTGACGATGCTGGCGCAGGAGACCGTGGAGGACAATGCCCGGTTCTTCGAGGACGCCGAGGAGGTGCCGCGGTTCGCCGTCACTATGGGCATCGGCACCATCCTGCGCGCCCGCCGGTGCGTCTTCCTGGCCGCCGGGGCGGGGAAAGCCGACGCGGTGCGGGCAGCCGTCGAGGGGCCCGTGACCTCGATGGTGACGGCCTCCGCCCTGCAGATGCACCCGGATACCGTGGCCATAGTGGACGAGGAGGCCGCCGGAAAGCTGGAACGGACGGATTACTACCGCTGGCAGCAGGAGAACTGGGACCGTATCGCCGAGCGCCTCTGAACGGCGGCCTTGGCGGAGGGAGGGACGGGACCACCCGTCCGGCTCTCGCGTGTTGCCTTTGATTCTCTGGTCGGGTTACATGCCCCGAGACTTTAGAGGAGCGACGTATGGCGATCAGCGTAAAATGTCCGAATCCCGAGTGCGGCAAGGAGTACCGTCTGAAGGATTCCTTCGCCGGCAAGAAGGTGCGTTGCCGTGAGTGCGAGACCGTCATCGTTGTTCCGGACGAGCCCGATGCGGCAGAAGCCCCCGCAGCAGCGGCAATCGAGCCGCAAATGCCCCAGCATCACCCCGGCCGACTCACCTGCACCAACTGCGGCGCGGTCCTGGGCGTGCGCGATGCCATCTGCACCAACTGCGGGGCCGACGTGCGCAGCGGCGTGGCCGTGGTGCGACAGGAGGCGAGGCAGGAAGGCTTTCTGAAGCGCATCTTCGGGCGTTTCCTCATGCCGCTGCTCGTGCTGCTGGTGGTGGCCGGGCTCGTGGTGGTGGGGGTCCTGTTGTTGGTGGTGAAGAAGGCGTGGGAAACCGAACCCGTGGACACGACACCCGAGACGCAGGTGGAACAGCCGGAAGCGCCGGCCGAGTGACCCTCAGAGTGGCTCGCATGCGATGGTGCCGGCGTCGGCATCCACGCTGAAATCTACCGGCAAAAACTGCCGGACGACCCACATGTTGGTGCGGCAATGGTCGGTGGTGCGGGAGATGCTCACCCGTGACCGGCCGTCGGCCAGGGCAAGGTAGGGCAGAATCTGGTCTGTCATGTGCTGGTCCAGCGCCGCGCCGCTCTCCATCTCCGCCTGCAGTGATCGGGCGGCCTCCCGGCCCACCTTCTCGGCCGGCTTTCCCCGCTTTCCCAGCGCCGACGCGCCCAGCCGGGCGCTCTCGTATCTCGCCGTGAGATGCACGGCAGTGCCGGTGGAAGGCGAGCGTACGTAACGCGCCTCTTCCTCCTGCGGGTCGAGCAGCTCACGCACTCCTTCGAGCTGGCGCTCGGCCACCCGCGCGCCGCGCAGGCCCTCCGTGGCGATGCTCGTGGCCCGGATGCCCAGGAGTTCTCCGCGAGGGACGAAGTCGGCGGGCTCCGGGGGACCGGGCCTCACCACCACGCGCACCCGCCCTCCGCCCCGCGGGTAGAAGCCCGGCTCGACCTCCGCCACCTCAATCTCCACACCCATCCGCGATAAGAAAAACGCGAAGACCTCCCGGAAGTAGTCCACGGTGGGGGACCACAGCACGTGCGTTCCGCCCTCCACAGTGACCTCGGTGGGCCTGTCGGCGACGGCCAGAGGAGGGATGAGGGCCTGGAGCACCAGGGTCACCGCCCCCGCCGTGCCCACGTGGGCGGCGACCTTCCCGGGGGGGTCCAGCGCGTCGGGATAGAAGGCGACCTCCTGCGAGCCCATCTCGTCGCCTTCCAACCGGCCTTTGCACAGCGAGGCCACGGCGCGCACGCCGCACAGGTGCTGCGCCGCCAGGCCGGGCCTGCGCCTGCCTTTTCGGATGCTGTGCACGCGGCACGGCTGCTCCGTCGCGGCCGCAAGGCCCACGGCCGTCCGCAGCAACTGCCCGCCTCCCTCCAGATGGCTCCCGTCTATCTCCAGGCAATCCATGGCATCCCTCCCGTGGACATTATAGGCGCGCAGAACCGGGTTGTCAGGGATTGCCGACCCTCTTTTGGATGCTGCCTCGCGCCCTCGTCGCGCTTGCGTTGAGGGCGGTTTTCCTGTATTTGTGTTCCTTCGTCGGCGGGGCACTTTGCGCAATCCAACCGAGCGTGCCGTGAGGCAACACCACCCAGGAGAGGAGCAGTCCAGATGAGCGATGACGCGGAACGCAGACGCATCCTGATGGGGCCGGGTCCGAGCAACTGCCATCCCAGCGTGCTGGAGGCCATGTCGCAGCCCCTGCTGGGCCACCTGGACCCCGACTTCATCCGTATCATGGACGAGACACAGGACCTGCTGAGGCAGGTGCTGAAGACCGAGAATCAACTAACGCTGCCCGTCTCCGGCACCGGAAGCGCGGGAATGGAGACCTGCCTGGTGAACCTGGTGGAGCCGGGCGACCGGGTGCTGGTCTGCATCAACGGGGTCTTCGGCCGGCGGATGGCGGACATCGCGGGCCGCATCGGGGGCGAGGTGATCACCGTGGAGGCCGAGTGGGGCCGGCCGTTCGAGCCCGATCAGGTACTGGACGCCGTGGAGACGCACAGCCCCCGCGTGGTCGCCATCGTGCATGCGGAAACGTCCACCGGCGTGCGCCAGCCGCTGGAGGAGATCAGCCGCATCGTGCACGAGACCGGCGCTTTCCTGGTGGTGGACGCCGTGACCTCCCTGGGCGGGTGCAACGTGGAGACGGACGGATGGCAGGTGGACGCCATATACAGCGGCACGCAGAAGTGCTTGAGCTGCCCGCCCGGGCTCGCACCCGTCTCGCTGAGTCCGCGGGTCGTGGACGCCCTGGAGGCCCGGCGCCATCCCGTGCCGAGCTGGTATCTGGACATGTCCATGGTCAGGCACTACTGGGGCAGCGACCGCACCTACCACCACACCGCGCCGATATCCATGATCTACGCCCTGCGGCAGGCGCTGCAGGTGGTCATGGACGAGGGGCTGGAGGCACGTTTCGCCCGTCATGAGCGCAATAGCGCCGCGCTGGTCGCCGGGCTGGAGGCCCTGGGGCTGGAGATGCTGGTGGAGGAGCCCTACCGCCTGCCCATGCTGAACGCGGTCGAGATACCGGAGGGCGTGGACGACGCGGCAGTGCGCGGCGCCCTGCTGGAGGAGCACGGCATCGAGATCGGCGGCGGGCTGGGCCCGTTGGCCGGCAGCGTCTGGCGGATCGGCCTCATGGGCCACTCCTGCAACATGGAGAACGTCCTGATGCTTCTGGAGGCCCTTGTGGACATCCTCGACGCGCAGGGCTTCGCCCCGGGCACCGGGGCACGTCAGGCCGCCGAAGAGGCGCACGCGGAAAGCGGCGCATGACCATCGTGGTGGAACAGCTCGCGCCCGCCCGGTCCGGTCGCCCGCCCGACCGCACGGCCGTAGTGTTCCCCGCCTTCAACGAAGAAGCGCACCTGGGCCGGGCCGTGGAAGCGGCTCTCGAAGTGGGTGTGCGTCGGGTCGTCTGCATTGACGACTGCTCCACCGACGCCACCGGGGCAATTGCGGATGAACTGGCGGAGAATCCCGCCGTGGCTTCCCTGCACCATGACGTCAACCGCGGAAAGCAGGCCGCCGTTCTGACCGGCCTGAAGGAGGCTGTTGCCCATTCCGGAGTAGAAAGCGTGGCGCTGCTGGATGCCGACATGCAGAACGACCCGGCCCTGCTCCCGCGCCTCTGCGGGCACGTGCCGCCATACGATGCCGTCATCGGCCGGCGCCTGCGAACCCAGATGCCGGGCATTCGCCGGCTGGCCAACGACCTGGCCGACCTTCCTTACCGCGTCATCGGCGCATTGCCCATCCGGGATGTCCAGAGCGGCTTCCGCGTCTACAGCCGCCGCGCGGCCCGGTATCTGGCAGAGCACATGTCCGCCGGCGGGCGTTATGCCCTGGAACACGTCTCCCTACCGCTTCTCGGCCGGCTGGCCGCAGAGTTGGAAAGACCGGTGCGGATCGGGGAGGTGCCGGTTCCCTGCGCCTACGGCGAACAGGAGAGCAGCATCCGTCTGCGGGACAACGTGCAGCTGACCCGTGCCGCCGTTTCCAATGCGTTGGCGCTGGCCCGGCTGCGGCTGGCGGAGGGGCGGCCATGACCCGGGGGACGGCGATCAAAACGGCGCTGAAGGTGCTGGCCGTGGTGGCGGTGGTCGGCCTGCTGTACCTTCTGGTGCGTCGGGTGGGCGTGGCCAACATCCTGCGGGCGGTCCGCGAGTCGGACAAGGAGTGCATCCGGAGCGCCACCTTGCTGCAGTTCACCGTGTTCGTGCTGTGGTGCTTCCGCTGGCTGCACATCATGCGCCCGAAGGGCCGCCAGAACATGGCCACCGTCTTTCCCATCTACATGGCCGGCGTTTTTTTCAACGTCATCACGCCGGGCGCGCGCGTGGGCGGCGAGCCAGTGCGCGCCTATTACATGAGCCGGGCCTTCGGCGGGGAGAAGACGGCTTACCTGGGCACCATCCTGGCGGACAAGGTGGTCTACGGCACGGTGTTCTTCTGCTTCCTCGTCGCGTCGGTGTTCTTCGTGGTGGCGTTCGTGCCCATCGCGCTGTTCTACAAGGCGGCCATGGCGGGCATCGTGGGGCTGGTGCTGCTGGCGGTGCTCAGTGGTTTCCTTCTGCGGGAGCAGATCGGCGTCCGGTCCCGCCTGCTGGGCAGGCTTCTGCCGGCGATCTACAACGGCCGGCTGCTGAAGTTCCTGCGGGAGCGGTTCCACACCTACGAGCACTTCGAGGAATACGCCATCCAGAAGCTGGAGAACCTGGTGGCCCCGTTCTCGCGCGCGGCGGGCAGTCCGAAATCCCTGGCGCTGATCATCGGCATCTCCGCCGTCTCCTGGCTGCTGGTCTGCCTGGCCCACCTGGTGCTGTTCCACGGGTTCGGGGCCGACATCGGCTTCCTGAGGGTGCTGGTCATCGTGACCATCTCCACCTTCTTCGGCGACATTTCCATGTCGCCCGGCGGGGCCGGTTTCATGGAGGCCGCCATGCTGGGCCTGTGCGCGGCCTTCGGGGTGGAGCAGAGCACGGCGGCGGCGGTCACCTTCCTGAGCCGCGGCATCTTTTACGGGATCGGGCTGGGGCTGGGGGGATTGAGCCTTGTGGGCCTGGCGGGCGTTTACGGGTGGCGGAAGGACGACGTCAAGGAGAGCTCCGGGGTTGGGTGAAAACGGCGACGGCTGCCCGGTAGACCTCACGCAGGGACAGGTCCCGATCCTCGGCCAGCGCCCGGCAGTCCTCGTATTCCGGCTCGCACCGCACCACCTGCCCACCCAGACGGGCCACCTTCACGCGGACCTCGCCCCACGGGGTCTCCACTGATGTGCTCTCGCGTTGCAGCTTTGAGCGCTGCCACAGGCACCGCCGCACGCCCAGGGTGGTCGTGTGCCGCCAGATGAGCCCTTCCAGCGCTTCGCGGCGCTCGGGCGTGCAAAGCACAGTGAGCCGAATGCCGGGACGGCCCTTCTTCATCTGGATGGGGCAGGTCCAGACGTCGAGCGCGCCGCCGGAGAGCAGCTTCTCGCTGCAGAAACCCACCTCCTCCCCCGTCATGTCGTCCACGTTGGCCTCCAGCACCCAGACGACGTCCGAGTCCAGGTTCCCGGGCGGCTTCTCGCCCACCGTCAGCCTCAGGACGTTGGGCAGCCCGGGTATATCCCGACCCCCCGCCCCGTAGGCGACAGTTTCGACGGACATATCCGGCCAGAACGGCACCGGCTCGCCCAGCGTGGTGAGCAGCGCGGCCCCGGTGGGGGTGGTCAATTCCACGTCCACCGGCCCGCCGGCCGTCGGACACCCCTTCAACAACTCGGCGGTGGCCGGCGCGGGCACCGGAAGTGTCCCGTGGGCCGCCTCCACGGTACCGCCGCCCAGCATGACGGTGCCGAACTTCAGGGCATCCAGCCCAAGTTCTTCCAGCGCCGCCACGGTGCCCACGATGTCGCAGATGGCATCCACCGCGCCCACCTCGTGGAAGTGGAGGCTGTCCGGGTCGGTGTCGTGAACGCGCGCTTCAGCCTCCGCCAGACGGCGGAACACCCGCGAGCTGTGCTCCAGCACGCGCTCGGGAAGCGAGCCGGCCCGGAGGATCTCCAGAACATCCCCCAGTCCCCGGTGCGGGTGATGGTGGTGCTCTTCCAGTTCCACGGTGACCTTCGTCGCCGCCAGCCCGGCGCGGGTGGTGCGCTCCGCGCTCAGCGCATAGCCGGAGATCGGCAGCCCCTCCAGGGCGCTCTCGATACAGTCCAGCGGCACCCCGGCGTCCACACACGCCCCCAGGCACATGTCGCCGCTCACGCCGCTGAAACAGTCCATATAGCCGATACGCATGGCAAATCTCCCACCTGTAAGCGTGTCATCAGGCTCCATGGCGGCCGGGGCTCCAGGCTCAAAAAACGGGCGGCTCTTCGGAGAGTTCGCGTTCGGCGCGGGTCAGTTCGAAGACTTCCTTCAGCAGGGCGATGTCTTCCTCCGTCTGCTCGACGTCTCGGCGCACGAACATGCGCTTCTGGGTGATGATGGCCTGCTCGACCGTCATCTGCGTTATCTGGCCGAAGGTCTTGGCGAAGTTACAGAAACTCGGCACGTTCTGCCCCACGCAGCCGTAGAGCATGCTGGAGACGCCGATGGTCTTGCCCGTGAAGATGCTCGTGTTGATGGCGCTCTTGGAGTAGTCGCCGATCACGCAGCCCAGGAACTGCATGCCGGTCTCAACGCGCCGGCCGCGATGGCGGATGCGCACCTCTCCGTAGGTGTTCTTCAGGTCGCTGTTGCTGGTGCCGGCGCCCAGATTGACCCACGAGCCCACGTAGGCGTGGCCGAGGAAGCCGTGGTGCTGCTTGTTGGAGTAGTCCTCGATCACGCCGGCCTCCACCTCGCCGCCTATCTTGCAGGTGTGGCCGATGGAGGCGCAGTCCTTGACGGATGAGCGTTCGATGATACGGGAGTTCGGCCCGACGTAGACGGGCCCCTCGAAGAAGGTGAAGTCCAGCACCCGCACGCCGTCGTCCAGCACCACGGGCCCGTCGTCCGCGTGGAAGATGGCCGTGTCGGACACCTGCACGTTCTCGCCGACGTAGACGCCCGGCTGAAGCTCGGTGTAGCCGTCCCCGGCGATCTTGTGCTCCAGGTTGGCGGCGAGCAGTTCCTCCAGGGCGCCGATCACGTGGAACGGGTAGTCGAAGGTCCGGAAGGGGTCCTCGTCCGCCACCGGCAGCCCGAGTTCCAGCAGGAAGCCGGAGACCTTCCCTGCGCTGAGCGCCGGCAGATCCGTCCCGGCGGGCACCAGGGCGGCTGCCACCCTCTCCCCGGCGGTGCAGATACAGGGCTGAGCCTGCTGCAGCATGGACCGGAACCGCTCCGCGTAGCGCGTGTCCGGCGCGACGGAGGCGTTGACGAACAGAACGGGCCCATCCCCCGGCTCGGCACGGTCATAGGCGCACCGGGCCACGTCGGACAGGTAATCCCGGACGACGTATGCGACGTCCCCGCAGGCCACCCGTGCGACGCCGTAGAGGTCGTATATGCCGCAGGTGACGCCGAAGGCGGGCCGCGTCAGAGTGATCGGCCACATGTCGGCAACATGGTCATCCTCGAACAGCACGATGTCGGCCACGGTTCTGCTCCCCCCTGTGAGTTACATAAGGGTTGTGCCCGGTCCGGCAGGGCCGGGCGTTCAAATACTACCGTCGGGCGCCCGAACGCGCAAGCGGGCGGCACAGAAATAAAAACGGCAGGCGAACCGGAGTTCGCCTGCCGTGGCGCGTTCGGAAGGTCGTTCGCTGCGTATCAGTATCTGTACGGCGGGAAGGTCTCCTCGTGGACCACACTCGGTTCGTCGAGTCCCAGAACCCAGTCAACGTCGTCGGGAATCAACTGGAGGTCCTGGCGCACGACCCTGCGACGGCGCTCCATCTTCTCGGGCGAGAAAGCGTTGCACCCGGTGGAAACAATCAGACCGATCACTGCCAGCAGACAGAGCGTAAGGATGACGGAACGCTGCCTCATCGAATCAATCTCCCTCGCAAAAAGCCGCACCTCTTCCGAACAATCGCCTAAACTATAGAGCGTGTGCGTCCCCATGTCAACCAAAAAAAGCCGAAGACCGGGGCGGCCGGGCGCTCCGCCGGGCTGGGTAT
>CAYVBE010000163.1:0-9917 GCA_964448935.1 uncultured candidatus Brocadiaceae bacterium
CAGCAAGCGCAGGGCCTCGTTGATGAGTGGGTAATGCTTCCGCACCGGCACGAGGGCCAGCGAGTCACAGAGTTCGCCGGCGATGAACGGCAGGTCGGGGATGCCCAGTTCGTCTCTCAGGCCGTGTATCAGCCGCCGCAGTCGCTCCCCGTAAGAGCGCGACTTTTCCTCGTCGGCCGAATCATTCTCGCCCTGGTGCCATAGGGCGCCGCAGAGCCGGCCGGCGGGCCGTGTGTCCTCCGCCAGGGTCATGGCCCGGGCGTAGAGATCGGCACCCGGCAGCCAGCGATCGAGGCCCGTCCCGCCGACGGCGCAGGGCACAAGCCCGACGGGGTTCTCCGGGTCGGTCTCCAGAAGTCGGGCGGCGAAGCTCATGCCCGGACCCGCTCCGATGCCCTCGGGCCTGTCCTGGTGGAGGGGCTCCTCCGCCTGGAGCCATTCGCCGTCGCGGAACATGCGGATGCGGTCGTCCTCGATCGGCGGCAGGTCCCCCAGGTCGCCGCGCCCGGCCATATTCGACTGCCCCATCAGTAGAAAAATGCGAAGCTCGGGCATGTTTCAGGCTCTCCTAACGCGAAATGTCGTAGAAGGATGGGAGGCCGGGCATGAAGGCTCCTTCGGAGCGCTGTTCTTCCTTCAGCACCGCCTCGAATTCCTCGTAGGGCACCACTTTCAACCGGTAGCTCTTGCCGAATCCCCGTTCCAGAACAGGCTGTTTCTCAGCGCCCAGGATGGCCCAGTGGTACACCATGATCGCGTCGGCGTCGAGACTGCCGGAGATCACTTCCTCAACGTCATAACGATAGAGGACGAGCGCGCGGGGATAGACCGTCTCGTCCGGCGGCTGGCTGGTGTCGCGCAGGACTCCCTTCAGCACGATGGGGGACAGCTCCGTGCGGTCGGCGATCTTCTTCCGGAAGTAGCGGGCGTGCTTTGCGACCGTGTCGGCGGAGAGTTCATGGGGATAGATGGCCACACCCTCCAGCATCCCGGCCCATTTGCTCTTCAGGTGCCAGTCCGAGCCGAAGATCAGCGTTGCGGCTTCCCATGCAGCCGGATCGAATGCCGGTGCTTCCGCCCGCACCGCTCCCTCGCCGTCAATGAAGGAGGTGATACGCTCCTGACAGACGTTCACCATCACGTGCTGCGGGCGCCCGGGCTCCAGTTCACCCACCTTGACCTCCGCGGGCTCCTTCTCCTCCGAGCCCTGCCCGAGCAAGAGGACAAGCTCTTTTCCCCGCTGCACGAGGGCGAAGGCCGGCGGCTCCTCCTCCGCATCGAGCGCCGCTATCCAGCCCTCCGGCATCTCAGCTTCCTCGCTGCACGGGGCGATGGTGGCCTCCAGGGCAAACCGGCGCGACTCCGCAATCTGCGTCCTGACACGCCTGCCGGAGCCGAAATCGGCGAAAAACGCGCCGTCCACCACGTCCATCTGCCCGAACCGGCCGTGACGGACGCGCCCGTAGAGCCCCGCCATGCGGCAGTTGCGCGGGCGGCTCCGGCCGGGCACCTTCACCTTGTTCTCGCTCAGGATGCTCTCCCACACGAAAGCAGGCGAAAGCCCGTGCGTCGGCCATTCGGTGATGACCGGCTCCTGTTCGGCCCCGGCCGCTCCCCAGAAGCCCAGAAGTGTCAAGGCCGCCAGGCAGGCCACAATCCGGCTCGTGCGTCTCATTGGTTCTCTCCGTTGCTGACTATTCTGCGGGCTCGAGGGCCACCGCGTAGAGGTCCATACCGCTGTGTCCGACCGACTTCTTGTTCATCGGCCAGGCGACCAGCTCTCCGTCCGTCACGGTGACCGTGAGGGTGAAGGCGCGCCCGAGCCGGCCGTTGGGATTGTCGGGGTTGAACGCCGCCGCCATCGGGCTGCCCTCCGGGAAGCGTGTCACCTCGAAGCCCTCCGCGGCCGTATCGCCCTCGTGTCCACCGTATTCCCACGGCTTCGGGCGATGATACCAGGTCAGGCGATATTTGCCGTTCGGCACGCGGAACTTGTAGGCGTTGGAACTTCGGCGGTACCAGCCGAACACTGTCCTTTCCGGGCTGTCCTCGGCGAATATCTCCGCGAGGGAACGCGCGCGCTTCTGCTCCGGGAAGTGCCCACCCGGCGAGAGCACGAGGCCGTAACCGCCGCCGTCGCGGAACTCCTTGTCCGTCAGCCAGTCCCCCGCCGCGGGACCGCCCATGTTGACCTTGATGGGCGGCTGCATGACGCGGGGCCGGGCCTCCGTCCGCACCCGGACGGGTTCGGTCAACGCCGACCGGTTGTTCGCGTAGTCCACCGTGCGCACTTTCAGCTCGTGCTCGGTGTCCGGCTTCAGACCGGAGACGGGGAAACGCGGCAGCGCACTGGTGACCATGGGCAGGTCGTTCGGCAGCGTCGGCCACCAGGGCACCTTCTGACCGTCGGCGAATACCTCGTAGCCCCGCACCGCCAGGTTGTCCTTGCCCTCGTCCCAGAAGAGGGTTACGCCCTCGTGCCACAGGTTTTCGGTGCGCAGGTTGGCGGGCGCAGTCGGCGGCCGGGTGTCCGGCTGCTGGCCTGGAAGCACCCAGCCGTTGGCGACGAGGGCGTCGAAAAAACGCCTGTCGAAATCGTCGTGCCCCCACTGGCCGTGCTTGCTCAAAGCAAACGCATGGCGGTTATCTCTCATGCCAAGGTTGAAGCCGTAGACGACGGCAAGATCGTCGGCCCCGCGCAGAACCGTGGCGGCACCCACCACGCCCAGCCAGCCGATGGGACGGAAATCCAGGTCCGCGAACTTCTCGTAATCGGGGAACAGTCCCTTCGTCCCCCGGATGTCCCACACGTGTCCGCCGCCGGCGTTGTAGTTGTTCAGGCGCCAGGGGCTGAATACGACGGGAACGCGCTCAACCCCCAGGTCGTGCCGCAGCAACCCCCGCCACTCTGCCAGCGCTTCCAACTGCTTCTCAGGCTGCGTCATGGCGGATTCCATGACCACACCGATGAGGTGGAACTGCCCGGCATAGGGACTGACGAAGTCCATGTACTGGTCGTAGCGGCCCAATGCTTCGGACGGCGTCAGTCCCTCTCCGCAGCCTCCGGCCAGGCCGAATTTCACCACGCCGAAGTAGTCCTCCGGGTACGCCTCAGTGAGGTATTTCAGCACCCACCACGCGGTGCCGGAGCGCCCGTGCTGCCAGTCCGGCTCCGGGCCTACCTTGGGTCGGGCGTGCGGCACGTTGCACTCCGCCGGCAGCCACTTGCCCTTCCGGCCCATCATCCATGCGCGGGGGTCTGTCCAGTCATCTTCCGGGTTGGCGTTGCCGAAGGTGTTGGAATCCCCGAACACGAAGAAGACGTGGAACTTCTCCGCCGGGATCTGCTTACCGCCCAGCTCGATGGTTTCCGCACCTACCGAGGGGGGCGACAGCGCCACCAAACCGCCGCAGAGCACGCCAACCGCGAACAGGATTCTCTTGCTGATTCTCATCGTCCCTCTACTGTCGGAAGATCGCGCTGTCTTCTTCGTGCTGATCCAATCTTTCCAGCACAACACCGTAGATCTTGTAGCCCGAGTGCCCGACGCGCTTCTGGTCCATCGGGTTCGCAATGATCTTGCCGTCGGAGACCTCGTAGATTCGGGCGGGCGCCCGGCCGACATCCCCGTAGGGCTCGGTCTCGTTGAACAGCCTGCCCCAGGGGCTGTCGGGCGGGAAGTCGCGCATCACGTAGTTGTCCGGCACTTCTTCTTTGACGAAAGGCCGATCCAGTTCCTGGTCGGCACGCTGCTTGAGCTTATAGTGCGCCACGCGCACGAGCCAGGTGACCCGGTACCGCCCGTTGGGCACGTCGAAGCGATAAACGTTGGGGGCGGTGCGAAACCAGCCGAGCACGGTCCGCTCCGGGGCCCCCTCGGGGAATGCCTCGGAGATAGGACCGGTCCGGTTGGTGTAGCGCTGGTTTTGCTCTTCGTGGAAACCTCCGGGGCTGAGCACGTAGCCGTATCCGCCGCCGTCGCGGTAGGGTTTGTCCCGCACCCAGCCCCCCGCCCCCGGACCGCCGACGTTCACACGCAGGGGAGTCTCAACCGGTTCGCGCTCGGCCTTCGTCCGAATCTGAAGCGGCACCGAGAAGTCCGATCTGTTCTCGGCGTAATCCACCGTGCGGACACTCAAAGTGTATGACTTCCCCGGCTCCAGTCCCGAGATGGGAAACCGGGTCGTGGCGCTGGTAACCATGCTGAGATCGTACGGGAGCGTCGGCCACCACGGCACCATCTTCCCGTTGGCGAAGACCTCGTACCCTTTCACCGCCAGGTTGTCCGTGCCCGCGTCCCAGGAGAGCGTAACGCCCTCGTGCCACAGGTTTTCGGTGCGCAGGTTGCCGGGCGACGTCGGGGGCTCGACATCCGGTTCTGACCCCGGAACCGCCCATCCATTGGCGACTATGGAGTAGAAGAAACGCTTGTTGAACTCTTCGTGCCCCCACTGACCGTGCTCGGTCAGGCCGAACATGTGCCGGTTGTCCTGCATGCCGGTGTTGAACCCGAAGACAAGGCCCACGTCCTCCCGCTTCTCCGCCAGCCGGCAGGCGTTGACCACCGCGTGCCACCCGGCCGTGTGGCCGCCTCGCTCCTTCAACTCGGAAAAGTGGGGGAAGATCTCCGGCGTCAGCCGCAGCTCGGTGCTCCATCCGGGGCTACAGGCGTAATTGTTCAGTCGCCACCCGGAGAAGATGACCGGCACCTCCTCGATACCCAGGTCCTCTCGCAGCCACTCGCGCATCTTGTCGAAGTTCTGCAGGTGCTGCTTGCCCGTCATGCCGGCTTCCAGCACCATGCCGATGAAGTGGAACTTACCGATGTAAGGCTCCAGGAACGCCATCGTCGGGTCGTAGAACTTGCCCACGATCTCCCGCGGGCTGGTGCCCTCGCCCTTCCCCGTGTTGCAGTACTGCATCAGGCCGAAGTGGTGGTCCGGATAGTGCTGCGTAAGGTTTTTCAGCACCCACCAACCCGTGCCGGAGATCGAACTCCAGCCGCCCCTGTAGCCGGGAAAGAGCGGCATCCTGGACTCCGCCTGCACCCACTCGCCGCTCTTGCTCATGCGCCAGGCACGCGGGCTGGTCCAGGGGTCCTCCGGGTTATGCCCGCCGTACGTGTTCGAGTCTCCGTGCACAATAAAGACGTGAAACTTCTCCGCCGGCACCTCGGTTCCGCCCAGGTTGATGGTCCCGGCCGTAGCGCTCTGCGCGCCCCAGGAAAGAACCAGCAGCAGACAATACAGTGCGGTATCTCGCATGATTACCTCGGTCTGGAAAACTATTATGGACTGACCGGCAGCACGCGCCAGCCCTGGGTGCTCTCGGTGAACGCGCGGACGGTGAAGCACCAGATGATGACCTTCTTCCCGGCCAGGTAATCGCTGTCCCGCGCACACCGGCGGTAGAGGTCCACGCGGACCGTGGTGGAGCCGGAACCGCGGGTGCCCATCAGGTCAACCGGCATGCCCAGTTCGGCGGTCAACTGGTCCGGCAGGCCGGCACCGGTGGCATGCAGGTCGCCGCCGGAATGGAACACCAGGCAGTGGCTGTCACCCATCAGCAGCACGGGGCTCTCCTCATCCACCTGGGGCGCCTCCGCCCCGCCCATAAAGCGCAGCTCCAGCTTCTCCGGTGGCGGCTCGTCCGCCGAGCCGGGCAGCATCCGCACCAGGTCGCCGGTTATCTCCACCTCGTCCCACTCGCGCTCGTATCGCGGTTCCCCCGGGCTCTCGAACCAGTCCATCGCCCTTATCTTGTTTGCCAGCATCCCGGCGGCCTTCACGATGCCCGAGCCGGACCAGTGCGTGTCCTGTCGGCAGTGAACGGGACCGTGGTCCGTGTGGCGCTGCTTCCGGAAGACCGGTGAGAGGTCCAGAACGTCCACGCCTTTCTCGCGCAGGACCCGGTAGAACTCCTCGTGGTAGGGGTCCACGCGCGGAACCGGCTCACCCTCTTCCACGGAGACGGCGTCGGATACCCTGTCGGGCCAGACGGCGGCTTTGGCGGGCACCGGGAGGAGGATCAGGTGGATGCCGCGCTCTTCGAGTTGCCGGTTGAAATCAACGATGGCGGGAAGCGGATCCGCCCCCTGCCCCGCCCGGCCGACCTCCGCCGCAGCCTCGCCCCAGAAGCGCCCCACCGAGAGATGCCGCAGCTCGGGTGCGAAAAACAGCCATCCGTCCTCCCCGGCCACGGCGCTGGTCCCGGTTTCCGCCGCGCCCCGGGCAAGCGCGCCGATCTCTTCGTGAAACGATTCCACCGACGGGCTCAACTCTATCTCCGCGCTTCCCGCCCGCAGGCCCAGAAGGCACAACCCGAAAATCAGGAATCCGGCCAGTCTTCGACCCATGGGTTTCCTCTCTACTCTCTGTCAACACCTGCGAACGTGGTGTAGATGCGCACGGCCAGGCAGATGCCGAAGACACCGAGCATAGCCCAGAGCGGCCACGTCGCGCCCCGTCGGCGGGGTTGCTCGCCGGCCTCCTCCCCGATCAACTCGCCCCAGGCGTGCTCCTGTAGCTGGAGGGTAATATCTTCCATGTCGCTGCGGTTCAGCCCGCCCAGCTCGCCCTGTACCTCATGCCAGGGGCGCAGGCGCACCCTCACGCGGTCGCCCGGAGTGAGCCGCGCAGCAGGAGTCAGCTTGTTGTCCCGCATACTTCTAAGGTACACGACCGCCTGCCCGCCTTCAATTTCCGGGCCCGACAGGTCCATCAGGTGCACCGTGAAGATATGGTCGCGATACGGCACAGAGCCCGGCCGGGGGACGCCGGAGACGGCCGCCACCGTGCCCGTGACCGTCAGATCCTGCCCTGCCTCCGGCACCACGAACTCCTGCGGGGGCGGCTCGCCGAGTTCCATGGGCAGCAGCTTCCAATCGCCCACGGACAGCTCGCGCGTGGCGAATTGCCAGATGACTACTTTCTTCCCCGCCAGACGGTCTCGCCCGCGCGCCATTTCGCGGCTGAGTATCTCTCGGGTTGCCTTCGCGCCGGCCGCGTTGCGCACGATGCGGTCCACCGGCCGCTGCAGCTCGAAGGACAACTGCTCCGCCAGCCCGGCCGATTCGCCCCAGCCCATCGCTTCCAGGGAGAATATGTTGGAGAAGCTATCGCCCAGCAGCAGCACATCGGCCGACGGGTCGGGCTGCCAGCGGGCGGCCCCTCGACCGGCGACCGGATGGACCGTCACCCTCGTGAGCTCGAACAGCCCGTACTCCTCCGGGATATCCAGCAACCCCACCAGGTCGCCGTGCTCGGTCACCTCCTCCGCCCTCTGCGTATATCTCACCGGCGAACGCGCGGGCAGCAGCTCCTGCTCAGCGATGAAGTCCCGCACGGCAGCCGCCAGGCGCTCCATGGCATCCGGGCGCCAGTGGGTGTCGCCCGGCAGATACTGCGGCTCGTGGCGGCCCCGCTCGAACATCGCCGAGGCCGGGTCCATCACCAGCACGCCGGCCTCTCTCATCTCGCCCACGAAACGGTCAAAGGACGGGTTGCGCACCGGCCCCTCCGCCCCGTCTGCGGACCGGTCGTATTTCTCCGGATGAACCACCGGCTTCACCGGCGTCGGGAGCAGAATCAGCCGGATGCCGCGCTCCTTGAGCTGCCGGTGGAACTGCAGCACGGCGCGCCGCGGGTCGGGCTGCGGGGGCTCGACGTACTCGCTGCCGGCTGCGGCCCGCTTCGCCAGTTGGTCCCCCGACAGAAAAGCCGGCCCGGTAACGTAATCGAAACCCGGGCGGTAGAACAGCCAGCCATTCCGCCCCGGATACACCTGCTCGTTGCCCGCGCCCAGGACGGCGGTCAGGAAGAACTGTGTCGGCGGCCGCACGATGGTGCCCAGGCGCGATTCTTCCGAGAGCTCGTCCTTGTAGCGGTTGATCTCCCGCAGTGCCAGCGCGTTGGCCCGGAAGGTACCGCGCCAGAGCCGCTTCACGAGACCTTGCTCGTCGGGCTTGAACGCCTCGTTGAACCCCTCCGCCGCCGCGCTCGGAATGCGCTCGAAGATGGAGAACGGATGCGGCAGCGCGCTCTCGGCCTCGCCCCGCGCGCGGTCCACCGCAAAGCCCACCATCTCCACAGCGGCCGGGGTGAAGATGCTGAGTAGGAAGAGGCCCACCACGGCCCACTTCACCGCGGGGCTCACGTCCGTATGCCCCACCTCAACCTGGGCGAGTTCCTCGCGCGTGAGGCGTCGGTGTTTCGCGACGCCCTTGCCGGCTTGTCGCTTGTCGTCGCCCATGCCGCGTATCAGAAGATGAAGTAAATGAACGGGTTATATGCCTGCGTCGTCAGAGCCGCTATGGCGGCTGCGAACAGGGCGAAGATCACGACCACTTTCGGCCAGGTCAGCTCCCGGGTGAAGTCCCACGTCTGCGGGAATCCCCACGCCGCCACGGCCGCCACGACCAGGATTCCGGCGTAGTAGAACTGGTCCATGAATCCGCCGATGAGCACCGCCCCGGACGGCGCGCTGCCGAAGCCCAGCATGGTGCCGCAGTACGCGACCGCGGAACCCAGGTCCGGCGCCCGGAAGAAGACCCACGCGAACGTGACAATGACGAACGTCAGCACCGTGGGCAGCGGCCGGGGCAACCCGCGGTACGGCGCGGTCTTTCCGATGGAGCGCTCGAACACCAGCATCACCCCGTGTATGCCGCCCCAGATGACGAAGTTCCACGAGGCCCCGTGCCACAGCCCGCCCAGCAGCATCACCAGCATCAGGTTCACATACGTCCGTCCCCCGCCCTTCCGGTTACCTCCGAGCGGGATGTAGAGGTAGTCCCGCAGCCAGGTGCTCAGCGAGAGGTGCCATCGGCGCCAGAACTCCGTAATGGATTGGCTGATGTACGGCGAATCGAAATTCTTCGGGAACACGAACCCCAGCATCAGCCCCAGGCCGATGGCCATGTCCGAGTACCCGCTGAAGTCGAAGTATATCTGGAACCCGTAAGCCACCGCACCCACCCAGGACTGCCCGAAGGTCAGCCCGCCCGCGCCGAAGGCCACGTCGGCCACCTTGCCGCACGGGTTGGCCAGCAGCACCTTCTTGGCCAGCCCCAGCGCGATGAACGCCGCGCCCCGCGCGAACTTCTCCGCCGTATGGGAGCGCTCCTGAAGCTGCTCGTCCACCTCCTGGAACCGGATGATGGGGCCGGCCACCAGTTGGGGGAACATGCTGACGTAGCAGGCAAAATCTATCAGGTTCCGCACCGGGCGGGCGTCGCCGCGGAAGACGTCTATGGTGTAGCTCATGGACTGGAAGGTGTAGAAGCTGATGCCCAGCGGCAGCGTGATACGGAAGGTGGTCCGCAGCGGCTCCACCCAGTCCACGCCGGCCGTGTCCCGCAGCCAGACGGCCAGCGCGTCGTAGCTCTCCACCCCGAAGTTGAAGTATTTGAAGAAACCCAGCAGAGACAGGTTCGTCACCACGGAGATGACCACGGCCAGCCGCTGGCCGGAGGTGCGGTGCCGGTCGGCCGCGCGCACCCAGGAGACAATCTTGGGAACCAGCAGCCAGTTGTACCAGCGCCCCTCGCCATCGCCGCTGCCGCCAGCCGGCAGCCTATCCAGACGCCCGAGCGGCTTCCCCCACGTTTCTCCGCGGAAATGCCCCGTCATGCCGAGCCCGCAGATGTAGTCCACCACCGTCGAAAAGGCCATCAGCACCACGAACAGCGGATTGGCCCAGCCGTAGAAGACGTAGCTCAGTATGGTGAGTGCCAGGTGCCGCAGCCGGTGGTGGGACAGGAGGTAATAGATGACCAGGACGGTCGGCAGGAAGTAGAACAGAAATATGTGACTGCTGAAAACCATGCCGTCCGTTCTGGTCGCGGCGAGTTGATCGGCGCAAAGCGCCGGGGAGGGTTCTCATCACGGGCACGAGCCGGTCTTCGTTCCTCACAGTG